>JADGOY010000184.1 GCA_017882715.1 Nakamurella sp. | reverse complement strand
CCACCGGACCACCAAACGGGCCCCGGCCGACATGCTGGAACAGGAACGGCTCCGGCTGCACCCGGTGCCGGCGTTCCCGCACACGGTCACGTTCGGGGATTATGGCGAGCCCGCGATTATGCCGAGGTGGGATGTGATGAGTTGCTGCTGGGCGGGGAACGATTTGGAAATGTCGGCATAACTACAGGCCCTCGAGGAAGCCGATGAGTGCGTCTGGTGCCCGGTATCGCCCGGGGGTCGTGCCGGCAGGGGCCGTGCGTGCGAGTGCTCGTTCCTTGATGTGGAGATCGGCGTGGGTGTACGGCTCGGTCGATCGGGAGCTCTGGTGACCGAGCCAGAGCGCGAGCACCGTGCTGTCCGTTCCGGCCCGGTGAAGGGTCATGGCCGCCGTATGTCGCAGCACGTGTGGAGTGACGGTCTTGCTTTGCAGCGTCGGGCAATGAGTTCGGGCGATGGCGGTGTACTTCGCGACGAGCAGTGCGACGGCGTCGCGGCTGAGCGCTCGTCCTCGGCTGGTGGGGAACAGCGGGCCTGTTGTTTGGCCGTGGCGTTCCTTCAGCCAGATCCGCAGCATGGCAACGGTTTGCGTCGTCAGCGGTGTGCACCGTTGTTTCCGTCCTTTGCCCAGGCACCGAACGTGGGCTCCGACGCCGAGGTGTACGTCTTGGCAGAGGAGCCCGGTCAGTTCCGAGACGCGCAGGCCGGTCTGCAACGCAACGGCCAGCAGCGCATGGTCGCGGCGACCGACCCAACGGCTCCGGTCGGGAGCGGCGAGCAGGGCATCGGCCTCCTGGGGGTCCAGAAATGCAACGACGGTCCGGTCGAAGCGTTTGGACGGGATGGCCAGCACCTGGGCGATGAGTGCGGCGTGTTCGGGGTGGTGCAGCGACGCGAAGGCGAACAGCGAGTGGATTGCCGCGAGCCGGGCATTGCGGGTGCGCACGCTGTTGCCCCGGTGGTGTTCGAGGTGATCAAGGAACGCGCCGATGAGAGGTGCTTCCAGAGCTGCGAAGTCGAGCTTGACGGGCGTGATGCCGGTCCGCTGCTGGGTGAAGTTCAACAGCAGCCGGAACGTGTCTCGGTAGGCGGCGATGGTGTGTTGGCTGGCGCGTCGTTGGTTGATCAGCCGCTCGGTGAAGAAGGCCTGCAGGGTGGGTGCGAGCGCGCTCACGACGGTTCCCCGGTGAATCGTTCCAGCAGCTCGGCGGCCAGTGCCATCAGTTCGGGAGCCGCGGACAGGTACCAGTACGTGGCGGCCGGATTGATGTGCCCCAGGTATGTGGAGAGCAGCGGCATTCGGGCCTGGACGTCGATGCCGTCGCGGTACCAGCGCAGCAGGGTGTTGACGGCGAACGAGTGACGGAAATCGTGAACACGAGGGCGACACACGCCGGGCCGTTGATCCAGGCGTGTTTGGCGGAGGAGCAATTGGAAGGTTCGGTGGATCGTGCTGTGGGTCAGCCTGGCGCCCCGGGTCGAGACGAAGAAACTCGCAGACCTCGGGGCGGTGCACAAGCCGTCTCGTCGGTCGGCGTAGACGCGAAGCGCCTCGACGGTGCTGCGGTGACACAACACCTCCCGCGACCGGCCGAATTTGGAGTTCCGTACCGTCAACACCTCGTCGGTGAGATTGACCTCGTCCCGGTCGAGTCGCATGACCTCACCAATTCGAAGGCCTGAGACTGCCAGCAGGCCGATGAGCGTTTCGAAGGTCGCCGACCGCAGCGGCGGGGTCAGCGCCCGAGCCGCTGCGAGCAGGGCCAAGACGTCGTCATCCGAGTACAGATAGGGCGTGGGGGGCTGATAGCCACGGCCGGGTAACAAGCCGGCGGCTGGGATCTGGGTCGTGGGGTCGATCGTCTGGAGGTAGCCGGCGAACCCTCTGACGGCGCTGAGTCTGTGGGCGATGTAGACCGGAGCGGCCTTGGCGGGCAGTGTCGCCCAGGCCAGCGCCAGATCGATGGTGACCGTGCACGCGCCGGCCTGGTCGGCGAACGCGACGAAACTGGTCAGCAGGCGACCCACTTCGTGGAGTTTGTAGCCCAAACCGCGGCGAAGGGTGAGGTACTCCGGGAGGGCTTGTTGGAGGTCGGTCATGCCGCGCCGCCCGGCCAGGGTTGGACGACCGCAGACAAGGCAACCCGGTCGACCTTGGCGTAGATCGACGTCACGGCAGGGCTGCGGTGCCGCAGCACCTGCCCGACCTCGGCGAGGCTGCCACCGGCGCGAAGCATCCGGGTGGCGGCGAAATGCCGGAGTCGATGGGCACCCACCGGCGGCACACCGCACCGCCTACACGCCTGACGCACCAGCGCGGACACGGCACTGCCCGACAACGGGCCGAGCGGCGGGAGGACCCGGGTGAACACGGTGGAGCAGACGCCGCGTGGCCGACCCCGCAGCAACCATGCGGCGATCGCCTCGCCGACGTCATGCGGCAGCGGCAGCAGATCCTCCCGGTTCCCCTTCCCGTGAATCGTGAGTTCGCCTGTGCGCCAGTTGATGTCGGTTAGCCGCAGCACTGCGACCTCGCCTGCCCGCAACCCCAGCCGCGTCAGGAGCAGCATGACCGCGTAGTCGCGTCGGCCCGTGGGCCGATCACGATCGCAACTGTTCAACAGACGCGCCACGTCGGCGGCGCCGACCCCGGTGGGCAGTTCCGTGAGCCGCCAACTCGCCACCGAGGGCACCGCAGCAGCAAGCGCGTTCGGTATCAGGCCTCGCACATGCAGGAACCGCAGCAGCGAACGCAGCCGGACAGTCATCGACTTGGCGTAGCCCGCCGAGAAACGGCCGCACCGGGACCGCAGATAGTCGACGACATCCGTCACGGACAGGCTCTTCAGGTCGGCGTCACCGGTAAAGCCCCGGGCCACCAAGAAGGTGCGGGCGTCATCGAGGTAGTGCGGCAGACTCGCCGATGAAAACCCCCGTTCCTGGACGAGATAGAACTCGTATCGGCCGATCAGAGACTCCACCGGACCGCTCACGCCGATGGGCTCCGGCGGCGGGGCAACACCGATGCGACGCAGGAAGTCAAGCAACGGGGCCATCCCGCCAGTCGATACCCGACGGCGACGGCCTTCCTCATTTCTGGCCCGAAGGAACTGCTCCGTCCGAATGGCGGTCAAACCGTCGCCGTCCAGCCCTCGATCAGCCAACCAACGACTGGCATGCGCCATCAGCCGAACCAACTCGCTCACGGACTCCGACCCATACCCGCGTCCGACAAGGTCGGCTTTCAACCCATCGACATACGGTGCCAGCGGCCCCGCCACCTGCATCTTGCGTCTGCCCATCGTGGTTCCCTTCTCCGGTTGACCCCGGAGAAGAGCATCGATCAGGACCGCGACTATGCCGAATAGACACCAAGCCAAACCGCCGCCGAGCAGGCAAGACGAACCGCACCAGCGGCTTCCTCGGCATAATCGCGGGCTCGCCATAACCCGTTTTCTCTTGATCCCTCGGACTGTATCTGTTGTGGAGCAACATCTTTCTTGTTGTAGACATGTCTTCGACGGCGGTTATGAGGGTCGTGTGACGGCTGCCGTGCGGGCGGCGCCGAGGTGCCGAGCGAGTTGTTCGCGCAGTTCCTGGTTCTCGGTCCGTAGCCGGGTGATCTCCTCGCGGTAGGTGTGGAGTTGCTGCCGGAGGGAGTCGGTGGAGGCTCGCTCGGCGGACGGCAGGCCGGGCCGGCTGGCTGAGGCGTCGCGGAGCCGGTCGATCTCTTGGCGGAGCGTGGGTTGCCGGTAGAGCCAGGAACGTGACACTCCGGCCGTCTCTGCCACCCGGTTGAAAGTGACCGGGTCGCCGCGTTTGGCCATCCGTTGCAAGACGCTCTCCGCGCGCCGCAGGGTCACTTCGTGTCGGGCCTGCGCCGCGTCGCGGAGCCGTTCGACGCGGTCAGCCATCCTTGCCCCGCTCGGTGCGCAGCGACTGCAGGGACGTGATGATCTTGTCGAGGTTGATCAGCACCGTCCGGTGGTTGGCGGCCTGCCGTTGACGGCCGGCGCCCTCGGCGGCCCCCAAGAGCTCGCGGGTGAGTTCGGCCTGCTGCTGGTGCACGGGCAGGAACTCGGCGGTCGTCTGGAAATCCGGGCATGTCAAACAGGCATTGGGATGCGGGCAGTCCTGTTGGGGCGGCCGGCCGCAGTACCCGTTGGGCAGGGTGTCGGAGGCGCGGGACAGTCGGTGTTTGACCCACTCGGCGTCCGCGGTGACCGCCTCCGGATCGAAGCCGAGGAGGCGGCCCTGCACGTCGACCCGGGTCTGGCAGTAACGTTCGAACTCGGCTCGGATCGTGGTGTCGTGCAGCCGGGCGTAAACGGCAGTCATGTCCGGGCTGGCGTGGCCCAGCAGTCGTTGGATGACGTGTTGCGGAACCCCGGAGTTGATCAGTCTGGTGCCGAATGTGTGCCGGAATTGGTGGATGGTAACTGTTGTGGCGCAGCCTGTTTTATCGTGCAGGCTGATGCGCTGCTGCCAGGACAAGAAGGCCTTGCGCAGCGTTTCGTAGGGTACCGGCTGCTCCGAGTCGGACCGCGACGGGAACAGCCATGCCGACCCGTCGGGACAGAGCTGGCGGACGTGGTCTTGCTGGGCGCGGATCGCCTCGATCGCCTGGGCCGACAAGGGTATTTGGTGTTCGGCGCGCATCTTCGAGCTGGTGAACCGCAGGCACGGCCAGCCGGCGCTGTCGGACAGCAGCGGGTCGAACGGCAGCGCGCAGGCGTCTCCGGCCCGCAGCCCGGTCTGGGCGATCAGCACGATCAGGTTCCGGTAGGGCGGCCGCAGCTGGGCGAGGTTCTCCTCGGATTCCAGTTGTCCCATCACGAACTCCGGGATGAACCTGGGCAGCGACCGGCGGCGGCCGGACAATTCCTCCGGGTAGATCGTCGCCCCGGCCGGGATGGTCGGTACCCACCGGTAGCGGCGGTTTTCCTCCAGGAACCCGCGGAGGAACACCCGCGACAGGACCTTCGTGGAGTCGGCCAACGGCAGCGGCGCCAGGTAGCCCAGGTAACGTTCCAGCAGCGCCCGGTCGATGTCCTGCGGCTTGGTCGCGGGCGGCTCACCCGCGGCCAGGAAACGTGAGAAGCGTTTGAGCGCAATTGCTCCGGCGCAGATCGTGTTGAACGCGCAGCCGGTGGAAAGTCGTTGCCGGGCCCAGCGTTTCGCGCCCTCCCGTAGCCATGACTGGCCGATCCCGGTGAAGCTGACCGCGCGCTGGCCACGCGCGGCTGGCACCCCGAGCTCGCCGGCCTGCCAGGCGTCGGCGGCGTACCGGCTTTCCACGTCGTCGCCGCCGGCCGGCACGGCCCGCAACACCTTCGCCGGGTCGGCGCTCACCGGGGATCCTGCGCGGTCCAGGCCCCGGCCCGGGTGAGCTCGGCGCGGAGGTCGTCGACGTCCAGGTGAATATAGGTTTGCGATGTCGTCGTCGACGAGCGGTGCGTGAGCAGTCGCGCGACCACGTCGACGCCGACGCCGTGGCGGAGCAAGTCGGTGGCCCGGGAATGGCGGAGCATGTGCAGGGTGAAGCTGATCCCGGTGTCCTTCCGCAGCCGGCGGACCAGTTGGTGCACGGCCTGATAGCGCAGCGGCCGCCCGTGGGGCTCGGCGAACAGGTTCACGAACACGTAGTCCGAGTCGCATTCGGCGAATTCGTCGAACATGTAGGCGGTGTAGAGCCGGACCAGTCCGGTCGAGATCGGGATCGTATGCTCGTCAACGGTTTTCGCGCGGGCACCATTGGTGTTGTCCCGCCGCGGCACGATCCGCAATTCCCGGCGGTGGGAGACGAAGTCGTTGTGCCGCAACCCCAATGCCTGCCCTATCCGCATGCCTGTTTCTGCGAGGAGGATTAGTAGGAAGCGGTCCCGCAGGTGCTCGCAGGCCTGGGCAAGCGCCAGGATCTGTTCCTCGGTCAGGGTCCGCGGCAGCCGCCGGGGTTGCCGGATCCGCAACGGTCGGGTCGCCGACGGCCGGCCGGCAGTGACGTGGTGGAGGAAAGGTCGGTAGCCACCCCGGTTGACCCGCCGCCAGGCCACCAACGACTGTGCCAGCACCACGCCGTTGCGGGCCCGGTACTCGTAGAAGGTGAACAGCGCGGCCAGGTGCCGGTTCACCGTGGCCGGGCCGCACCGGCCGGAACCGCCCTCCAGCACCGCAACGTTATCGGCCGGGGATCGCAGCCACGCCACGAACCGCGAGACGTGGTCCACTGTCGCCTCGTCGACGGCCACGCCAAGCCGATCAAGGAACTGCAACCACAGCTTCAAGGTCGTCGCGTAGGTCCGCAGCGTGGTCGGAGATCGGTCCAATGCTTGCAGGTGCGCCAGGAACGCCTCCACCGGACCGACCGGTTCGCCGGTCGGGCCGAGCACCGTCCACGACTCCGACCCATCCGGCATCAACACCCGCTGCACCCGCATCCTGACCTCCACGCCGAGGAACAATTGCCGGCAGGGTAGAACACACGTACGACAGTCCCGTCGGACGAAGGCCGGGCTGTCCAGCGCCCGCCGCCGGGCGCACCCCGTCGGCCGGCCCGGAAGAACCGAGAGGACACGATCAAGAGAATGCGTCCACGACAGTGCCTCCAGCCAAGGGAAGCTACGTCGAGGACACCCATTGGAAGCTAGAGAGAACTGGTATTACTCCGATTCTCGGGTTATTCCGATGCCCGCTCCTTCCTGCGCGTAAGAGGCCCGGGACCTTGGCTGACGCGCTCTGGCAACTATCGCCTGTCGGAATAATCCGGTGTCACTCCTTGAGTCCGCACAGCCGCTGGATGATGTCCTCGCGGCCGTGCCACAGCGGGGTCGGGAGAGGGCTGCGGGTTGTTGCGATGTTTGCTTTCTCGAGAGCATGGCGCTTCATCTCGGTGTCGGCGTGTGCGTAGATGAGCGTGGTCTCAGGGTCGGCGTGCCCGAGCCACTCGGTGAGCAGGGCCAGTGGCATGCCGGCCTGGTAGAGATGCATCGCCCGGGAGTGCCGGAGCATGTGCGGGTGGAGCCGGGCCGGGACGTCAGGGCATCTGGCTTTGGCGGTGGCGGCATGCTGGCGGACGAGCCTGGCGACGTTGTCGTCAGACATCCGCGTCGGACGATGATTCCGCATGGTGTAGAACATCGGGGTCGCCGGTTCCGGGCTGGGGTGGAACACCGCGGCGTAGCGGCCGAAGTGCTGGGCCGTCTCGCTGGTGATGGGCAGGCGCCTGGGTTTGGAGCCCTTCCCGAGCAGGTCCACGGTGAGTCGCCTGGTGTCGATGTCGGCGAGGTTCATGGCGAGCATCTCGGCGTCGCGGGCAGCCAGGTCATACATGAGGATCATGAAGAACTGGTCACGCAGCCCGATCCGGGTGCCCGGGTCCGGGGCGGCGAGCAGCGCCGTGACCGCGTCTGTGCTCATGTACTTCACCGGTGCCGCGGCCGGAGCCTTGAGTCGCGGGATGGCGGCGAGGTCGGCAAGGTAGATCGTGAGCGTCGGCTCAGCGGCCGCCGCGTAGATGAAGAACGACCGGATGCACGCCAGCCGCTGGTTGTAGGTCGAGGGCGTCCACGACTTGGTGGCCCGCATGTGCTCAAGGAACCCGGTGACGGTGACCCGGTC
>JADGOY010000183.1 GCA_017882715.1 Nakamurella sp. | reverse complement strand
CGACGACTGCTGCGCGACATCGCCGAGAACCGCACCGTCGGCGACGTCACCACCCTGCAGGACTCGGCCGTGATGAACCTGATCAGCACCGGACTCTCCGGAGCCAAGGAGGATTAACTCGGATCAACTCGGCCCGATTTCGCAGCGCGCCGGCAGGGGAGATGCTCTCGGCCCGGCGCGCTGCTGTGCCTGAACCGGGCGATGCTGTCGCCGGGTGCACGTTCCTCTGCCTGCAGCTGGGGCAACGCGCAGGCGGCGTGAGCAACGCGCAGGCGGAGTGAGCAACGCGCAGGGACAGCATTCAGCGGCTACCCTCGGCGGTGCCTGACGTGACCGCGCGTCACCGCTGAGACCAAGGACGTCACCGATGACCGCCACTTCCGTTTCCGGCACGCCGATCGTGTTCGTCCTCTTCGGCGCCACCGGCGACCTGGCCAAGAGGATGGTCATCCCGGCGTTCTTCACCCTGGCGCAACAGAAACTGCTCCCGGAGAATTACCTGCTGGTCGGCAACGGGCGCGGCGATGTCTCGCACGAGGATTTCCGCAAGCACGTCCACGACACGCTCCGGGCGTTCGGCCCGCACCCGGATGCCGGACCCTGGGACGACTTCAGCTCCCGATTGCGGTTCGCCGGCGGCGGTTTCAGCACCGATGATCCCGGCAGCCTGCTCGACGTCATCGCGGACGCCCGCGCCGACCTCGGCGGCGATGCACAACTCGTCCACTACCTGGCGGTGCCGCCGGTGGCGTTCACCGGGCTGACGGCAGCGCTGGGCAAGCACAACCTTGCCTCCGGCTCCCGGGTCGTCTACGAGAAGCCGTTCGGTACGTCACCGGCCAATTTCCGTGACCTGGACAAAGCCGTGCACGAGGTGCTCGACGAGTCGCAGGTCTATCGGATCGACCATTTCCTGGGAAAGGAAGCAACGCAGGATCTGCATGTGCTGCGCTTTGCCAACAGCCTGTTCTCCACCGCGTGGGACGCCGAGCACATCAAGTCCGTCCAGATCGACGCACCGGAGACCCTCGATATCGATGACCGGGCGGGGTTCTACGACGCCACCGGCGCGGTGCTGGACATGCTCATCACCCACCTGCTGCAGGTCGCCGCCGAGGTCGCCATGGAGCCGCCTGCCAGCATGACCGCGGACGACCTGCAATCCGCGCGGGAAGAGGTGATCGCGTGCTTCCGCCCGCTGGACGCGGCCGAGGTGGTGCTCGGCCAGTACGACGGCTACCGGGACGTGCCTGGGATCGCCGAGGACTCGACCACCGATACCTTCGTGGCGGCCCGAATGTGGGTCGACAACGACCGCTGGCGCGGCGTGCCGTTCCTGATGCGAACCGGTAAGAGGATGTCCGGTTCGACGCAGCGAGTGAGCATCGTGCTGCGCGAACCAGCCGGTGCGCCGTTCGACGTACCGGTCGACGGCGGGGTGCTGACGCTGTCGCTGGCCGGCAGCGGGGCGGTCCTGCTGTCGATGGTGGTCAAGGAGCCCGGCCCCGGCCTGAGTCTGACCACCACCGACGCGAAGATCGTCCTGGGCGACGTCTCGGGGGCCGACGCGCTGCCGCCGTACGTCCGGCTGATCCACGACGTGTTGATCGGCGACCGGGCGCTGTTCACCCGACCCGACGGCCTGGCCCATGCCTGGGCAGTCATCCAGCCGATCCTGGACAACCGACCGCCGGTCCAGCCGTATCCACAGGGTTCCTGGGGGCCACCGGCCGCCGCGGAGTTGGCTGCCCCTGATCGTTGGCTTCTCGGCCAGTAACGACCCCGGTCCTGCCCCCGCCCCGGAGCGAGCGACCGTGACCGGTCAGCCGGTGATCACCGTTTCGGGACCGGCGCGTGCCGGGTCACCCGTGTCGGTCCCGCTCCGATGATCACTACGTCGGCGAGCACCCCGACGCGAGTCACCTACCCGCAGCCGGAGGTGGACCGGCATGGCACGATGGGTCGGGCCGCACGTCCGGCACCGGCAGTACGGTCCGAGACCCGAGACCGGGCGATCGGTGACAAGCGGGCAATCAGAAATTGACCAGCACGGCGGCATCGGCCGGGGAACCGGCAGGCCGGCCGCCCCGACCTTCAGGAGAGGGCTGTGACCACTTCCGGCACCCCCACCCCGCCGAACCGGTTCACCGTGCCGGGCTCATCCGGCGCGTCGATCCCGTTGGTGGCCGAGCCAGCGGTCGACCGCAACGCCTCCATGGGCGAGTTGGTCAAGGACGTGTCCACCCAGATGTCCACGCTGATCCGCTCGGAGATCGAGCTGGCCAAGCTGGAGGTCACCGCGTCGGTCAAGCAGGGCGCCACCGGCGGCGCGATGTTCGCGATCGCCGGCTTGACCGCGGCGTTCTCGCTGTTCTTCTTCTGGTTCATGGTGGGCGAGATCCTGGCCATCTGGTTGCCGCGCTGGGCCGCTTTCACCATCGTCTTCGTGGCGATGTTGCTGATCGCCGGCGTCTTCGCGTTCATCGGCTGGCGCAAGGTGAAGAAGATCAAGAAACCGGAGAAGACCATCGCCTCCCTGGAGCAGACCGCGTCCGTCCTCAAGACCGCTGCCACCGGGCCGTGACCCGCAGGGGACCACGCACCTGACCAAGAACCGCCGCCGATTCGGCCCCCGGCGCCCGGCGCCCGGAGCGGCCGAGCTGGACGTCACCCCGCACAGCTCCGAGGCGGGCCGCGCCGCCGATGCGAGAGTGAACTCCCGGACGGCGGGTACCCGCACGGGCGAGGACGCTACGGCCGGCGCCGTGTCGATGTCCGGCGCCCCGGGGACGGCCGGCGCTCCATCGGCGGCCGCCGATGAGTCGGACGAGCGTGACGACTTGGGCGTGCCCGACGGCTCGGCGGTGCGCGACCCGGGTCCCTGGGTGCACCGTGACGTCAGCGCCAACGGCATCCGGTTCCACATCGTCGAAGCCGGCTCGGGACCGCTGGTGTTGCTGCTGCACGGCTTCGGGCAGTACTGGCGATCATGGCGCTACCAGTTACCCGGACTGGCCGAGGCCGGATTCCGGGTCGTCGCGCCGGATCTGCGAGGATATGGCGACACGGACAAGACCCAGCGCGGGTTCGACGCCTTCACCCTTGCCGACGACATCGCTGGCTTGGTGCGCAGTCTCGGTGAGCGGGACGCGGTGCTCGTCGGGCACGGGTACGGCGGGGTGACGGCGTTCGACACAGCGGTGATGAAGCCGGCGCAGGTCAGGGGCGTGGTCGCGATCGCGGCGCCGCACCCGATCCGGATGGCCAGGGTCGCCCTCCCGGTGCGCACCGACCGGTACGGACGGTTGCTCACCTGGGCGGCCATCCCGGCATGGCCGGAACGCCACCTGGTGGCCGGCAACGCGGCACTGCTCGAGCGGATCGTGCGCTCGCAATCCGGGCCGGTGTGGCGGGCGTCGCCCGATTTCCGCGAAACGATGTTCAGGATGCGCCGGGCGATCCGCATCCCCGGAGCGGCCCGTGGGGCCGTGGAGCATCTGCGCTGGGTAGCACGGTCCCCCTGGCGCACCGACGGCCATCGGCACCGCGACGCGCTGGCCAGCCCGATCCATGTGCCGGTCCTGCATGTGGTCGGGGACGCGGATCGGTTCACCCCGGCGTCGTCGCTGACCGACGCCCGGGAGATGTGCAACGGCTGGTACACGATGTCCACCGTGCGCGGCACCGGACACTACCCGGCCGAAGAGGCCCCGGATCTCGTCACCCACCTGATCGCCGGCCTCGCCGAGCGCGCGGGCTGACCTGTCGCTGCGCCAACCCCGTCGGGCCGATGATCGGTCCTGGAGGCGCGGATCAAGTAACGCCGCGCGGATGAAACCGTTCACTCGTGTCCCACCAGCCACATCACGGGCACGTTCGTCCGCGCGGTCGATGTTGATCCGCGCCGCCAGGACGCGCGAAATGCCGGCTCAGGCAGCCGTGCAGGCCTGGGTGGACGCCGGCGACTGGTCGATCAGCCCAGCCTCGACCACGGGCGCCACCTCGGCGGCGGTCAGCGCGAACCCGACGTCGGCCTCGTCGATCGCGGCGCCGAAGACCACCCCCAGCACGGTGCCGTCGGGGCTGAGCAACGGCCCACCGGAGTTTCCCGGTCGCACCTGTCCGCGCACCGTGTAGACCTCGCGGGTGACGGTGGAATCGGTGTAGATGTTCGGCCCGCGCAGCTCGATCCGCGCCCGCACGCGGGCCGGCGTGAGTGTGTAGGGACCATCCAGCGGATACCCGGCAACGATGGCATCGTCCGCAGCCGTGGCGGGCGCAGCGGTGAAGGTCAGCGCCGGAGCGTCCAGGTCGGGCACCTCCAGCACGGCCAGATCACGTTCGGAGTCGTAGAGCACCACCGCGCCGGGGACGGTCCGATCGCCGACCTCGACGCCGGCGCTCGACGAGCCGGCCACGACGTGCGCATTGGTCATCACCCGGCCCGGTCCGATGACGAACCCGGTGCCTTCCATCCTGCGGGAACACGATTCCGAAGTAGCCCGGACCTTCACGATCGAGGCCTGGGCGGCGGCGACGGCGGGGTTGGCGACCAGAGAGGGGTCCGGCGGGGCGACGGAGGTGATCGGGGTGGGCGCCAGCGGGTCGAGGATGGCGGGGAACCCCGAGTCGTTGAACACCTCGCGCAATTGCGTCGAGATGTCTCTGGCCTGGCTCGGCATCACCTCGTCGACCCGCGCCAGCACGGTGGACGAGCGGATCGACGACGACAGCCAGGTGTACGGCACGGACGCCAGCGGCACGGCGATCAGCCAGATGACGAGCAGCACTGCGACGGTGTAGCCGAACAGGCCGAGCCCGCGGTCCAGCGCCTGCGCGGGTCGCCAGCTGATCCGTTGCGAGATGGCGCGTCCGACCGTGGAGCCGGCGACCTCACCGACCCCGACCCCGACGATCACGCAGGCGATCCCGATCGCGATCTTCGCCGTCGAGTCGTCGACCTTCTCCATCAGCAGCGGCGCCAGCCGGATCGCGACCACCGCGCCGGCCACCGCGGTGACCAATGTGAACAGAGCCGCGATCAGGCCCTGACGGAACCCGGAGACGGCGGCTGCGATGAGCAGGACGATGACGATCGCGTCGACGACGTTCACCACGCACGCGCCGGGGTTGATCCGGTGCCGCCCGCTGCCACAGCGGTCATGTCAGGTCGGGTAGGTCGAAGTAGCGCTCGGCGTCCCAGGGCACAGACCAGCCACCGAGGGTGAGCAGAATGTCGACGAGGCCGGCGGTGAAGCCCCAGACCAGCAGGTCGGCCACCTGGAATGCCGGCCCGACGTAGCCCCCGGGGTGCCGGACCCGCCCGCGGTGCTGCGGATCGACCAGCTCGCTGATCGGCACCCGGGCGACCGCGGCGGTCTCCCGCAGGTCAACCGGCCCCACCTCACCGGGTTCGCGCCAGTAGGCCAGCACCGGACAGACCAGATATCCGGACGGGGGCAGGTACAGATCCGGCAGCAACGCGGCGGGCACGACCGTCGACGGCCGCAACCCGGTTTCCTCCTCGCCCTCGCGCAGCGCCGCGGTCACCGCGTCCTCACCCGGATCGTTGCGGCCACCCGGGAAAGCGGGCTGCCCCGCATGCGACCGCAGCGTGGCCGCGCGGGCCGTCAACAGCAGGTCGGGTCCGGAAGGGCCGTCACCCAGCAGCATCAGCACCGAACTGTGCTTGGCACCCGGTGGTGCCTGGCTCGCCAGGTTGCGGATCGGTCCGGGCAGGGGAGACCCGTCGATATGCGCGACCAGTCGGTGCATCCATTCCGGGAGGTGCTCGTCGCCGACCAACCGCCGCCCGACGAACCCCAGGTCCGCCGGGCCGGGCAAGGACGTACTTTCCGGGAGGTGCCAGGAGTCCGGTATGGCTGGCGGCGAGCCCTGACCGGTCATTCCACCGGCTCCCGCAACTCCGTCTGCTCGGGCGCCGCAGCGGGCAGACCCTGCACGTCCCCCAGCCCGGCCAGGACCAGCAAATGCTCCCGCTCCGGCCCCACGACCAGCGCCGACGCCGCGACCGGGTCCATCGTCCCGGCGCCGAGCGACGGGCACAGGTTGGCCAGGAAACAGGCGCCGCAGGCCGGGCGTTTGGCGTGGCAGACCCGCCGACCGTGGAAGATCACCTGATTGGAGAAGCTCGTCCACTGGGCCGGCGGAAGCTGCGCAGCGAGCTCTAGTTCGATCTTGACCGGATCGGTCTGCGCGGTCAGCCCCCATCGACGTACCAGGCGCTGCATGTGCGTGTCGACGGTGATCCCCGGGATTCCGAAGGCGTTGCCCAGCACCACATTCGACGTCTTGCGGCCGAATCCGGGCAGCGACACCAACTCGGCCAGGGTCCGCGGCACCTCGCCGTCGAACCGTTCCACCAGCGCTCTGCCCAAGCCGATCAGTGAGTTCGTCTTGTTCCGGTAGAACCCGGTCGGCTTGATCAGCTCTTCCAGCTCTGCCCTGGGCGCGGCCGCGTAGTCGGCCGCCGAAGGGAACCTGGCGAACACCGCCGGCGTCGTCATGTTGACCCTGACATCCGTGCACTGGGCGGACAGGATGGTGGCCACCGCGAGTTCCAGCGGAGTGGTGAAGTCCAGCTCGCAGTGGGCGTCCGGATAGCCCTGGGCCAGCCGGGTAGCAAGTTGGCGGGCTCGCCGGGTACGGGCCAGCGGGGTGGCCGGCGGCTTGACCTTCTTGATGCGGGGCTGCTTCACGGCGTCGGACTTCACCGCTTCGTGCTTCACCGCGTCGTGCTTCACCGCTTCGTGCTTCACCGCTTCGTGCTTCACCCCTGTCCGCTGCCCGGGGGGCTTCGTCGCCGGCTTCGCGGCCCGCGCGGTCGCCACGGTCGTCTTCGCCGCACGGGCGCTGGATGCCACGCTGCCAGGTTGCCACAGAGCGCAGACGTTTCACTCCGGGACGAGGTTGCCGCCACACCCGGGAGCAATCCGGCAGCAGCCCAGGAGCGCGGCCGCGTCAGGTCGATCACCACCCCGACGCGGCACTGGCATGCACCCGATCATCGTCACACCCGACGGAATCGGACAAAGCCGCATGATCGACGCCGAGGCTCCCGGACAAGCCCCGGGCGTCGGGGTCCGAGCCCGAAAACAGGGCCGCATGAGGAATGATGGACACACCATGACTGTCTTTCTGGTGCTGCTCATCCCCGTGCTGCTGATGGTGTTCGCGCTATTCATGGAGCGCGTGGAGAACCGGTTGCACACCCGCACGGTCAGCGAGGCGGACGTGCAGGAGTTCCTGGACACCGCCCGGCCCGAAGAGGTCAACACGCTGATTCGCGAGGGCTGGACGCGGGCGTTCGACAAGTTCCGGCTGCGCCGTCGCCCGCGGTTCCGGCGCAGGAACGGTCACAAGAACGGCAACAAGCGCAAGTCGAAGCGCCCGCAGCCCTGACCCGCCGCACCACGCGGGCTGGAGGGCGCCGGACTGACCCTGCACCCTAGACTGTGCTCTGCGTCTCACCAAGAGTGATCAAGTCGGGTGGCATGTCGTCAGGAGGACAGAGTGGAAGAAACGCTCGCAAAGGCCGGGATCTTTCAGGGGGTCGACCCGGATGCGGCGCTTGCGCTCGGTTCGCACATGGAG
>JADGOY010000001.1 GCA_017882715.1 Nakamurella sp. | reverse complement strand
CACAACCGGCCCACCACCAACACCGACGAGCACCGCCCGATCGGTCATCACCCCATGTCACCAACAAGTGCCGCCGAGAACACCGGCTGAATGTTTACCTCGCAGCGACCAAAGAACAACGACAACCGTTTAAACTGTATTAGACCTTCGCTCATCGCGCGCTGAAGGTCGAGAGCGTTTCCGAGCGCCTCTTCGGCCCGGTTGTTGGCGTTGTTACCGTACGACGGACCGTTCTGAGACTTAAGCTCGATGATCACGATCGGCTTTCCATCGAAGTACACGACGCAGTCCCACTGCTTGGTCGGGCGAAAGTAGCCCGGCAGCGTGTAGCCGATTGCCCGTCCCGGTTTCTTCTGTGGGTCGTCCTTCGGCGCGTTGTAGTACACCTCCGATTTCGGAGCGCCGACGGCTATGCAGATCCGACCCAAAAGCTGAGCGACTCGGTCCAGGTGGCCACCTGCCGTAACCCCGAGTCGACCGCCGACGTCCGTGGTGCCCTTTAGCGATCTGCGCGAGGCGGGCATCTTCACGGGAGGTCCAGTAGGCGAAGAGCACAGTATTTACAGCCTCGTGCTGCTCAGCAGTCATCCCCGGATCGCCTGGATCGGTCACGTCGCGGACGGTAACGAGTGACTGCAAATTGTCGCGCCGACGCGCCGAGTTGATCACTCCATCTGGCTACTTAGGTGAGTCGAGCCATGGTGTCTTGAGGTCCAGGTACTCCGGGGGCGTGACACCGAGCGAACGCATCTCCTCTATCGCTTCCCTCGCCTCGGGCGGCAGCTCCTTGCGTTCCCCGGCCCTGGCCTCCTCCTCACTGGAGAAGTAGAGGACGGACGTGAACTTGCCGTCTTCATGCCCCACGGACACGCTTCCAAGGATCTCTGGCCGTGCGGCCGATCGCGCGGACTGGCTGTCAGTCATCAACTTCCTGGAGCGCTCAAGATCGCTGCTTTGACCGCAGATGACCTGCACAAACCCTGCTGAGTCGAGATCGCCGACAGGTTCGATGAGCACGTTGTTGCTGTCCTTGAAGGTCGGCTCACCTTCAAGCAGCTTGGAGAACTCCGACCACCACTGATCCTGCTCCGGCCGAGCGCTGTTAAACCTCGCCGATCCCTCGGACTCGAAGCGAATCAGGACGAACAAGTCGCCGTCGTCGGTCACTCCGCCTGTGGTGCCGAACCATCCTTTGGCCGTAGGTCCAAGATCGCGCGTCCAGCGGTCGACAGCCGCACGAACCGCGTCCGGGTCGGACACCTTGCCCCTGATGGTCTGAGCGAACATGCGAGCCTCCTACGCGGGTCGAATAGGACAAGTGAAGACCTAACGGACCCGACGTACCACCGGGAGGAGCGCGCTCCGAACTACGCTCTTCAGCGCATGGCTCTATGTCCTTTTGCCAACTGGGTTGGCCCCGTCCCCAACCGTCGACCCGGCGGCATGGTCCACCCGGTCAAGTTCATCGTCGAGCACGTCGAGGCTGGGACCGAGCCGGGCTCGATCTCGTGGTTCCAGAACCCGCTGGCCAAGGTCTCAGCTCACTTCATGATCGCTCTCCATGGCTCGCTGCACCAGGCGGTCGATACGGACGATGTTGCGTGGGCGGAAGCGGACTTCAACCCGCACGCGCGCCATCTCAAGTTCTCACCCGCTGTCGTGAGGGCCTGGGCGAAGGCCCATGAGGATGATTGGGTGGAGAAGCCCCAGGACGCAAGCTGAGTGAGAAGGGGCACCGTCGAGGTCTGGCGGTGCCCCATCTTGTCGCGTTCAATGATCAAAACGAGAGCTTCGGTAGGAGCGGATCATAGGTGTAGCCAAGCGTCCGGATGGGTCCTGGCGTGCTCGGATCATCGGAACCGATGGAAGACAGCACGCCAAGCACTTCACTACCAAGCGTGATGCACTGAGGTGGGAAGCAGACCAGCTTTCCGCTCGCTCTAGGGGCCCAGTGGGTCGACCCCAACGATAGGACGACCGTGTGGTCGAGTACGCCCGCCAGTGGGCGGCTGCCCGGCCATACCGCCCTACGACCGTGCGTACGGTCTCTAGTCTGATCGAGAACCACATCGCTCGCATGAGCATCGGCAACCGCAAACTGATCGCTCTCAGGCCATCTGAGGTCCAAGCCCGGGCGACAGAGCGGAGCAAGCTGATGTCGCTCCTTCGTCTACGCAACCTGCTCGGCATCCTGAAACAGATGTATCGGGACGCACTGCTTGATCGTCTGGTCGGCATCTCCCCCGTCGTTCCTACGGCGAACGCTTCGTGTCGAGTTTCAGTTCGCTCCGCAGTCGAAGGTTCGGACTGCACCCAAGACTCCGAGGTCACGCCGAACGATCCCGTTGCCGAATATCACAGCCCAAGCCCTGGCGGCTCACATCGCCAAGTACCCACCAACTGAGGACGGGACACTGTTCTCAACTCGGCTTGGCAGCCCATATCGTCCACGACTATTTCGGCAGTCAGATCTTCAAGCAGGCCGTCAAGAAGGCTGGGCTGCCTGACAGCATCACCACTCACGATCTTCGGCATCACTTTGCGAGCGAACTGCTTCATGCTGGCGAGTCGGTTGTGGTCGTGTCCGAAAGGTTAGGCCACAACAACGCGACGACTGTGCTCAAGGTCTACGGGCACCTGGTGGCGAACCAAGATGACCGCACTCGGCTATGGGACCAGAAGGGGACCGACCTTAGAGTAGTGGAGCATTAGTGCAGGTCAAGGCCTAGATAGTTGATCACTTACACATTGAACCGGAACTCCACCACATCCCCGTCGGCCATCACGTAATCCTTGCCTTCCATCCGGACCCGACCGGCAGCCTTGGCCGCGGCCATTGATCCCCCGGCCATCAGGTCCGCGTAGGACACCACTTCGGCTTTGATGAAACCCCGCTCGAAATCGGTGTGGATCACCCCGGCGGCCTGCGGAGCGGTGGCACCCTGCTTGATGGTCCAGGCGCGGGCCTCCTTGGGCCCTGCGGTCAAATAGGTCTGCAGACCCAGCGTGTGAAACCCGGCCCGCGCCAACGCATACAGCCCCGGCTCGGATTGCCCGACCGATTCGAGCAGTTCACGCGCGGATTCCTCGTCCAATTCCAGCAATTCTGATTCGACCTTGGCGTCCAGGAAGACCGCGTCGGCCGGAGCGACAGCTGCGGTCAGCTCCGCCCGGCGGGCGTCGTCGGTGAGCAGCGCCTCGTCGGAGTTGAAGACATACAGAAAAGGCTTCGCGGTGAGCAGCGAGAGTTCCTTCAGCACAACCAGATCGAGCTTGTCCCTGGCGGAGAACAGTGTTCGGCCCCGGTCCAGCAGGGTGTTCGCGGCCTGTGCGGCCTCGAGCAACGGCTTACGGTCCTTGGCGTTGCGGGCCTCTTTCTCCAGCCGCGGGATCGCCTTTCCCAGGGTCTGCAGGTCGGCCAGGATCAGCTCGGTGTCGACGATCTCGATGTCGGCGAGCGGGTCGACACGACCGTCGACGTGCACCACGTCGTCGTCGGAGAAGACCCGCACGACCTGGCAGATCGCGTCGGCCTCGCGGATGTTGGCCAGGAATTTGTTGCCGAGCCCGGCGCCCTCGCTGGCGCCCTTGACGATTCCCGCGATGTCCACGAACGAGACGGTGGCCGGAACGATCTTCGCCGAGTGGAACAACCCGGCCAGCTCGTCCAGCCGGCCGTCCGGCAACGGCACGACACCGACATTCGGTTCGATCGTCGCGAACGGGTAATTGGCGGCGAGAACGTTGGCGCGGGTCAAGGCATTGAACACGGTCGACTTGCCCACGTTGGGCAGGCCGACGATACCGAGGGTCAGGCTCACGAGGGCTCAGTCTAGGAGACACCTCACTCCGGACGTCGCAGCACCGTCACCGCCCAGTCGGCGTCGGGGGTCCACGGCGCCAGGTGCCAGGTGGCGAAGCGGTGGTCCGCCACCAATCCCACCGCGGCGGCGTCGGCATCGAGGGCGGGAACGGTGTACTCCCGGTCGGTGTGAAACCCGGTGACGATCGCGCCGTTGGGCACCACCAGCCCCGAGAGCGCGCGCAGCACATCCCGTTCGGTGCCGGGCGCGAGGTAGACCATGACGTTGCCGGCCAGCACGATGACGTCGAACGCGGCGGGGGCACCAGCGGCATGCAGCACGGCAGGGGTCAGGGCCAGCAGGTCGGAGGTCAGGAACAGCGGGCCGGGGTAGCGGTCGCGGGCGATCGCCACCAGGCGCGCGTCGCGGTCCACACCGAGCGCCGTGTGACCCATCCGGTGCAGCGCGGCCGCGGTCCGCCCGGTGCCGCAGCCAGCATCCAGCACCCGCGATCCGCGCCCGGCGATGACGTCGACGAACCGGGCCTCGCCCTCCAAATCGGCGCCCTCGGCGTACTCCCGAGCGAAACGGGCGGCGTAGAAGTCCCAGCGTTCGCCGGTCACGGTCGTCTCCCACCGCGTGGGCGGCGGATCGGTCGAGGGCGCCACCAGTGCATGATGGCACGGCACCCGCAATCCGAACCCGGGCTGCCATGTCCGATTCCCGCCAGTCCCGGCACCGGTCCGGTGGCAGAGTGGTTGGCGTGATGGCCGATCCCGAAGCCCAGTACCGCGCAGTGGTAACCCGTGACGCGAGGTTCGACGGGCAGTTCGTCACGGCGGTCCGCACCACCGGCATCTACTGCCGGCCGGCCTGCCCGGCCAGGACCCCGATGCGCCGCAACGTCGACTTCTACCCCACCGCGGCGGCCGCCCAGGCCGCCGGCTACCGGGCGTGCCGCCGGTGCCTGCCGGACGCGGCACCGGGATCCCCGGAATGGAACCTCCGCGCCGACACGGTCGGGGCCGCGATGCGGCTGATCGGCGACGGAGTCGTCGACCGTGAGGGTGTGCCGGGACTGGCGCGCCGGCTGGGGTACACACCGCGCCACCTGGGCCGAATGATGACGGCCGAGCTCGGCGCCTCGCCGCTCGCGCTGGCGCGCGCCCGGCGGGCGCACACGGCCCGGGTCCTGCTGACCGCGACGACCCTGCCGATCGCCGACATCGCTTTTGCCGCAGGCTTTTCCAGTGTCCGACAGTTCAACGACACGGTCCGCGAGGTGTTCGCGGCCGACCCCCGTGCGCTGCGCGCCCGGCATCGCCCGCTGCCCGCGCCCTCGGGCCGGCTCAGTCTGCGGCTGCCGGTCCGGGCACCTTTCGCCGCAGACGCCCTGCTCGCGTTCCTCACCGCGCGAGCAGTCCCAGGCGTCGAGCAGATCCAGGGACGCACGTACAGCCGGACGCTCAGGCTTCCGGCGGGTTCGGGCACGGTCCGGCTGACGCTGCCTGGGCCGGAGGCCCAGCCGGTCGTCACCGCGGTGCTGCTGCTGGAGCAGCTGTCGGACCTGGCCCCCGCCGTCGACCGTTGCCGCCGGTTGCTGGACGCCGACGCCGATCCGGTCGGTATCGAACAGGCTCTGGCGGCTGATCCGGCGCTGACCCCGTCGGTGCGAGCCGCACCCGGCCTGCGCGTGCCGGGCGCGGTCGACGGCCCGGAGATCCTACTGCGCGCTCTGCTCGGTCAACAGGTGTCCGTCGCGGCCGCGCGGACTGCCGCGACGCGCCTGGCGCACGCCGTCGACGATCGGCTGCCGGATCCGGACGGCGAGTTGACCCACCTGTTCCCGTCGCCCGCGGCCGTTGCGGCGTTGCCGACGATCGCCGGACCGCGACGGCGCGCGCAGACCATCCGGGAGGCATCGGCCGCCATCGCCGACGGGTCGCTGATCGTCGATCCGGGCCGGCGCACCGCCGATCTCGAGGCCGACCTGATCGCCCGGCCGGGCATCGGCCCGTGGACCGCCGGGTACGTGGCGATGCGGGTGATCGGTGATCCCGACGTGCTGCTGACCGGGGACCTGATGCTGCGGCAGGGCGCGGCTGCGCTCGGATTACCCGAGGACCCGGCGGGCCTCACCGCGCGCGCGGCGTCCTGGCGGCCGTTCCGTTCCTATGCCGGAATGCACCTGTGGCGAGCCGGGACCCGCACCGCCGGCACGAGCATGGCTCCGACCATCACCGCGGCACACCCCTAGACCACCTCTACCGAACCACCCGACCTTGCGAAAGGCTGTGCCTGATGACCGCACTGACCGAACCCACCGAAGCCCGCACCGCGACGGTGAACACCCCGATCGGGCCGTTCACCGTGGTGGCCGTGCAGCGTCCCGACGCGCCGGGACCGATCGTCCTCGCCTCGGGCTGGACGGACCGCGTCGACGAGCTCACCGCGCTGATCGCGCCCCGACTGCGACCCCGGTTGATTCGCGCCGTCGGCACCATTGACGGGGTGACCGACGCGGCGATCGCCTATCACGACGGCGACCTGTCGGCGATCGACGACGTTGCGGTGGAACAGGTCTCGGGCCCGTTCATGATCCAGGCGTGGAAGGTGCTGCGGACCGTGCCGGCCGGTGAGCCGATCAGCTACACCGGCTTCGCGCAGTCCTGCGGCCACCGGACGGCGGTGCGCGCCGCAGCCAGGGTCTGTGCCCGCAACGCCGCTGCGTTGTTCGTCCCGTGCCACCGCGTGGTGCGCAGCGACGGGTCGCTGGGCGGATTCCGCTACGGCCTCCCGGCCAAGCGCTGGCTGCTGGACCACGAGGCCGGCCGGTAGCCGGGTCGGGCGGGCCTCATGCGTGCGCGGCGGCCATGGCCTCGTCGTACCGCCGCACCACCAACTCGGCCAAGGCAGTCCCCAGGGGCTGCGCGACCTCGGCGTCGATGGCCGTGGCCTCCCTGCGCATCGCATCCAGCAGCAGGCCCGGCGCCAGGAACAGGGGTACCACGCCGATCCGGTGCTTCGTCGCGGTCGCGCGGGCCAGCACCGAGGATGCCGACGGCTCGCCGGTGGTGGCAAATCCTGCCCAGACGGGCCCCAGCCGGCGCTGGCTCCACCGGTAGGCCAGCTCGTGGACCGCGGCGTTGGCCTCGTCCCGGCTCGATCCGACGGCCAGCAGCAGGATCGCCTCGTGCGCGCCGATGTGGGCCCGCGCCGCCGAGTCCTCCAGCGCCTCCAACACATCCTCGCCCATGCCGAGGATCGCGCCGAGCCGCAACTCGACCCCGGAGTTCAGCTGCGCCTGCGCCACCGCCGTGGGGGCATCGACCGTCGCATGGAAGGCCTCGGTGAACAGCAACGGGAGCACGACGGCCTCGGTGACGCCGCACTCGGAGCGAAGCATTCCGACCGCGGTGCTCAGGTCCGGCTCGGATAGATCCAGAAACGCCGGACGTGCGATCAAACCGCGGCGCAACGCCTCGACGGCCCGCAGGACCTCGCCGATCGTCGCGGCCGCGCGCGGATCACGGCTGCCATGTGCCAGGCCGATCAGGGGTGGTGGACTGGGTGACACACGACCGCGCGACATGGATCTACGCTAGCCGCCCGCGGCCCGGACGGCGGCTCGAGTCGGCGCCAGGTGGACCTACCGCTTCTTGGTGGACAGTCCGCGGGCGTCCAGGATGGCCCGCTCCAGCGGACGGAACATGATGAGCTCGACGCCGACACCGACGATGAAGATCAGGATGAGCCCGGCGTAGAGCAGCGGGGCGTCCGAGAGGTCCCTGCCCTGGTTCATCAGCTGGCCGAGGCCGAACCCGAGCTTGGACGACGTGACGATCAACTCGGCGGCCATCAGCGACCGCCAGGAGAAGGCCCAGCCCTGACGCAACCCGGCCAGGAAGCCGGGCAGCGCCGCGGGCAGCAACACGTGCCGGGTCTGTGCCCACCAATTCAGGCCCAGCACATGCCCGACCCGCGAGTACAGCGGCGGGACCTGATCGATGCCTGCGGTCAAACCATTCGCGATAGAGGGGACCGCACCGAGCAGCACCACCATGTAGATCATCGCCGGGCTGATCTGGAACCACAGGATGGCCAGCGGCACCCACGCCACCGACGGCATGGACTGCAGCCCGGACAGCAGCGGGCCGAAGGATGCGCGCAGCCATGGGAACCGGGCGATCGCCAATCCGATCGGCGCACCGATCACGATGGCCATCGCGAACCCGATCAGGCCGCGGGACAGGCTGGTCCAGATCGCCTCCCACGCCTGGCCGCCGTGCAGCAGGACGAGCAGCTCGTCCCACACCGCGGCCGGCGACGGGAGCATCACCTCCGGCTTGAGCTCGAGCAGGTAGACGATCTCCCAGATCACCAGGACGACGACCATGGCCAGGATCGGCGGGACGATCGAACTGCCGAGCCGCCGCCACCACGGGTCGCGGATCCGGTCCGGTTCCTCCAGCACGTCCAGACCGGCACCGACGGCCGCGGTGTCCTCCCGTTCGACCTCGTCCTGGGTGATCACCGAATCATCAAGAGCGGGCATGGCTGGCGATCTCCTCTCGCAACCGCAGGGTGATCTCCGCGGCCAATGCGCCAACGGCCGGATGCTCGATCGTCCGGGGCCCCTTGATGTTGACCTTCCACTCGCCGACCACCCGTCCCGGTCGGGACGACAGCAGCACGACCCGCTGCCCCAGCCGCACCGCCTCACGGACGTTGTGCGTCACGAAGATGATGCTGTTCCCGGTCTCTTTCCACACCCGGGTGAGCTCGTCGTGCATCACATCCCGGGTGATCGCGTCGAGCGCGGCGAACGGCTCGTCCATCAACAGCACCTGGCTGTTCTGACCCAGTGCCCTGGCCAGTGCGACGCGCTGACGCTGACCGCCGGACAGTTCGTGCACCCGGCGGTCGGCCGTCCCGGACAGCCGCACCAGATCAAGCAACCCGTCGATCTCGGCGGCCGACTGCTTCTTCGGTACTCCTGCGTATTTCAGTGCCAGGCCGATGTTCTGTCCCGCGGTGAGCCACGGGAACAGCGCCGACTCCTGGAACATCAGCGCCGGCCGGCCGATCGTGCCGACCGTTCCCGATGTCGGCACGTCCAGTCTGGTGATCAGGTTGAGCAGCGTGGACTTGCCGCACCCGGACGCGCCGAGCAGGCAGACGAACTCGCCGGGAGTCACGGACAGGCTGATGTTGTCCAGCGCGGCGACCTTGCCGTGCCGACCGGTGAACACCTTGCTCACCGAGTCGATGGTCACCGCCGCCGCACCGCTGTGCTCCACTTCCTTGAGCAGCGGCACCACCCGCGGATCGTCCTCGTGGTAGACGAGATCTGACTCGTCGACGAGTGTCGTCGTCATTGTTGGTTCGCCCCTCAGTCCTCGCCGAGACCTGCTGCGGTGACCGGCGGTTTGCCGTCGGCCGCCAGCACCTTGTTCAGCTCACGAAGGTCGTAGATACCGCCCAGATCGGGCACCGAAGCCAGGGTCCCGGCCTGCACGCCGTTGGCCGCGATGTCGTCGAGCGTGCCGGCCAGCGGATCCCAGGTCGGCTCGATGTTGGCGAACGCGGCCTGGATCGTAGTGTCTGCCAACGGCTTTCCGGTCAGTTCACCGATCGTCGCGTTCAGTGCGGTCTGCGCCTTGACCGGATCGGCCTTGATGGCGTCGGTTTCGGCAACCTCGCCCCTGATCAGCGCGTTGATCGTCTCGGTGTGATCGGCAAGGAACTGCCGCGACGAGATCAGGATCGTGGTCTGGAACTTCTCGTCCGGCCACAGGGTCTTCTCGTCGACCAGCGTCTTACCGCCCGCCTCCAGCACCAGGCGTGACGCCCACGGCTCGGGCAGCCACGCCCCGTCGATCTGACCCTGCTTGAACAGGTCGAGGGTCTGCGCGTTCTCCTGGTTCACGATGTCGACATCGTTTCCGCCGGTGGTCTGCGTCTTCAACCCGTTGTCCAACAACCACTTACGCAGCGCGACATCCTGGGTGCCGCCCAGTTGCGGGCTGGCCAGCGTCTTGCCGACGAGGTCGGCCGCGGAGTTGATCTCCGGCTTGACCACCAGCGCGGCGCCGTTGTTCGTCGCACCGGCCACGATGCGCAGCGCGTCGCCGTTGGACTTGACGTAGGCGTTGATCGCCGGGTTGGGCCCGAGGAACGCCGCGTCGATCGCGCCGGACAGCAGGGCCTCGATCGCGGCCGGGCCGGCGTTGAAGGTGCTGGTCTCGAGCTTGGTGTCACCGAGGGCCTCCTGGAAGGTACCGTCCTTCACGCCGAGTACGGCGGAGGCATGGGTGACGTTCGGAAAGTAGCCGAGCCGCAGTGTCTCGGGGCCGGCCGCGGGCGCCGCAGCACCGCCGGATTCGGCGCCGGTGGATGAGCTGGTGGTGCTGGACCCCGCACTGGAAGAGTCGCTGGACGAGCAGGCCGACGCGGCGATCGCCACCACGGCGATCAGCGAGACCGCCTGGCGGAGGGTACGACGGGCAGAGATGTGACGCGAGGTGCTGTGGTCACGACGGAAGATCGACACTGGGGATTCCTTCGGACGTTGCCGGCGCTACGGGCCGGGCGTGGGGAGGTTGGCGGGACGGAGCGCGATGTCGCGCCCGCTGGACGCGGACCGCAGCCAACGACATCGATCGCGGGCCGTCACCTGGGCTGCAGTTTCGTTCGCTCTCACGCCGTTGCCTCCTTGCTGATTGGATGCGGGTGCAGGGCCGCCCGTCGGTCGCCGACCATGCCGGCGGCCAGCGTCGTCCCGTCGGACGGTTCGATGATCAACAACGAGCCGACCGCGCCGCCTGCCCGGTAGTCCTCCACCGGCAACGGGTCCGCGGTGCGCAGTGTGACCTTGGCGATGTCGTTGAGCGCCAAGGCCTCTGGCGCCGGCACGTAGCTGAGCGAATCGATGTCCAGCAAGCCCTCGATCGAGGTGACCATCACCCGGGTGGTGCTCGTGCCGTACCGCAACAACGCGCGGGCGCCGCGCCGCAACGGCCGGTCGGCCAGCAGCGTGATGGTCGCGCCGAATTCGGTGACCGGCCCCGGGGCGTCGGCAACCCCGGAAATCAGATCCCCGCGGGACAGATCCAGGTCGTCCGCCAGCAGGAGCGTCACCGACTCCCCCGCGCGAGCGAGATCCCTCGGCCCGTCAGCGGTGTCGATGCCCGCGACGACCGAGCGGCCACCCGAGGGCAGCACCACGACCTCGTCCCCGGGGCGCACCGTGCCTGCGGTTACCCGGCCCGCGTAGCCGCGGTAGTCCGGCAACTCATCCGACCGCGGGCGGATGACATACTGCACCGGGAACCGGACTGCCCCCGTCGTCGACTGGTCCGCCAGATCGACGTTCTCCAGATGCTCCAACACGCTGGGTCCGGTGTACCACTCGATCCGCCCCGACCGGGTGACGACATTGTCGCCATGCAACGCGGAAATCGGGATCGCCGTCACCTCCGGGATACCCAGCTCCGCGGCGTACGCCGAGAACTCCGCCGCGATCGCTTCGAACACCCGCCGGTCATAGTCGACCAGGTCGATCTTGTTCACCGCCAGCAGCAGATGCGGAACACCCAGCAACGCGGCCACCGCCGCATGCCGGCGGGTCTGGTTGACCACCCCGGTCCTGGCGTCGGTCAGGATCACCACCAGATCCGCCGTGGACGCGCCGGTCACTGTGTTGCGGGTGTACTGCACGTGTCCCGGCGTGTCGGCCAGGATGAACGTCCGCGCCGGGGTCGCGAAATAGCGGTAGGCCACATCGATGGTGATGCCCTGCTCCCGCTCCGCTCGCAGCCCGTCGACGAGCAGCGACAGGTCGGGGGTGTCGAGCCCGCGCGCCCGCGAGGTGCGCTGCACCGCGTCCAGAGTGTCCGACAGGACCGACTTCGAGTCGTGCAGCAACCGGCCCACCAGTGTGGACTTGCCGTCGTCGACGGAGCCGGCGGTGGCGAACCGGAGCAGCCGGCGACTGGTCGTCAACTCGGCGGCCAATTCGTGGACGTCGATGCTCTGCGCCGTGCTCATCAGAAATATCCCTCGCGTTTGCGGTCCTCCATGGCGGCCTCGCCGAGCTGATCATCGGCGCGGGTGGCGCCCCGCTCGGTGATGCGAGTCGCAATGATCTCCTCGATCACCGCCCGCACATCGGTCGCGCTCGACTCCACCGCACCCGTGCACGACATGTCGCCGACCGTGCGATACCGGACGGTGCGGCGCACGATCACCTCGCGACCCGTTGGACCACCCCAGTCCCCCGGTGTCAGCCACATCCCGTTACGCAGGAACACCTCTCGTTGATGCGAGTAATAGATCTCGGGCAGCGCGATGTTCTCGGCCTCGATGTAGTTCCAGACGTCCAGTTCGGTCCAGTTGGACAGCGGGAACACCCGGACATGCTCACCGGGCGCGTGCCGGCCGTTGTACAGCCCCCACAACTCCGGCCGCTGACGGCGCGGATCCCAGCCGCCGAAGGAATCCCGCAGGGAGAAGATCCTTTCCTTGGCTCTGGACCGTTCCTCGTCCCGGCGCGCACCGCCGATCACCGCGTCGAATCGTTCGGCGGCGATGGTGTCCACCAGCGGGACCGTTTGCAGCGGATTCCTGGTGCCATCCGGACGCTCGGTCAGCCGACCGTCGTCGATCCAGTCCTGCACGTGCGCGACCTGCAGCCGCAGACCCCCTTCGGCGACCACCCGGTCCCGGTACGCCAGGACCTCCGGGAAGTTGTGCCCAGTGTCCACGTGCAGCAAGGAGAACGGCAACGGCGCGGGGTGGAAAGCCTTGCGAGCCAGGTGCAGGACGAGAACGGAGTCCTTCCCGGCCGAGAACAGGATCACCGGCCGGTCGAACTGCCCGGCGACCTCACGCAAGATGTGGATGGCCTCGGATTCCAGCGTCCGCAGGTGCGGGCTGGTGGCGCGAGCTTTCGCCGGGGCCACCGTGTCGGTCGGCGTCGTGCTGGTCGGCGTCGTGTCGGTCGGCGTGGTGTCGGTCGGCGTCGTGTCGGTCAGCGTCATAGCCGTCCCCTTTCCAGCAGCAGGCCCAGCAGAGCCGCGACCGACGTGCCCTGGTCGGTGGTCGAGGTGTCGATCCGAAGGTCGGGATCCTGCGGGATCTCGTATGGGTCGTCGACGCCTGTCATCGACGAGATCTCGCCACGGAACGCCTTGGCGTACAACCCCTTCACGTCTCGCTCCGCGCAGACCTCGAGCGGCGTGGAGAGGTGAACCTGCAGCATCGCCGTGCCATGGGCCTCGTGGTGAGCGCGCACTTGGTCGCGGGCATCGTCGTAGGGAGCGATCACGGGAACCAGCACGATGACGCCGTGGCGGGCGAGCAGTTCGGCGACGTATCCGATGCGGCTGACCTGGGTTTCGCGGTCCTGCCGGGTGAAACCCAGCCCGGCCGAGAGGTGGGTGCGTACCTCGTCGCCGTCCAGCACCTCGACGTCGGCGCCACGTTCCCGCAGCACCGTCGCCAGGGCCAGGGCCAGGGTCGTCTTGCCCGCGCTGGGCAGGCCGGTCAGCCACAACGTCGTGCCGCTGCTGCGCGTTGCCGCAGCCGTGCTGCCACTGGCGGACGCGACCGCGATCCGCGCGCTCGTCATAGGTTGATCCCGCATTCGGTCTTGGCCAGGCCGGCCCATCGGCCGGCCCGGGAATCCTCTCCGGGCAAGACCCGCCGAGTGCACGGCTCGCACCCGATCGACGGATAATCCGGTCCCAACAATGGATTCACCAGCACATTGTTTTCGGTGATGTATCGGTCGACATCGTCGTCGGACCAAGCGGCCAGCGGTGCGAACTTGACCTTTCCGCGTTTGAAGTCGAATTGCACCGCTGGGGTGTCGGCCCGGGTCACGGATTCGGTTCGGCGAACTCCGGTGGCCCAGGCTTCGTAACCGGTCAGCGCCCGGTTGAGCGGCGCGACCTTGCGCAGCGCGCAACAGGTGTCTGGGTCCCGGGCAAAAAGATCCTTGCCGTGGTTCGCATCCTGCTCGGCGACGGTCTGCAGCGGCAGCAGCCGAAGCAGATTCACGTTGTAGACGGCCTCGACGGCGTCGGCGGTGCCGATAGTTTCCACGAAATGATAGCCCGTGTCGAGGAAAAGTACATCGATTCCCGGCAGCACTTTCGCTGCCAGGTGGGCGAGCACGGTGTCCTGCATCGACGCGGTCACCGCGAGCCCATTGCCGAACTCGTCGGCGGCCCAACGGAGGATCTCTTCCGCCGAGGCATCGGCGAGTTCCAGCGATGCCCGCAGCGCGACGACCGACAATTCGGCGGCGCTGCGCAGCGCGGTGATCACGAGACCGCCGATTCGCGGCCCGCGATGCCGATGAAACGCACCGCGAACACCCGGTAGCAGCTGCGGCAGCTCCACGCGCCGTGCGAGTCCTCGTGCGGCCACAGATTGGTCTCGCCGCAGTAGGGGCAGTACTGCGCCGGCGCCCTGGTCTCGCTCATCTCATACCAACGCCGACTCGTCCGCGCGGGCCACCCACTGCGCGAACCGCTCGCCGGGCTCGCGCTGGGCGTCGAAGGACTTGATCACGCGCTCGACATAGTCGGCCAGATCCTCGCCGGTCACCTTGTGCCCGCGCACCTTCCGGCCGAAGCCGGCATCCAGCCCGAGACCACCGCCCAGGTGCACCTGGAATCCCTCCACCTGCGCCCCTTCGGCATTGGTCACGATCATTCCCTTGAGCCCGATATCGGCGATCTGGGTACGCGCGCAGGCATTCGGGCAGCCGTTGACGTTGATCGTCAGCGGCACGTCCAGGTCGCCCACCCGCCGCTCCAATTCGTCCACCAGGGCAAGACCGCGCGCCTTGGTTTCCACGATCGCCAGCTTGCAGAACTCCAGGCCGGTGCAGGCCATCATGTTGCGCCGGAACGTCGACGGCGTCACCGACAGACCCAACTCGGCCAACGCGGCCACCAACGAATCGACCCGGTCGGGCTCGATGTCCAGGATCACCAGACCCTGGTCGGTGGTCATCCTGACCCGTTGCGATCCGTGCGCGTCCACGAGGTCGGCGATCTGGGTCAGCAAGGTGCCGGATACCCGCCCGACGGTGGGGTTGATGCCCACGTAGAACCGGCCGTCGTTCTGCCGGTGCACGCCGACATGATCACGCGGGCCGCTGGGGATCTCGGGCGCAGGTCCGTCGATGAGCGTCCGCCCGAGGTATTCCGTTTGGAGAATCTCGCGGAATCGTTCCGGGCCCCAGTCCGCGACCAGGAACTTCAACCGCGCCCGATTGCGCAGCCGCCGGTAGCCGTAGTCGCGGAAGATCGAGATCACGCCGGCCCAGACGTCGGCGACCTCGTCGAGCGGAACCCACGCGCCCAGTCGCTGGCCCAGCATCGGGTTGGTGGACAGGCCACCACCGACCCACAGATCGAATCCTGGCCCGAATTCCGGATGCACCACACCCACAAAGGCGATGTCGTGGATCTCGTGGGCCACGTCGTGCCGCGGTGAACCGGAAATAGCGGTCTTGAACTTGCGGGGCAGGTTAGAGAATTCCGGGCTGCCGATGAAGCGCCGGACGATTTCCTCGATTGCCGGGGTTCCGTCGATGATTTCGTCGGCGCCGATGCCCGCCAGCGGCGAGCCGAGGACCACCCGCGGCACATCGCCGCAAGCCTCGGCGGTGCTCAGCCCGACGCCTTCCAGTGCCTGCCAGATGTCCGGGACGTCCTCGATCCGCACCCAGTGCAGCTGGATGTTCTGCCGGTCCGTCAGGTCGGCGGAGTCCCTGGCGTACTTCGTCGAGACCTCGCCGACGGTCCGCAACCCGGCCGTCGTCAGCTGCCCGCCGTCGATGCGGACCCGCATCATGAAGTACTTGTCCTCGAGTTCCTCCGGCTCCAGCACGGCCGTCCGGCCGCCGTCGATGCCGGGGGCGCGCTGGGTGTACAGGCCCCACCAGCGGAACCGGCCACGCAGGTCGCCGGGGTCGATGCCATCGAATCCGGTATAGCGGTAGCGCGTCTCGATGCGCTGACGGCAATGCAAGCCGTCGTCGTCCTTCTTCATCCGCTCGTTCGGATTGAGCGGTTCGCGATGCCCCAATGCCCATTGGCCCTGGCCACGAGCGGCCTCGGGGCGCGGGCGACGGGTCCGCGGCAGCGTTGGTGAGGCCCCGGCGCCAGCCGCGCCGGTGCCGGTCGCTACGCCGTCGGCCGAACCCTGCGCGTGGTCGATTGCTCGCACAGAGTGGGCGATGGCGGGCCGAGTAGTGGGCACGAATAGTCCTTGGAAAGGCCGGGTACGTGTCACGCGCACGAGAGGACCCAGCTCGGGTGCCAATGCGCCGGCACGACATCCCAGCGCTGGTGAGCGACGAATGTCAGGCGGCGTGACAACAGGTAGCGCTGGCGACGCGCACGAGATCAACCTCGCGACGGCACACCAAAGGCACTCCCTGACCGGACATGTGCACGAGCATACCGCGCCAGTCCCCCGCCCCCACGCCGCCGAATGGAGTGGAATCGAGAGATTGAATGGTGTCCGTCATCCCTTTGGCGGTGTTCTTTCGGCATTTCATGGTTGCGTCCGCGGGCGCCGCGGTCGCCGGTATGCGTTGCCGGGTTTCCCGGACACCCGGCGGCAGAACACGCCGGGTCGCCCGGCGGCCGGCAAGGCTTTCGTATGCTCTCGGCCGTGACGTTCATCGACCAGATCACCCGGGCCCTGACCACGGGGCCGTCCACCGTGGTGATCGAACCGCCCGGATCCGGCGACGGTTATTGGGCCGGCGGACCGAGCGTCGTGTACGACGAGGGCGTCTTCTACCTGGCGTATCGCCTGCGACGTCCGGTGGATCGCGGACGCGGGTACGCCAACGTTGTCGCCCGATCGACTGACGGGATCGTTTTCGAGACGGTCAGCACCGTCCTCGCGTCCGGTTTCGCGTGCGCGTCGCTGGAGCGACCGGCGCTGATCCGGCGTCCCGACGGCGGCTGGCGGCTGTACGTCAGCTGCTCGACACCGGGCTCCAAGCACTGGTGGGTCGAGGCGCTGGACACCGTCGGCACTTGTGGCACCGGTGACACCGCCGGACCCGAAGGCCTTTCGAGCGGAAAGCGCACCGTGGTGCTGCCCGGTGACGCGGACACCGCCTGGAAGGACGTGGTGGTCACTCGGGACGACCAGGCATGGCGGATGTGGGCGTGCCGGCATCTGCTCGACCGAGGTGAGGACGAGGCCGATCGGATGCAGGCGTGGTTCGCCAGCAGTGCCGACGGGTTGGACTGGAGCGTCGAGCGACCGGCGCTGCTGCCGACTGTGAACTCATGGGACCAGCGCGGCGTCCGGGTGACCAGCGCCTGGGAGTGGCACGGCAAATGGCTCGCCACCTACGACGGTCGGGCGTCGGCGGCGGAGAACTGGCACGAGCGCACCGGCGTCGCCCTCGGGGCGAGCCCCGACGACTTCGTCGCGGTCGGCGGGCCGATCGAACGGAACGGCCGGACGCTGCGCTACGTCGCCGTCGCCCAACTGCCGGACGGTCTGCGACTGTACTACGAGGCCGAGCGCGCCGACGGCGCGAACGACCTGCGCACCGCGTTCGTGCCGTTCGAGTGACGCCGCAGACGCCCGTCGTCAGGACTGCCGTTCGCTGAAGGCGCCCCTGCCGGTCTCGTTCAACCAGTCCGCGTAGTCGACCCCGGTCAGCCTGCCCAGCAGCGCAACATCGGATTCGTAGCGCGGCAGCAGGGTCCTGCGCTGCTCGACCGGCAACCGGGGACGGCGCCGACCGCCACGGTGCAGGGCGGCAAGCACCGGTCGCTGGGCCTGCCGCCACACCTGCGGCGGAAGATGCGCCCCGGCCTGCGCGCCGGCCCTGATCACCTCCTGCAGAGACCTGTTGACCCCGCCGTCGGCCACCCAATTCGACACGTTGGAGCGAGGAACGGTGGACACCAGCCCGGTCCTCACGCCCAGGAAGGCGGCGATGTCGTCGAGCGTCTGCGGCGCCGCGTCGATCAGCCGGCGGTAGCGCAGCACGAAGACCTGTTCCCGGGGAAAGACCGTGTACAGATGCTCGAGCTGTTGCCCGTAGAGGCCGGTTTCCAGGTACCTCCAGAAGGGCGCGTAGCCCGCTTCGGCCCGGGACGGCTCGAGCTCGCAGGCGGTCAGGAAATCGCTCTCGGGTTCCAGTCCGTCGCACCACAGATGCGTCCAGTTCGAGTACGCCCGATCGATCGGATCGCGGATGACGGCGATCATCTTCACGTCCGGGATCAGCGCGCGGATCCGGCGATGGGACGCGGTGTCCCACAGATAGAACGGAGTGCTCTCGCCGCGCAACGCTCCCGCCGGCGCGTTCGCGAACAGCGACTCGTAACGGTCCCGGTCCCACACCCACTCGCGTGCACTGTGGGCGTCCCCCGGGCCTTTCTGGTGCGCCGGGTCGGGTGGCGCCTGGTCACACAGGAAGAACTTCGGTTCCTTCGGGTCGGACAGAAAAAGATCGGGGTGCTGGGCCAGCGCGACGTGCAACGCTGTCGAGCCGGCCTTGGGGGCTCCGATGATGAGGAAATCGGGAAGGGCCATCGGGTGTCCTTGTGGGGAATGGGCGCGCCGGCGCCAGTTGGTGCCAAGGGCAAAGAGGCTCGGGTCAGGTCAAGGGTCAGGTCAAGGGTCAGGCTCGGGTCAGGGTCCGGTCAGCCTCGGCTCACGCGGCACTGCGCTCCGGGGATCCGGTTGGTCAGCCGGCAGGTCGGTGATCGGGGGACACGCCGCGCTGGCGACCCGCAGGAGGTCGACCTCGCGTCGGCCTACCAGCAGCAATTCCCGCCCGGGCATGGCGCAGAGGGTATCGCTCTCCTCCGCCGCGCCGGCGAACCCGTGGCCTGATGTGATCAGACCGTCACCGGCGGTGCCCATCGCTGCACCGAGGCGCTTGCCCGGACGAACGCCGACCCGGGCACGGCCCGCAGATTGGGTGCGACGACGGCGCAGTTGGCGTAGCGGGCCAGCGCGTCTGGGATGCTCCCGGACGTCCGCAGCAGGCACGTCAGCGTCACGGCGTCCTCGATCGCCTGGCAGCCGCCCTGTCCGAGATCGGGCGTCATCGCGATTGGCTGGTCGGCGCCCGATCGCTGCTCGGCCCCGAGCTCCGCACGCCGGAGATCGTCGCGCAACTCACGCGGGCCGTTCGTACCTGTCTGCGTGGCGTTTTCGGGCGCTGACCGCCTGTTCCTGCCGGGCACTGTCGGTGCGGCCAGTCATGCTGACGGCATGGAATCAACGGCCCTGCTGATCGGTGCGTTGCTGCTGGCCGTCGGCCTGGTCCTGGGGCTGCTGATCGGGCGATCTTCGCCTCGATCCGACCGGACCGGGGCTGAGCTGGCCGCACTCATCGCGCCCGCGTCGGACGCGCTGCGGCGGGTCGAGAATCGGCTGCAGGAAGTCGAACGGGACCGGGTGGGCGCGTATGCCGGGCTCCGGGAACAGGTCGCCGCGTTGCACCGGGCGTCGACGGAGCTGGGCGGCCAGACCCGGTCGTTGGTGGGAGCGCTGCGGGCACCTCAGGTCCGGGGTCGGTGGGGCGAGGTGCAGTTGCAGCGGATCGTCGAGCTTGCCGGCATGGTCGAGCACTGCGATTTCGACACCCAGGTCACTGCCCACGATCCAGCGGTCGACAGCCGCGGGGTCCGGCCGGACATGGTGGTGCGGCTGTCCGGTGGGCGCAGCCTCCTTCTAGACGCCAAGGTGCCGTTCGCCGCCTGGCTCGAGGCGCTGGACAGCCCCGACGATCGCCGCCGGTCAGCGCTGATGGCCGCACACGCCAGGGCGGTCCGCGCGCACGTTGACGCGCTGGCGTCCAAGTCCTACTGGCGGCATTTCCAGCCCGCGCCCGAGTTCGTGATCATGTTCGTGCCGGGCGAACCGTTGATCGACGCGGCACTCGCGGTCGATCCGGGGCTGGCCGACCACGCGTTCGGCAGGCATGTGGTGATCGCCACGCCCACCTCCCTGATCGCCCTGCTGCGCACCGTGGCCTTCACGTGGCGGCAGGAACAGCTGTCCGCCTCCGCGGCGGAGGTACATGCTCTCGGCCGGGAACTGCACGGACGCCTGGCCACCGTCGGAGGACATCTGAGCAGGCTGGGCGCGGGTCTGGAGCGCGCTGTCACGGCGTACAACCAGACGGTCCGGTCCATGGAGACCCGGGTGCTGGTCACCGCTCGCCGCTTCGCCGATCTCGGGGTCACCACCGACGAGTTACCCGCGCCGGAGCCGGTCGACGTACTCCCGCGGCGTCCCCAGGCATCGGGTTTTGCGGCAGATATCGGTGCAGATCCCGTTGTTGAAGCTGACGGTGAACGTCACGGCAGCCGGCCGCGCGATCCACCCGATGGTGCTCCGGCGCAGGTCACGCCGATCGGAAAGGCCGCCGGATGGCCGAGGGAGGCTACCGTTGACCGGTGACGACCAAGAGCGCGACCCGCCTGTCGACAGCCGATGCCTCTGTGCTGACCAGCGTGCGGGGCTGGCCGTCGTGGGCAGCAGTGCTGCTGGCCGCCGGCTTGACGCTTGCCGGCACCGCCGTCGACGGACTCACGACCGGCGCGCTCAGCTGGGGGCTGCGGATCGGTTTCTACCTCGGTGTCCTGCTGGCGGCCCTGGCGGTGCGTCGCGGCTCGATCTTCACCGCAATGGTCCAGCCACCGCTCGTGCTGGTCTTCGGCATCGTCATCGGCGGGTGGCTGTTCACCCAGGCCGGCGGGATGTACGGAACCGCGCTCAAGATCATCGGGTCCTTCCCCACGATGGCCATCGGCACCGCGCTTGCGGTGATCGTCGGGCTGATCCGGATATTGGCTCAGCCCGAGCGTTCCTCGCGCAGTCACGCCGCGAGCGCGGCGTAGCGACCGTCCTGGCCGAGCAGGCTGTGGTGAGTGCCTGACTCCACGACACGCCCCTGGTCCATCACGGCGATCTGATCGGCGTCATGCACGGTGGACAGCCGGTGGGCGATGGTGATGGTGGTGCGGCCCCGGGCCAGGGTGTCGAAGGCCTGCTGCACCGCGCGTTCGGTTTCGTTGTCCAAGGCGCTGGTGGCTTCGTCGAGCACGAGCACCCTGGGGTTGCGCAGCAATGTGCGGGCGATGGCGATCCGCTGCTTCTCACCACCGGAGAAGCGATGGCCGCGGGAGCCCACCATCGTGTCGTAGCCCTCGGGCAGGCCGGCGATCAGGTCGTGCACCTGGGCCGCGCGCGCTGCCGCCTCGATCTGGGCGTCGGTGGCATCAGGCCGGGCGTACCGCAGGTTCTCCCGAACCGTGGTGTGCAGCAGGTAGGTCTCCTGACTCACGACGCCGACGATGGCGGCCAGGTCGCCGAGTTTGATCTCGCGCAGGTCGACCCCGTCGATGGTCACCCGACCGCCGCTCGGGTCGTGCAGGCGGGCCACCAGGGAGGCGAGAGTGCTTTTCCCGGAGCCGGTTTCACCGACCAGGGCAAGCGTGGTGCCGGCCGGGACGTCGAGGTTGACGCCGGCCACGGCAGCGGTGTCGCTACCCTGGTAGGCGAACGTGACGTCCTCGAACCGGACATGACCGGACACCTGCGCGGGATCGACGGCAACCGCATCGACGGGGTCCGCGATATCCACCGGGAGGTCGAGGTACTCGAAGATCCTGGCGAAGAGCGCGAGCGAACTGGTGAGCGAGACACCGACGTTCAACAGCCCCATCAGCGGACGGAACAGCGCGGCTTGCAGGGCGGTGAACGCGATCAGGGTGCCGATGGTCATCGTCCCTGCGGTGACGGGCAGGCCGGCGCTGAGGTAGATGACTGCCGGGATCGCGGCGAAGATGACGCTCATCGACGCCATCCGCCAGCGGCCGGCGAGTTCGGATCGCAGTTCCAGATCGATCAGTCGCGACGAAGAGGACGTGAAGCGCTCGACCAGCGATGGGCCGGTGCCCATCGTCTTGCTCAGTTGGACGCCGCTGATCGACAGTCCTTCCTCGATGGTCACGTTGAGGTCTGCCAATTCGCGCTGCCGTTGCGCGGTGATTTCGCGGCGCATCCGGGCAACCTTGCGGGTGAGATAGATCGCCGGCGGCATCACCACCAGCGAGATGAGCGATAGCCGCCAGGACAGTGCCGCCATCGCGACGGCGGTCGCGACTGCTGTGGTGAGGTTCGATGCCACCGAGGTGGCGGTCGAGGTGACCACGGACTGCATGCCGCCGATGTCGTTGGTGATGCGGGATTGCACCTCGCCGGTGCGGGTGTGGGTGAAGAACGCGATCGACTGGCGCTGCAGATGGGCGAACACATCCGAGCGGAGCGAGTGCATGACCTGCTGGCCGATGTTGGTGCTGATCCAGGTCTGGATGACACCCAGGGCCGCGGTGACGGCCGCGACGGCGAGCATCCCGGCGACGAGCCAGACCAGCAGCGCCAGGTTCTGTTGCGGCAGCGCCTGGTCGATGACGGCGCGCAGCAGGAACGGCGAGGCCATCGCGACAATGGAGGACGCGACGATGATGGCCGTGACGATGGTCAGCGGCCAGCGATAGCCCCGGAAAAGGCCGCCGATGCGACGCAGGGACACCTCGCGGGCCTGGCTTTTCTCGACGGCGGTGACCTCGGAGCGGCCGCGACGGCCGCCCGAGCCCGATGATCTTCCTTGATGGGCTTCTATGGGTTCCATCTGGAACCACCCCTTTCGTCCGGAATAGTAGTGAGGCAAGCTCACTATGAGGCTACAGCACCAAAGAGGCGTACTCTATTCCCCATGGCCGAGGACCAGCACGAGAAGGACGGCCGGGCTGATGAGTGGAGGGACGTCAGGACGGACACCGATAGGCTCTCGGAGCTGTTCTGGTCGGTTGCCCGTCAGCTCCGGCACTCTTCACGCGAGGCATTGGCCCCCTGGGACATCGCACCCTCGCATTCCCGGGCGCTCGCTGTGCTCATGCACCACCAGGCGCTGCGGTTGTCCGAGCTGTCCGATCATCTGCACATCGCGCCGCGGTCGACGACGGATGTGGTCGACGGTCTGCAGGAGCGTGGACTGATCGACCGGATGCCGGACCCGCACGACCGCCGGGCGATGCTGGTCTCGCTCACCGATGAGGGGCACCGCGTCGGAACCGCGATCCGCGCGGCGCGCGACGCCGACGCCGAGCGATTCTTCGGTCTGCTCAGCGAAGACGACCGCGCGGATCTGGCCCGGATCCTGCAGACACTGCGCCGGTGAGGGCGGCGGCTCAGCGACCGGCGGGCCGCAGATCCCGACGCAGTTCCTTCGGCAACGAGAAGGTCAGGGTCTCGGTCGCCGCGGTGAACTCCTCGACACCGGGGTAACCGCGCTCCGCCAGGTGGTCCAGCACACCCATCACCAGGTCGTCGGGTACCGAGGCCCCGCTGGTGACCCCGACGACATCGACGCCGGCGAGCCATTCGTCCCGGATCTCGCTCGCATCGTCCACCAGGTACGACACCCCGGCGCCTGCCTCCAGCGCCACCTCGACCAGCCGCACCGAGTTGGAGGAGTTGCGCGAGCCCACCACGATCACCAGCCCACACTCGTCGGCGATCTGCTTCACCACCTCCTGCCGGTTCTGGGTGGCGTAGCAGATGTCGTCGCTCGGCGGCGCGACCATCAACGGGAAGCGTCGGCGCAGCAGGTCGACCGTGTCCAGCGTCTCGTCGACGGACAGGGTCGTCTGGGAGAGCCAGATCACCTTCGCCGGGTCCCGGACTTGCACATTCTCGACGTCGGACTGGTCGTTGATCAGCTGGATCGACTCCGGCGCCTCGCCGTGGGTGCCCTCGACCTCCTCGTGGCCGCGATGGCCGATCAGCAGGATGTCGTAGTCCTCGGCAGCGAATCGCGTGGCTTCCTTGTGCACCTTGGTCACCAGCGGACAGGTCGCGTCGATGACCCGCAACTGACGGTCGGCGGCCTGCTGGTGGACCGCCGGTGACACCCCGTGCGCCGAGAACACCACCAGGGCGCCTTCCGGTACCTCGTCGGTCTCCTCGACGAAGATCGCTCCGCGAGCCTGTAATCCGGCGACCACGTGCTTGTTGTGCACGATCTGCTTACGGACATAGACCGGCGGGCCGTACTGCTCGAGCGCCTTCCCGACCGTGACGACGGCCCGATCCACCCCGGCGCAGTACCCCCGTGGGCTGGCGAGCAGGACGCGGCGGGTGGGCGCGGCCAAGCCCCCGGCGGTCGACTCGGGAGCCGGGATCGGTGTCGGTGCCGGAGTTTGCACAGCAGCAGTCGGTCCGGTCGGTTCAGCGGTCGGGGCACCCATGCCCTCATGGTAGGGCGCCGTTCGGACGCGAACTCCGCCGAACGTCCAGCGGGGGGCGCACATCGCCTGACCGGAACCTTCTGGCCGCTACAGATGGCACGTCGCGTCCGTTTGGGCTTCACTTGTCCTTTTTCGGTCCACCAATGGGGTCACCGACGACAACCAGCTCTTCGTGCTCGTCCGCTCGCCCGCGCCTCGCAGAGCCCTGGCAGCGTCATCGTTGGCGCTTCGATCGGGCCCGAGGGTTCTTGGTGACCGTCAATTCCAGGTCGCCACGGACGTCCGAGTGGGACACCGCGGTCGTCACCGGGGGCCTTGGGCGTGTCACCGTCGACGGACACGCCGATCCCGGTGTTGTCGAGGGTGCAAGCCGCCTGGTCTTGCGCGAACGACTGATCGAACGCTCCCGAACCACCGCGCATGCATGTCGGCCCGGCCATGGATCGGCCCCTGATAACCCGCGCAGAGCACGCCATCCACGTGTCCGGGTGTCGCACGGATCGGCCATGAGGCAGGCTGGGCACATGGCCATCTCGTTGCCCACTCCCTTACGGGTCGCCGCCGGCATCGTTGCGAGCGGTATCGACCTGGTGCGTTCCCTGCCCGAGGAGATACCGGCGCTGCCGGTGACGCTGATCGGGCGGGCGATGCAGCTGTCGATGAAAGTCCAGCAGGAGATCGCCGACCTCGCCACCAAGGGTGACGAACTCATCGGCGGCATCCTCGGCCGCCCTCAGGAGAACCCGCCATGGGCGCGGTTCGACGACGAGCCGCCCACCGCGGCGGTCGCGGCGCGCGCGCGAACCCATGAGTCCGTCGCCAGAGCGGGCGCTGCGGCAACCCGCGTCGCCGAGGGTGGCAAAGCGCCGGTCGTGACGCCGCTCGCCCGCCCGTATCGGACGGCACCCAAGGACAGCTCCGCATCCAGCCACACAGCCGGGCCGACACAACCGGCCGGGACCGGTTCGGAAGGCCAGCGACCGCCCCGAGCCAAGCCCCCGGCGGCGGTGGGTCCCTCTGGCGCCCGCGCCACCACGAAATCGCCGGCGAAGCCTGCGACCAAGGGCATCGCGACGTCACCGACCAGCGCGCCAACGGACGACGACTCGACCCCGACAGATTCAGGGCCCGAGACAGGACCCGAGACGGGACCCGCAACAGAACCCGAGACGGCGGGAACGGCGCGGCCGCTCACCTCGGAGAGCGATGCTGCCGCGCGCAACGAAGGACCGGCGGGCATCGAGGAATCGGCTGACGGCGACGAAGCAGCCACGACCTCGACGCCGACCAGCGTGCCGGACAGCGCCGACGACCCGGCGACCTCGCCGGAGACCGGCGCGACGGACGGATTGCCCAACCTCGAGCAGCCCCCCGCAGCAGAGCACGCACCGCCACCCGACACAACGGAAGCAGAGCACGCACCGGCACCCGACACAACGGAAGCAGAGTACGCGCCGGACGGATCCACCAACGGACAGTCCCCATCGTCACCCGCGCCGCCGACGGAAAACGGACCCGCCGCGTTGCCCGACTATGACCGGATGACTCTTGCCCAGGTCCGCGGTTACCTCCGTAGCCTCTCCGCCGCCGAGGTTGCCTCGCTGCTCAGCCACGAACAGACCGGCGAGAACCGTGCCCCCTTCCTGACGCTGCTCAGCAACCGGCTCGTCACGCTGGAGCACCGGGAATCGTGACCAGCCCCGCCGGTTCGGGAGCCGCCGTCCGACCAGGTCCGCCCGCACGAGCGGGCGACACCACCCGGGAGAACCCGTGGCCGGTCCGCGCTCTCGCCCAACGGATGACCGAGTACGTGGCGAAGGCACCCGCGGCATGGGTGGAGGGCCAGATCGCCCAGGTGGCCGTCCGGTCCGGATCCCAGATGTCGTTCCTGACCCTGCGCGACGCCGCGGTGCCGATGTCGCTGCAGGTGGTGTGCGCCCGATCGGTGCTGGCCGCGCTGCCGGCGCCACCGGCCGAGGGCTCGCGAGTGGTCGTGCACGGCCGGTTCGAGTTCTATCCGGCGCGCGGGTCGCTGACGTTCCGGGTCGACGAGATGCACCCGGTGGGACTCGGCGAACTGCTGGCCCGGCTCGAGCGGCTCCGCCGATTGCTGGCCGCGGAGGGTCTGACCGCGCCGGAGCGCAAGCGGCGACTGCCGTTCCTCCCTGCGGCCGTCGGACTGATCACCGGTCGGGCCAGCGCGGCCGAATCCGACGTGCTGGCCAACGCCCGTGCCCGGTGGCCCGCGGTCCGGTTCCGGGTGGAAAACCCTGCGGTGCAAGGGGTTCTGGCGGTGTCCCAGGTCATCGAGTCGTTGGTTCGGTTGGCCGCCGACCCCGACGTGGAAGTGATCGTGCTGGCCCGCGGCGGCGGCAGCGTCGAGGATCTGCTGCCGTTCTCCGACGAGACGTTGTGCCGGGCGGTCGCCGCGTGCCGGACCCCGGTGGTCTCCGCGATCGGTCATGAACCCGACCATCCGATCGTCGACGATGTCGCCGACGTGCGGTGCTCGACGCCGACGGATGCCGGCAAGCGGGTGGTGCCGGATGCCGCAGCCGAGCTGCGCCAGGTCGACCAGCTCCGGGGACGGGCGCGCCGCGCCCTGGCCGGTTGGGTGGCCACCGAGGAGTCCCGGCTGAAACGGCTGACCTCGGCCACCGTGCTGGCCGACCCGCTGTCACCCATCGCCACCCGGGTAGCCGAGCTGGACCGGTTGCGGGAGCGCGGCCGCGGCTTGATCATCACCGCGCTGGATCGCATCGACCGGGAGCTCGCCCATCGCAGAGCCCAGCTCGCCGTGCTCGGGCCCGCCGCGACGCTGGCCCGCGGCTACGCCGTTGTCCAGGCCGGGCACCTCATCGTCCGTTCGGTGTCCGACGCCCCCGACGGTGCCGACCTGCGCATCCGGGTCGCCGACGGTGCGGTGCTGGCGCACAGTGCGGGCGCCGAGCCCGCCGACCATGACAGCGCCCATCACATCAGTCCAGTGCCTGCGCAGCAGGGGATCTGACATGACAACGCGACCGGACAGCACCGACGGCGCGACGACAGTCGGTCCCGACGCGGCCGCCAGCTACGAACAGGCGCGGGACGAACTCGCCCAGGTGGTGGCGCGACTGGAGGCGGGCGGGCTGTCGCTGGACGAGTCGTTGGAGCTGTGGGAACGCGGCGAGCACCTCGCCGTCGTGTGCACCAGGTTCCTGGACGGCGCCCGGCAACGGGTCGAGACGGCATTGGAGCGAAGCGCCGACAACTCGGAGTCCTGACGGTCCAGGGGCCACCCGACCGGCGTCAGGAGCGGCCCACCCCGGAGGGCATCAGCCCGAAACCCAGCGGGACATCGCCGGGGTCGGTGCCGAGCTGCACGATGTGGTTGTCCGCGTCGACGAACACCACCCGCGGCGCCCGGGTGCGTGCCTCGGCCTCCTCCAGCAGCCCGTAGCCGATGATGATCAACACGTCACCCGGATGGATGTGGTGCGCGGCCGCGCCGTTGATGCCGACGGTGCCGCGCCCGCGTTCGCCGGCGATCAGGTACGTGGTCAGCCGCGCGCCGTTCGTCACGTCGAGAACGTCCACCTGTTGGCCGAGCAGCAGGTCGGCCGCGTCCAGCAGGTCGGCGTCGATGGTGATGGAGCCGACGTAGTGCAGGTCCGCCGTGGTCACGGTGGCGCGGTGGATCTTGCCGAGCAGCATCGGACGGAGCATCGGTGCGCCTCCAGCAGGTGTGACGACGCACGATTGCGTCACTCTCAAGGATCACACGCCCGAACGCGCGGCACGGGTGAATGTCGTCACAGCTTTGCGCGGAACCGTCCGTCAGCCTCGCCCGACGAAGGGCATCCTGGTGGCCATCACCGTCATCGCGGCCACGTTCGAGTCCAGCGGCAGCGCCGCCATGAACACCACCGCACGCCCGACGTCCGCGACATCCATCCTGGGCTCGGCCCTGATCGATCCGTCGGCCTGTTGCAGGCCCACCGCCATCCGGGTGGTCATGTCGGTGGCCGCGTTCCCGATATCGATCTGCCCGCAGGCGATGTCGTACGCCCGGCCGTCCAGCGAGGTGGACTTGGTCAGCCCGGTGATCGCGTGTTTGGTGACGGTGTACCCCATCGACCGGGGCCGCGGCACGTGCGCAGAGACGGAGCCGTTGTTGATGATCCTGCCGCCCTGCGGGTCCTGCCGTCGCATCACCCGGAACGCCTCCCGGGTGCACAGGAACGCGCCGGTGAGATTGACCGCAACGATCGCGTTCCAGTCCGCCAGGGTGATCTCGTCCGGGTCCTTGGCCGGCGCGGACGTTCCCGCATTGTTGAACAACAGGTCCACCCGGCCGTACCGGGCAGCGGTCCGGTCGAACAGCGCCGCGACCGAAGCCTCGTCGGTGACGTCGGTGGGAATCGGGTCCAGTGCCCCGGGTCGTCCGTCACCTCGTGCGGCGACCGCGGCCAAGGTGTCGGGCCGGCGACCGGCCAAGACCACCTGCCAACCGTCACCGGCCAGCGCCAGGGCGGCCGCAGCGCCGATCCCGCTGCCCGCTCCGGTGACAACGGCGACCTTCGGCCCAGGCTGGGTCATCGGCCCTCCCCTTCACGCGGCGCCACCGGAGTTCTCGGTGGCACGGTCTCGGTGGCATTTCTCGGTGGCATTTCTCGGTAGCATCGTCCACCCGGGCGCCCCAACGGGCACCGTCGAACATCGCGAACGGGCACGTCTGCGCGCCGGGCGCGGAAGCCGATTAGCCTGCCCGCATGGATCCGGTGGCCGCCCTGCGACGGATCGCGTTCCTGCTCGAACGCAAGCAGGCTCCCACCTACCGGATCAAGGCGTTCCGTGCGGCCGCCGTCACGCTCGCCCGGCTGTCCCCTGATGAGATCGAGAAGCGTTCCCGCACCGGCAGTCTCACCGATTTGTCGGGCATCGGGCCGAAGACGGCGGCGGTCGTCACGCAGTCCGTGGCCGGCCGGATCCCGGACTATCTGGCCGACCTGGAGCCCACCGCCGGCCCGCTGGTCGAGGGCGGTGAGCCGATCCGGGAGGCGCTGCGCGGGGACCTCCATTCACACAGCGACTGGAGCGACGGCGGCAGCCCGATCCAGGAGATGGCGGTGACGGCGGTCGAGATCGGCCATGAGTACCTGGCCCTGACCGACCATTCGCCGCGGCTGACCGTGGCCAACGGCCTGACCACCGAGCGCCTGGAGCGGCAACTGGAGATCGTCGGGGCGCTGGACAAGCAGCTGACCAAGCACGCCGAAGGCTTCCGGCTGCTCAGCGGCATCGAATGCGACATCAACGAGGACGGCACCCTCGACCAGACCAATGACATGCTGGGCCGGGTCGACATCGTGGTCGCCTCCGTGCACTCCAAGCTGCGCTCCGACCCGGTGACGATGACCCGCCGGATGCTCGCGGCGATCGAGAACCCGCACACCGACATCCTCGGCCACTGCACCGGCCGGCTGGTCACCGGCGGCCGCGGCACTCGGCCGGAGAGCCGGTTCGACGCCGCAGCCGTGTTCGCCGCCTGCGCCGAGCACCAGGTCGCGGTGGAGATCAACAGCCGGCCGGAGCGGCTGGACCCGCCGCGCAGGCTGCTGCGGCAGGCGGTCGAGGCCGGATGTCTGTTCAGCATCGACACCGACGGCCACGCCCCCGGGCAGCTCGACTGGCAGGCCTACGGCTGCGCGCGGGCGGCGGAGTGCGGCGTGCCGCCGGAGCGGATCGTCAACACCTGGCCGGTACCGGACTTGCTCGACTGGGCCGGTTCCCGATGAACCCCTCGGACGGTGTCAGGTCGCGCCCGCGGCCGCCTTCGCCAACGTCCGGAAGTCATCGGCGGTGGCCGTCCCGGTGATCAGGAACGTGACGTCGCCGTCCGTCCGGAACCAGGCGGCTTCACCGCGCCGGCCGGTCGTCACCGTCCACTGCACGCCGCCGACCTGTTGGGTGCCGACGGCGGCACCGGGGGGGCCCAGTTCCGCGTCGAGCACCTTGGGCACCGGACCAGCCGACTCGATGAGGGTGATGAACCGGCCTTCCGGCGTCAACCAGCCGCCGCGGACCGCGGGCGGGCCGCCTTCACTCGCACCCGGGCCGGAGCCGGTGGACGGGTCGGTGAAGGAGAACGAGTTCGGGTGCCAGCCGGCCGGGAGATCCGCCGGAATGACAACCGGGAAGCCCACGAGCGGTTCGGCGCGCTGGAAACCACCCGTGACGTCGGCGGTCGGAGTTTCGCCCTCGGTTGCCTGGCCCGGCGCGAAACTGATGCCGCCGTACATCCCGACGAGCACCAGGGCGACGACAGCCACCAGGCCAAGGGACAGGGCCATGTCGCGCAGAGTCTTCGGTCGCCGGTCCGCCACACCGACCATGGTGACACGGCCCGTGGCATGATCCGGTCCGGTCGCGCCGGTGATCGGCACTCACGTTGCGTGCAGAGTCCGCCCCGGCTGCCGCGGAATTCGTGATCGATTGGTGTCCGGTCCGCGCCGGCTGCCCCGACGTCTCTGGCGAGAGGCACCGCAAGGGTGCCGACGGAGAGAGGAAACCCCGTGAAGTACATGATCATGCTGTACGGCTCGCAGCAGGACTACGACGCCATGGTGGGCAAGGCCACCGGTAAGCCGGCCTGGACGGCGGACGACTTCGCCGCGATGGGTGCGTTCATGGAGAAGTGGAACAACGAGCTGGTCGAATCGGGGGAGTTCGTCGACGCACAGGGCCTGGCCGAACCGGTGCGCACCAGGAGAGTCGGCCTGCAGAACGGGGCTCGGGTCGTCACGGACGGGCCGTATGCCGAAAGCCAGGAGGTGCTCGCCGGGTTCACGATCGTCGACTGCGACGGCTTGGCCCGGGCGACCGAGATCGCCGACCGGCTGGCCGACTGCCCACCGGGTCCGAGCGGCCCCGAGGGGCTGTACGTGGACATCCGGCCGATCGCCGACGGCTCGACTATCAAAGGCGACCTGGAGGCGTAAACCCGACGTGACCGGTGAGGACGTCGAAGGTCTGCTGCGCCGGTTGGCGCCGCAGGTCCTCGGGGCCGTGGTGCGGCGTTATGGGCAGTTCGACGCCGCCGAGGACGCCGTGCAGGAGGCGCTCCTCGCGGCCGTCATGCAGTGGCCGCACGAAGGCAGACCGGACAGTCCACGTGGCTGGCTCATCACGGTTGCCGCACGGCGACTGACGGACATGTTACGCAGTGAACAGTCGCGCCGGGAACGGGAGGGCATGGTGTCCACCTGGGCGCTGCCGGAGCAATGGTTGGCGCCCGCCGCGGATCGAGCGGCATCCGATGCCGAGGCGGGTACTGCGTCGGATCACGACGACTCGCTCATCCTGCTGTTCCTGTGCTGTCACCCCGCGCTCTCGCCGGCCTCGCAGATCGCGCTGACCCTGCGGGCGGTCGGCGGCCTGACCACCGCGGAGATCGCCCGTGCCTTTCTGGTCCCGGAGGCCACCATGACGCGGCGCATCACCAGGGCCAAGCAGCGGATCAAGGACAGCCGCATTCCGTTCGGCATTCCGCCGGCCGCGGAGCGCGCGGATCGGCTGGCCGCGGTGCTGCATGTGCTGTACCTGATCTTCAACGAGGGCTACGTCAGCACATCAGGACCGAGCCTGCAGCGCAGCGACCTGTCGGCCGAGGCCATCCGGCTGACCCGGATGGTGCACCGGCTGCTGCCAGACGACACCGAGGTGACCGGCCTGTTGGCGCTGATGGTGCTCACCGACGCCCGGCGGCCGGCACGGACAGCGCCGGACGGCGAGGTGATCCCGATGGCCGAGCAGGACCGGAGTCGGTGGGATGCCGGGGCCATCGCGGAGGGTGTGGCCCTCGTCAGCGACGCCCTTCCCCGCGGAAGACCCGGCCCGTACCAGCTGCAGGCGGCGATCGCAGCCATCCACGACGAATCGCCCAGCCCGGAAGCGACCGACTGGCCGCAGATCATGGCCCTGTACGAGTTGCTGATGCGGATGTCCGACAACCCCGTGGTGACGCTGAACCACGCCGTCGCAGCGGCCATGGTGCACGGCCCCGCGGCGGGCCTGGACCTGCTCGGGAGGCTGGAAGCCGATGAACGGATCGCCGAGGACCATCGGCTGCACGCCGTCCGCGCGCACCTGCTGGAAATGGCCGGTGATCACCACGGGGCGCGCGAGTCGTACCAAGCGGCGGCCGGGCGGACAACGAGCATCCCGGTACAGCGCTATCTGTATGCCCGGGCGGCGCGACTGTGCGACGAGCGGTAGCGCCCACCGGTCGGTCCGGCGCGACGAGCGGTAGCGCCCACCGGTCGGTCCGGCGCACGGAGTGTGACCGACTAGGCCACCCGGCGGCTGGTCCACCGGCGAGGCGCCCCGCTAGCGTGGCGAGCATGGCAGAACACAACGGCGTGAGCACTGACGAATCGGACTACCGCATCGAGTACGACACGATGGGCGAGGTGCGGGTACCGCGGAACGCCAAGTACCAGGCGCAGACCCAACGGGCGGTGGAGAACTTCCCGATCTCGCTGCGACCGTTGGAGCGAGCCCAGATCCGCGCGTTGGCGCTGATCAAATCGGCCGCCGCCACAGTGAACGCCGAACTCGGCGTGGTCGAGCAGGAGATCGCCGACGCCGTGGTGGCGGCCGCACGGCGGGTCGCCGCCGGTGAGTTCGACGAGGATTTTCCGCTCGATGTGTTCCAGACCGGCTCCGGCACCAGCTCGAACATGAACACCAACGAGGTGTTGGCCACCCTGGCCGGCGAGTCTCTAGGGCGCAGGGTGCATCCGAACGACCACGTCAACGCCTCTCAATCCTCCAACGACGTCTTTCCCACCTCGATCCACGTCGCCGCCACCGAGGCGATCGTCCGCAACCTCATTCCCGCCCTGCTGCACCTGGCCACCGCCCTGGAGACCAAGAGCGTGCAGTGGGCCGCGGTGGTCAAGTCGGGGCGGACCCACCTGATGGACGCCACCCCGGTGACGCTCGGCCAGGAGTTCGGCGGGTACGCCGCGCAGATCCGCTACGGCGTGGAACGGCTGAACTCCTCGCTGACCCGGCTGGCCGAACTACCGCTCGGCGGGACTGCGGTAGGCACCGGGATCAACACCCCGCCGGGCTTCCCGGCCGCGGTGATCCTGCACCTCGCACACCAGCTTGACCTGCCGTTCACCGAGGCGCGGAACCACTTCGAGGCCCAGGGTTCCCGCGACGCGTTGGTCGAGACGTCCGGCCAGCTGCGGGTGATCGCGGTGAGCCTGACCAAGATCTGCAACGACATCCGCTGGATGGGGTCCGGACCGCGCGCCGGCCTCGTCGAGATCCATCTGCCCGACCTGCAGCCGGGCTCGTCGATCATGCCGGGAAAGGTGAACCCGGTGCTGCCCGAGGCGACCTTGATGGTCGCGGCCCAGGTCATCGGCAACGACGCCACGGTCGCGTTCGCCGGCTCGCAGGGGAACTTCGAGCTCAACGTGATGTTCCCGGTGATCGGCCGGAACCTGCTCGAGTCGATCCGGCTGCTGTCCAACGCGACCCGGGTGCTCGCCGACAGGTGTATCGCCGGCATCGTCGCGGACGTCGAGCGGTGCCGCGATTACGCCGAGTCGTCGCCGTCGATCGTCACGCCATTGGTCAAGTACATCGGCTACGAGGAAGCTGCCTCGATCGCCAAGCAGGCCCTGAAGGACAGCAAGACGATCAAGTCGGTGGTCCTGGAGCGCGGGCACGTCACCGCCGGGCGGTTGACCAGCGAACAGCTGGACGCAGCACTGGACGTGCTGTCCATGACGCATCCCTGACCCCGAACCACCCCTGCGCGCCGGACCGGTCAGCGCCGGTCAGCGCCGGTCCTGACGCGGCCCGTCGCCACCGTCGGTGGCGTCTGGGGATCCTGACGAGTCGTCGTCGGAGTCGTCGAGGTCCGGCGTCCAGGCCGCGGTACCGGTGTCGTCCTCGGGCCCGGCCCAACCTCTGGACGGCGGAGCCACCGGCGGGATCGGGCCGGTGGGTGGGTCTTCCGGCCCGATCGCCTGGGTGGGCGCGCCGGCCGGCGGATCCCAGCCGGGCGGTGGCCCGTAGCCGCCGGGGACGCCCGGGTAGGGCGGGGGCCGGCCGCCGGGCGGACCGAGTATCTGCGTGGGACCGAGTACCTGCGTGGGACCGGCGTCCTGCCCGGAGTAGAGCTGCGGGTTGTCCGGGTGATCGCGCCCGGACAGCAGGCCGTAGGGATCTTGACCGGGAGGCGGCCCGTCGGACGGTGGTGGGACGGGCGGCAGCAGCACCGTCGGCGCGCCACCTGGCTGGCCGGGATAGCCGGCAGCCTGTTCCTGCTCGTGTGCGGTCGCCAGGTCACGCTCGTCCTGTTCCCGTTGTTCCTGCTGCTTGCGCCGCCGCACGATCATCCCGGTGACGATGCCGGCGATGACCACGATCGCGATCAGCAACCACGGCCACCACCGGCTGACCGCGTCGGACCCGCCGCTCGGGGTGACGGCACTGCTGGACGCCACCGGCGGCGTGGCCGGCGCTGAACTGCCGGCCGCCGAACTGATGGACGGGGTCGGGCTGGGGCTGTGCGACGGTGACGGCGACGGGCTCGGCGACGGGCTCGCCGACGGGCTCGGCGAGGTGACCGGTGGCAAGGTGACCTGGAAACTGGCGACCCCGACGGTTCCGGACGTCTGGCCGATCGCCTCCAGCCGGTGGGTTCCCTCGGTGGTGTCAGCCGGGACGGTGAACTGGGCCCGGGCTACACCACCCGAGTTGGCGGTGACCGGTGGCAGTGCGACCTGGCGCGAGAACAACGTCAGGTTCACCTGCTCGGCGGGCTTGAAACCGGAGAACGCCACGATCTGGTTCTGGCCCGCGACGACCGTCGGTGAACCGATGACCTCCGGGGTCGCCGTGCCGGGAGCGGTCGGCGGCGCGCTGCTGGAGCTGGACGGCTGGGCGAAGGTCAGCGGGACGGTGTTGTCCTCCGACCGCACCGTGTCGTCGTCGCTGCTGGTGTACAACGAGCAGCGGCCGGTCACGCAGTTCAGATCACCCTCGGTGACGGCCGGCAGGGTCAGGGTGACCAAGAACGACCCGCCCGACCCCCAGGCCGCGCGTACCCCGCCGGTGCCCTGGCCGTCGGTGGTGATGTGCGCCCAGGCGGTCGTGATGTTCGCGTCCGGAATCGACCCGCCCACGCAGGCGGACAGGTCGGCGGGCGCTCCCGACCCGTCCGCGCAGACCGCCACGTACAGACCGTGTCCGGTGTCGAACCCCTTGCCCTGCACGCTGATCTGGGCGCCGGTGGCGGCAAGCCCGGTCACCGGATCGACGATCAGGGTTCGGGTGCCGTTGGCGGTGGTGACGGGCGCGTCCTCCCCGAACAGGAGCTGCGCCGGGCCCTGGACCTGCGCCGCCGTGGTCTGCGCGGCGTCCGTCGCTGCCTGAGCCGGCGCGAGCCCGGCGACGAGCACGACCGCGCCCGCAGCGGTGATCGCCGCCAACCCGGCGGCGATTCGCTCTGTGCGCATCGATTCCTCTTCTCGACCGTCCCGGGCGCCTTATTGGGCTGTCCCTGGTGCCTTCTCGGCTGTCCCGCGTGCCACTGTGCCGGTCCGGGCAGGCCCCATGCACGCCGACACGAGGGGCGCGCCCGCCGATCCGCATCAGATCCGCTTCCCGCCCGGCGCTCAGCCGGGGCGGCGGCCGAGGAGCAGGTGGTGTGGATGCACCCGGCGGCGGTCCAGCCGGCGGGACGTGGTGGTCAGCCCGGCATCGGCCAGCCATGTCGCCATCACGGCCGGTGCGACGAAGTCGAACCGCGCCGGCGCGAGGCGGCGCGTTGGTTGCTCGGATCCCTCCGGCTTGGACGCTCGCTCGGTGATGCCCAGTATCGACACGGCCAGGGTTTCCTGGGCCGTGTTCCAGGCCGCCTTCCACCGGGGCGTCCGGCTCATCTCCTTGATCACCAGGAGACCGCCGGGGCCGAGCCGCCCGGCCGCCTCGGTGAGCAGCCGGCGCTGCTCGTCCGCGGGAAGCAGGTACAGCATGTCGACCACCGCGATCGCGTCCCACGGCCCGGGGGGGATCGCCCCCGAGGGGGCGACTTCGAATTCCACGTCACCGGGGACGCCGACGGCAGCGGCTCGCGCGATGCCGATCTTGACACGGTCGATGTCGACTCCGCGCACCGTGCGGTGGATCCCGCTGATCGCTGCGTAGACGCTGAAAAGCCCGTGGCCGCAACCGATCTCCAAGACCCGGCCGGAATCGGGCAGGGCCCCGGCGATGGCCGGGAACGGGGCGCTGAACCATCGGATCCGAGCATGCAGGCGGGCCACTGCGCTCTGGCCCGCGTACGCCGCCAGCGCAGCCCGGCCGGCGGAGTCCGGCCGCCGCAGCGCGCCCGCCCCACTCCCGCCGGCGATCTCGCGCGCGTTCACCCGGTCCTGGCTCCGGGCGCAAGGTCGTCGAACGTGCCCAACCGGAAGCCGGCGGCCTCGATGAGCGAACGGGTCCGCGGCGCGAGCAGCATCGCCAGTTCGTCGGACCAGCGGTATCCCCAGGAGAAGCGGCCCAGGTCCGGGTCCGCGGCCTCGGCGGGATGCACGTTGATCTCCATCGATCCGCTGCCCGTGCGCAGGGCCGCCAGCGATCTCTCGAAACGGGCCGCGTCGAACGCACCGGCCTCGTCGAGCCCGGTGTAGGTGTCGGTGGTGGCCAGACCCGCGACGGCCAGCCGGCGGCGCAGCCGGGTCGCCAACGCGTTGACCCCGAACCCGACCGGCAGCACCCGATGGCTGGCGGGCGTGCGGACCGCGGCGATCCGCTCCTTCCGGGCGAACTCGACCACGACGGCGGCGATGGCGGGCCACAGGTGCACATGCTGATGCGTGTCCAGGTGCGAGACCCTCACCCCGGCGCCGCGGATCCGTTGTAGCTGCGCGGTGAACTCCCGCCGCACGTCGTCCGGGTCGATCCGGCGGGCGAACCCGCGCGCCACAACGGCGCGGTAGGACAGCGGGAACCTGCCCTGCTTGTTCACCAGCGTCGGGATCTCGCGGGGGGTCAGTAACGGCGGGTCCTCGCCGACGATCGCCAGGTGCGCACCGACATCCAGCCCTGGCGCGTCACGCAGCACGCGGACCGCGGACCCGAACGCGCGACCCACGGCCAGCAGCGACGTCGAGGTCACGACCCCGTCGGTGAATCCACGTGCGACCGCACGACAAACACCCTCGGTGAGGCCGAGATCGTCCGCGGAGACAATCAGCAACCGGCTCACGCGTGCGGTGCCGGTTGGACCGACTTCAGCTCGTTGCGCAGCCGGAACATCTCACCGAGCATTCCCCTGATCACCGCCGGCGACGACAGGGTCGACACTCCCCTGGTCCGCGGGAAATAGTCCACCCCGATCTGCACGATCGAATACCCGGCCCGCTGCGCCCGGATCACCAGTTCGGCGTCGATGAACGATCCCTCGCTGGACAGCGTGACGTGGTCCAGCACCCTGCGCCGGCACAACTTGAAGGCGAAATTGACGTCCCGCAGCCGGGTTCCGAACGACACCTGGATCAACCCGTTGTAGACCCAGGAATACACCGCACGTCGGACCCCCTCCCCGGTCCGGTCGAGTCGGTACGCGCTGACCATGTCGGCCTCGTAGTCGCGGAGCACCCGGATCGCCCTGACGAGTTCGATCATCTCGAACGGCAGGTCCGCGTCGGTGTAGAGCACCAGATCGCCGGTGGCGGCCGCCAGACCGCTCTTGATGCTCCCGCCGAGCTTGCGATTCTGCTGGTGATGCACGACCCGGATGTGGGTGTCGACCTCGACCAGGGCGTCGGCGTACTCGGCGGTGCGGTCGTCCGAGGCGTCGTCGACGACGATGATCTCGTAGTCGCCGACCTCCTTGCTTTCCACCAGTAGCTCGCAGATTTCCTGCGCGGCCCGCACGGCGCGGTGGATGTACTGCTCCTCGTTCCACATCGGAAAGAAGATCGACAGCTTCTCGAATCGTTCGCGACGTAATGCCTCGCTCATGAAACCTCCACTCCACGCGAATAGAAGGCGGTCGCGACGACGAGCCCTGCGCCCAGGACAGCGAGCACCGTCACCCGCAGCCACCGGGGAAAACGGGTGGCCAGGAAGTCGCCTGCCGCGGCGACCACCGGAAAAGCCACAAGCACATACCGACCGGTTCCCATGAAGTCCTTGGTTCCCAGAATCGGGATCGCCAGCACCACGACGGAATACGCGGCATAGCCCCAGCCGAAGCGACGCCACACCCGGCGCAGCAGCAGCACGGCGAACAGACACATGAGCGCCTGGGCTGTCGTCCGGATCGCGACATCCACCGGCCCGAAGATCATCGTCCCGATATAGACGAGCTTGAACCAGGTGTGCGGCCCGCTGCCCTGATACCAGCCGGGCGCCGCCTGCACGGAGACGAAGGCCAGCGGATCACCGAACTGGGTCCACAGGTATACGCACCAGGCAGCAAGGCCGAGCCCGGACGACAGCACACCCGCCTCGCGCCAGCGGACAGCCGGAACGGCGTAGAGCAATTCGCGCCAGCGCGGATGGCGCGGGTCGTCCCGGTGCTTTCTCCTCGGGTCTGCGGTATCCGGGTCGGGGGACCCGGCCGATTCCCGGTCGGCAGCGAGAAGCCTTCTCTCGGCGAGCATCTCGAGCATCCGAACGACCAGGCCGACCGCCACCGCGACCCCGACCGGCCGGCCGGCCGTGGCCAACGCACCGACCAGCCCGGCCAGCCAGTACTGCCGCCGCTCCAGCAACATGAACGAGCCGATCGCGGTGAGCATGAACAGCGATTCTCCGTACATTGCGCCGTACAGATAGAACGCGTACGGGTACAGCAGCAGCACCGCGATCGCTGTCACGGCGCCGGCGCGGGGCAACCGACGCCACACCCAGATCGCGAACAGCACCGCCGTGGCCGCGCCGCAGATCACCGCGACCAGCGACCCGGCGACCTGGTCGTCACCGACCAGCGCGCCGACGCCGCGCACCGTCATCGGGTAGGTCGGGAAGAACGCGATAGGTGACTGGGCGCCCGGCGTATAGGAGTACCCGGATTTCGCGATGCCGTAGTACCAACCGGAGTCGCCCCCGAACCAGCCGTCCAGCCACGCCGGACCGTTCAGGTAGTCGTATCCGGCGCCCCGCACCAGGTTCCGGGAGGCAAGTGCGACCACGAGTGTCACGACGGCGGTGATGGCCACGAACGCCGCCATCACCGCCAGGACCGGGGGACGGCCGGACCCGACGGCTGCCGGCGCGCGAACCTCTGGGCTGGCTGAGCCCACGTTCCCTCCCCGGTCGGTGCTGCGTTGGTGCTGCGCCAGTGCTGATTTCCTCTGGGGCTGATTTCCTGCTGAGACAAAAGGGACGAAGGTATTAGCGTACTCAGCGGTGTGATTCGGTTCGACGACAGTGCTGGCGTGTTCCCGGGAGTCGAGACATGAACCTGGCGTTGCTGGGGGTGGGTGCCGCCGCGATGTGTTCCGGCGGTGCCGCGGTCTTGCAGGCCTCGGCGGTCCGGCGGCTTCCCGCCACGCCTTCGGTGAACGCCGGCTTCGTGGTCCGACTCGCCCGCAGTCCTCGTTACCTGCTGGCGCTGGCCCTGGTGGTCGCGGGTTTCGGGTTGTCGATCCTGGCCCTCCGCAGCCTGCCGCTCTTCGTGGTCCAGGCCGGCCGCGCATCGAGTCTGGCCGTCACCGCGGTGCTGTCGGTGCTGACGTTGCACATCCGGCTGCGCCGCCACGAGATGGTCGCGGTCGCCGGCATTGTCGCCGGACTGCTGGCGCTGGCGGTCGCATCCGGGCCGCAGAACGCGACAGAGGTGGGCACCGCGACACGGGTGGCAGTGGTCGGTGCCGTGCTGCTGATTGCCCTGGCGGCCGGCGCGGCAGTGCGGATCCGGCCGGCGAGCCGGTCCGGGGTCGCGCTGGCCGTCCTCGCCGGGCTGTGTTTCGGACTGCTCGCGGTCGGCGCGCGGATCATCCGTGGGTTCACCATCCCGGTGCTGCTGGCCGACCCGGCCGCCTGGGCGATGGCGGCGGCCGGAATGCTGGGCCTGCTGTTGGGCGCTGTCGCCCTGCAACGGGCCACCGTGGTGACAGTCACCGGCGCCATGGTGGCCACCGAGACCCTGGTCGGCGCCGGACTCGGGGTCATCCTGTGCGGCGATCGCCCGCAGCCGGGCGGCACCGCAGCGGCCGCAGTCGGGTTCGCCCTGGTCCTGGTCGGCGCCCTGGTGCTGGCCCGGTTCGGCGCGCCCGAGCCGGACGTGCACGGGCACGAGGAGCCGGCGACCCTGCCGATCGCCTGATCGCCGGTCCTGCGCTGTCAGGCCAGATCCGGCAGCTCCAGCATCTCGGTGACCAGCGCCGCGATGGGCGAGCGCTCCGACCGGGTCAGCGTCACGTGCGCGAACAACGGATGACCCTTGAGAGTCTCGATGACGGCGGCGATCCCGTCGTGCCGGCCCACCCGCAGGTTGTCCCGCTGCGCGACGTCGTGGGTCAGCACGACCCTGGAATTCGTGCCCAGCCGAGACAGCACCGTCAGCAACACGTTGCGCTCCAACGACTGCGCTTCGTCGACGATGACGAACGAGTCGTGCAGGGAACGGCCCCGGACGTGGGTCAGCGGCAGCACCTCCAGCATCCCGCGGGCGATGACCTCCTCGATGATCGGTGGTGAGGCCACCGCGGACAACGTGTCGAAGACGGCCTGCGCCCAGGGCTGCATCTTGTCGTTCTCACTGCCCGGCAGGTAGCCCAGTTCCTGCCCGCCGACGGCGTACAGCGGGCGGAACACCACGACCTTGCGGTGCGCCCGCCGTTCCATCACCAACTCCAGCCCGGCGCACAACGCCAGCGCCGACTTGCCGGTGCCCGCCCGCCCGCCGAGGGAAACGATGCCGATCTCCTCGTCCATCAGCAGGTCGAGGGCGATGCGCTGTTCGGCGGATCGTCCGCGCAGACCGAATGCCTCCTTCTCGCCCCGCACCAGTCGGATCTGCTTGCCGGGTGTCACCCGCCCGAGCGCGGAACTGCTGGGTGTGACCAGCTTCACGCCGGTGTGACAGGGCAGCTCGCGGGCCGCATCGGCGTCGATCACGCCAGTGTGGAACAGGGTGTCCACCTGCACGGTGGTGACCGGGAGTTCGGCCATGCCGGTCCAGCCCGACGGGACGATGTCCTGCGCGCGGTATTCGTCCGCGGTCAGCCCGACGGCAGACGCCTTCACCCGCAGCGGCATGTCCTTGGAGACCAAGATGACGGACCGTGCCGGTCTCTCCCGCGCGAGATTGAGCGCGCACGCCAGAATGCGGGAGTCGTTGCTGTCGTTGCGGAATCCGGCCGGTAGCACGGTCGGGTCGGTGTGGTTCAGCTCGACGTGCAGGGTGCCGCCGGCGCTCGTGGCACCATCCGTACCGGCGCTCGTGCCGACCGGAACCGGGGCGTCGAGCCGCCCGTACTGCACGCGCAGATCGTCCAGGATGCGCAGCGCCTGCCGGGCGAAATAGCCCAGCTCCGGGTGATGCCGCTTGTCCTCCAGCTCACCGATCACCACCAACGGCAGCACCACCTCGTGTTCGGCGAACCGATTCAGCGCCCAGGGATCGGACAGCAACACCGATGTGTCGATGACGTACGTGCGGCGACCATCGGGAGCAGACAGATGCGGCCGGTCGAGTGGATCGAGCTGATCCGAGACGCCACGGAGGTCCTGCGGGGAATGCGAGAGCGAGGGGTCTGAGGCAGATCGACGTGCGGCCACGAGCGGCTCCCTGACGGGCGCGTGGACGCGCGCCCGCTTCCTCGAGAAGGGCCGGCGGTGTCCCTGTCCCCGCGGTAGCACGAGCTTCCGCGGACACGGGGGCCTGACGCCGACCCCCTCGTGCTCGGTGCTGCGGCTGCGGCACGCACGATCGGGGCCTCCCGGATGAACCGTTGCTGTACGGCTCACCTGGCGGACGTTACCCGTGCTGAGGACCGTCGCCGAACAAAACTGGGCCCGAACACGCAAACAATCGGGTGAACATCGCATGTCCGCCCTGTGACCGTCAGGGCGTGCTTTCCGACCGTCGGGGCCGTGCTTTCCGACCGTCGGGGCCGTGCTTTCCGACCGTCAGAGCGTGCTTTCCGCCGGATGCGCAGGCCGATCCACCGCCGCGGTGCCCATCGCGCGGGGCAGCACCACGGTCATCGTCAGGCCACCACCGGCACTGTGCGACGCCATGATCCGGCCCCCGTGCGCGCGGACTATCGCCGCGACGATGGACAACCCCAGCCCCGTGCCGCCCTTTTCCCGGCTTCGGGAAGGATCGACACGGTAGAACCGGTCGAACAGCCGCTCCAGGTCCACGTCGCTGACGCCCGTTCCGTTGTCGCTGACGGTGACGCCGATCTCCTCGGATCCGGGCAGTACTGACACGGTCGCCACGGTGCCCTCCTCGGTGTGGGTACGGACGTTGGCCAAGAGGTTCGCGAACAGCTGATGCAGCCGCAGCCGATCGCCCAGCACGACCGCGTTGCCGGGCACACCGGCCAGCCGCCAGGTCCGAGTCGGATCGATCACGGCGGCGTCGTCGACCACTCCGGACAGCATCTCTCGCAGGTCCACTCGCTCATGGGCGGCGGTGCGCTCGGCGTCCGCCTGGATCAGCGTCAACAGATCCTCGACCAGGGCGCCCATCCGACGCGCCTCGAATCCCATCCGCTGCATCGCCCGATCGACGGCCGCACCGTCCTCCAGTGCGCCGGCGCCGTACAGATCGGCGTACCCACGGACGGCGGCCACCGGCGTCCGCAGCTCGTGAGAGGCGTCCGCGACGAACTGCCGAAGCCGGTCCTCACTGCGACTGCGGTCGTCCAGCAGCGACGAGATGCCGTCGAGCATGCCGTTCAGTGCCGACCCCAGCCGGCCGATCTCGGTGCCCGGATCCACTTCCTCCACCCGGCGGCTGAGATCTCCGGCGGCTATGTCGTCGGCGGCCGTCGCCATTGTCTCCAGCGGCCGGAGTTCGCGGCGGATGACCAACCCGACCGTCGCACCCAGCAGGATGAGCAGGCCGACGGTGACCAACAGCTCGACCAGCACCAGCCGCCGGAAGGTCTGGTCGACGTCGTCCAGCGGCATCCATGCGACGAGGTACCCCGGTTCTTGGTTGATGCCGAATTCGACGGGGAACCCGCGAGCCAGGTACCGCTGGTTGTCGTCCGCGGCGTCCCGGACGGTCGCCGAGTCGCCGTTCCAGGCGGTGCCGTCCAGCTGCGGATTGGCCGTGGCGTTGCTCACGGTCGGGACAAGGACCACCGATATTCCGTCCGCGGACACCGCTGACCAGCCGATCTCGCCGCGCAATTGGGTCAGGCTGCTGAGATTGGCCAGGGTATTGGCGTTGACCTCCCTACCCCGGCTGACCGTCGAAATGACGCCGGCGAGCGTCACATCCTTGGCGGCTACCTGGGTGTACCGAACCACCAGCGGCAGCACGACGTCAACGGCAACCAGGGCGATGGCCGCGGTGGCGACGACCAGCGCGATGAGCCGCGCGCGCAGGCTCCAGCGGCGATGCGGGGCCATCGGCACCGGACCGCGCGGCACCACGCTGGGTACGGCTCGCCCCGTGGCAGGCGGCAGGATCGGGGTCATCGGCACCGCCCCCGCGGGGGGCGGGATCGCCGACGCGTCGGCCCGCGCCGGCCCTGGCGGTTGCGCAGTCACCGGAGCGCTCAGTGCCGTTGACCGCGAAGCACGTAACCGAACCCGCGATGGGTGTGGATCAGCGGTTCGCCGGTGGCGTCGACCTTGCGGCGCAGGTAGGAGATGTAGGTGGCAACGACCGAGTCGTCGCCGTAGAAATCGGTCCCCCACACGGCGTCCAGCAACTGCTGACGGGACAGCACGACGTTGGCATTGATCATCAGATGCCGCAGCATCTTGTACTCGGTGGGCGCCAGTTCGATCGGCACGCCCGACCTGGTGACCTGGTAGGTCTCCGGGTCGAGTTCCAGATCGGCCACCCGGAGCAGCCCGTCGTCATCGGTCTCCGGGCGGGTCCGGCGCAGCACGGCGGCGACCCGGGCGGCCAATTCCTCCAGGCCGAACGGCTTGGTGACGTAGTCGTCGCCGCCGGCGGTCAGGCCGGCGATCTTGTCCTTCGGGGTGTCACGGGCGGACAGGAAGACGACGCCGGCGTCGACGCCGGCCGAGCGCACCCGTTTCATCACTTCCAGGCCGTCGAAATCGGGCAGCATCACGTCCAGGATGATCAGGTCGGGATGCATGTCGCTGGCCATCCGAACGGCTTCCCGCCCGGTTGCGGCGACGGCCACCTGATAGCCCAGGAACCGCATCGAGGTGGCGACGATGTCCTGCAGCGACGGCTCGTCGTCGACAACCAGCAGTCTGGCCTGCCCACTCATCACGGTTTCCCCTCGTCGGTGACCAATCGGGCGCGCGACGCCCAGCGAACCACTGAATCAGAATCACAACCGACCTCCCGCAGAATCGCATGAGAACGCGGCATGAGCCACCGGGTCAGCTCAGGTCGACACGTGGGCAGCCTGCGCCATCTCGGCCCGGACGAGCGCCGGGGTCAACGGCTCGTCGAGCAGCCGCTGGAACCGGGTCAAGGCACTGGTCCCGGGTTCGCGTGTCTCGAGCCAGGGTCGCAGCAACCTCTCGCCCTCGACGTAGGTCGATGTGTAGGCGCGCCAGAGCGGATCGGTGAGGAACCGCATGCGTTGCCGGGCCTGATCCTCACCGAGCAGCGACCACCGTTGCAGATAGCCGACCACTTCGTCGGGATCTGCGCCCCGATCGTGCAGCAGGATCGCGGCGTTCTGCCGCACCGCGCCGAGCGGACGCGAGGCGACCTCCAGCTCCTCGGCCAGGTCCGGATCGAATGTGGGGCCGATCCCGTCGAGCACCTCGGCCAGCCATCGTCCCCAGCCGGGCCCGACCCCGGCCGTCAGCGCAAGGTCGCCCAGTCCTTCGGCCATCAGGCACTGCGGTGTGTTCACCAGGAAGATCGTGTGCTCGAACTCTCCCGCGCCGCGGACCAGCAGGTCCTCCTTCCGGCAGTGCTCCGTGTGATGACCCGGATAGCACTCGTGCGCGACGAGCACACCCAGCTGGCTGATCCGGTGTCCGATGTCGGCGTTCACGGCCACTCGGGACCGGAAGTCACCGAGGTAATAGTTGAACCCGCTCCAGGCCACGTCGCGGGCGATCTCGAAGTCGACCTGTTCCGGCAGCGAGGCCAGCCCGGTCTCCGCGCGGATGCGCGCCCGCAGGTTCGCGGCAACGGCCCTAACCGCCGGCTCGACGAGTTCGGCCGGACACATCTCCGCGGCCCGCAGCGCTGCGGTGCGCTCGGCGACCGGCGCGCTGCCGCCCAGCAGATCGCCGATCTGCGCGTGCGCTGCGGCGAAGACCTCGGTGTCCACCAGTTCGATCTGCACCTGGAAATACCCGGCAACCTCGTCGATCAGGGACATCGACTCCCCCGCGAGTCGTCGCCCGGCGAGCTCCAGGGCGTCCAGGTGGGCGGTCAGAAATGCCGCTCGTGGACGCTGCAGGTCGGTGTCGGCGACGGCCTTGGACAGCGCCGCCGCCTGCCGCGACAGCTCCAGCGGCTCGGGAGCGGGTTCGCCGGCGACCTCGAGCCGCAGCGTGGGATCGCCGGTGTAGGCGTCGACGAAACCGTCGACGATCCGGTCGAATCGCAGCCCCAACTTGAGATACTCGGTGACCAGATCCATGCCGTTCAGGGTAGGCGGAGGCTCACTCGCCGTAGCGGCGGTGCCGGGCTGCGTAGTCACGCAGCGCACGCAGGAAATCCACCCGCCGGAAATCGGGCCAATACGCCTCGCAGAACCAGAACTCCGAATGGGCACTCTGCCAGAGCAGAAAACCGGACAGCCGTTGCTCGCCGGACGTTCTGATCACCAGGTCCGGGTCGGGCTGACCGGAGGTGTAGAGGTGCTCGCCGATGGTCTCCACGTCCAGCGAGTCGATCAGCTCCTGTACCCCCAGCCCTTCGTCGAGTCCGGACCTGAGCATCGAGGTGACCGCGTCGACGATTTCCTGCCGGCCGCCGTAACCCACCGCGATGTTGACCTGCAATCCGGTGCGATCCTCGGTCCGCATCTCGGCTGCGGTCAACCGGGTGGCCATCGGTCCGGGCAGCACATCTCTGGCGCCGACGATGCGCAGCTTCCAGGGTTGGTCCGGAGCGGCCAGTTCGTCCACCACGTCGGTGATGATCGCCAGCAGCGGCAACAGCTCGTCATCCGCGCGGCGCAGGTTCTCCGTGGACAGCAGCCACAAGGTGACCATTCCGATGCCGGCGTCGCGACACCACTCCAACAGATCGGCGATGTGGGCGGCGCCGGCCCGGTGCCCTTCGGTGGGATTGGTGAACCCCGCCTTGCGCGCCCACCTGCGGTTTCCGTCGAGCATCACGCCGACGTGATGCGGGATTTGCGCTCCCACGAGTTCCCGGGTCAACTTGCGTTCGTACACGCGGTAGACCAACGACGGGAGCCTCACGGGAGTTGACCCTACTGGCGCAGGTGGGCCCGGCGGGGACTGGGATTCACCAGTTCACGCCCTGGGAAAACACCGGCAACTACAGCACGATGGAGTGATGACCGCGGCCGAGCTGACCACTACGCCGTTCCTGGATCGGCCTCGGGCCCGGGGCTGGATTCACGTGTACTCGCTCGCCGCGGCGATCCTTATGGGCCTGGTTCTGATCCCGGTCGCCGGGGTCTGGGTCGGCGTCGGCGCCGCCTTCGCCTGTGCGGTTTATGCCGTCACACTCGCCGGGCTGTTCGGCATCAGCGCGACGTATCACCGGCACACCTGGAAGTCCGCCAGGGCGCGGACCTGGATGAAACGAGCGGATCACTCGATGATCTTCGTGTTCATCGCAGGCACGTACACCCCGATCGCCGCGCTGGCGCTGCATCCACCGACCAGCACCGTGATCCTGGTGACGGTCTGGATCGGGGCGGCGGGTGGCGTCGCACTCAAGATGCTGTGGCCGCACGCCCCGGCCTGGATCGGGGTGCCGTTCTACCTGGCGTTGGGGTGGGTGGCGGTGTTCGTGCTGCCCGACCTGTGGCGCACCGTCAGCGTGGCCGCTGTGCTGCTGATCGCCGTCGGCGGTCTGCTGTACACGGTCGGAGCGATCTTCTACGCCACCCGCCGTCCCAACACCTGGCCCAGGACCTTCGGTTACCACGAGTACTTCCATGCCTGCGTGTCGCTGGCCGCGCTGTGCCATTGCGTCGCGATCTGGATGTTGCTGTTCCAGGTGAGATGACCGTTCGATCGATCAGCCGTTCAGCCGAGGTCCGGTCCCTGGTCGCGCAGCCGGTTGACCTCTTCCATCGCTGATCGCAGGTCGCCCAGCCAGGAATCGGCGTGCTGACCGACCAGCCGAACAGCCCACACCACCGCATCCGACCGCGATCGGGCCACGCCCGAATCGACCAACGTGTCAAGGATCTGCCGTTCCTGCTGCCGCAGCCTGGTCATCACCGGGGCGGACAGGGTGGTGAACAGCTCCTGCGTGCCGCCCAGCCGCGCACCCCAGGAGATGTCTCGGCCGTACCGGAACTGGCCCTGACGAGCGATCTCGATCCGGGCCGAGCGGGTGTCCTCGCGGAACCGAGTGATACGGCCCGCCTCGGCAGCTGCCTTGGCGGCATCGTCGGCGAACTCCTCGGTCAATGCCGGCAGCTCACCGATGACGATGATCTCGTCGCGGTCGACCGACACACTCGGCGCGCCGGTGAACCAGTCGCCGGGCAACCGTCCGGCGAACCAGGCAGCTGCGTCGGAGGCGTCCGGGGTCTCCGGTGCTCCGCCGCGGCCCCGGCCGCGCGGGCCGAATCCCCGGCCCGGTCCGTAGCCGCCGAAACCAGGTCCGCGGCCACCCTTGCCGCCGCGACCATGCGGGCCGCGACGCTCTGGGCCAGGCTCGTCGCCCTCGCCCCATGCTGTGAAGTATCCCTTCATCGGGAGACTCCTTTCTCTGTTCTGACGGTGTTGATTACACCGTTACACACCATACAACTGAAGCTTGCGTTGCAGTTGTTCCCACTATTCGGCAAGTTCAATGTGATCCAGGCCACACTTTGGCGCGGATCAACTTCGACAGCGCGGCCGAACTCGCACCCTTTGGGAACGGTGTGACAGGAGTCAACGAGTTCAGCCGCGCGACGGGATTGCTGTCAGCGGGGGCGGGTCACGGTCAGCGGGGGCGGGTCAGCGGGGGGCGGGTCAGGGGGGCGGGGGAGCGGGGGAGCGGGGGGCGGGTCAGCGGGAGCGCTGGGTCAGCAGCGCACGGAGATCCGCCGGGTCGGTGACGGGCCGATCGCACACGAACCCGCGGCAGACATAGGCGGTCGCTTCGCCCCCGACGGCAGCTCGCGCCGCCAGCAGTTCCCGACCGGGCGCATCCGGCAGCCCCACGTCGATGACGGACCCGGCGGGCGCATGGCGCCGGGCGACAGCAGCCAGCGCATCACGAGCGGCGCCCGCGGGACCGGCCACGGCGACCTGCAAAGGCCCGGCGGCGACCACCTCCGCCGCACACAGGTGCCACCCTGCGGACCGCGGGAACCGGGCGACCAGGGCGGCGACGGACGCCAACGAGGCCTCCGCGCCGGCCCGGTAAGCCGCGTTTCCGGTGAGCGCAGCGGCCGTCAACAGCGCATTGGTGATCGCGGACTGACCGGAGGGAGCCGCGCCGTCGGTGGGGTCGCGAGGACGGACGATCAGCGGTCCGGCATCGTCCGAGGTGTCGAAGAAGCCGTCGGGCGCGACGCCACCCGGATCACCCCCACCACCCGCGAGCACATCGGCTGACGCGCCAGGCAAGCGGAAATGTTCCAGCGCCTGATCGATCACCGAAATGCCTTCGTCCAGCCACCGCCGCTCGCCCGTCGCCTGGTGCAGAGCGAGGAGACCACCCGCGAGATCTCCGTGGTCGGCCAGCACGGCACGGGCCGGCCCGACACGACCATCCCGGGAACTGCGGTACCAGCGGCCATCGACCCGGTGTACCGCCAGCAGATATCCCGCGGCCGCAATTGCCGCATCGATCCAATCGGCTCGGCCCGCGGCCACACCCGCCTCGGCCAGCGCCGCGACCGCCAATCCGTTGGATCGGAGCACCACGATGTCGTCACGGCCTGGCTGGCGGCGCCGGTCCCGAGCGGCGAGCAGTCGGGTCCGGATGCCCGCGTACCACTCGGGATCGGGCGGGTCCGACGGCAGTCGGATGACCTCGGCGACGAGGTCGTCGTGCCCGCCCCGGGCAGCGCGCGCGGGCTCGGCGCCGGTGGAGTCGGCGCCCGCGGGGCCGATGGAGTCCGTCGGCAGCGCGAACAGGGTCGCCGCACGGTTCCCGTCGTCGTCACCGAGGACGGCTGTCAACTCGCGCCGGGTCCAGCGGTACGTCGCTCCCTCGACACCCCCGGTGTCGGCATCCAGTGACGCTGCGAAGGCGCCGCTGGGCAGCCGCAGGTTGCGGAGCAGGAACTGGGCGGTCTGCGCCGCCACCCGCTCGGACAGCCCCGACCCGGTCAGCCGGCCGTGGTGGGCGTACAGCCGCAACAGCTGCGCGTTGTCGTCCAGCATCTTCTCGAAATGCGGGACGTGCCAGGACTTGTCGACGCTGTACCGGGAGAAGCCGCCGGCCAGCTGATCGAAGATGCCGCCGCGGGCCATCCGGTCGAGCGTCAGCGTGACGGCCGCGCGGGCCGGTCCGGAGCCGGTACGTTCGTGATACCGCAGCAGGAATTCGGCGACCATGGCCGGCGGGAACTTCGGTGCGCCGCCGAAGCCGCCGTCGATCATGTCGATCTGGGCCAGCAGGTCGTCCGCTGCCGTAGTCAGCTCGTCCGGGCCGAGGCGGCCACCGGCCTGTGGCCCGGACATGTCCGTCAGCGAGGCACCGATCCGATCGGCGGCCGAGGTGACCTCGTCACGCTGGGTCGCCCAGGCCAGCGAGATCGCCGACAGCAGCTGGCGGAACGCCGGCAGTCCGGAGGTCGGTACCGGCGGGAAGTAGGTGCCGGCGTAGAAGGGCCGGCCTTGCGGCGTCAGGAAGCAGGTCATCGGCCAGCCGCCCTGACCGGTCAGTGCCTGGGTGGCGCTCATGTACACCGCGTCGACATCGGGCCGCTCCTCCCGGTCGACCTTGATCGCGACGAAGTCCCGGTTGAGCTGGTCGGCCGTGCCGGGATCGGCGAACGACTCGCGCGCCATCACGTGGCACCAATGGCAGGAGGCGTAGCCCACGGACAGCAGCACCGGGACGTCTCGACGGCTGGCCTCCGCGAACGCCTCGGCCGACCAGGGCCACCAGTCCACCGGTTGGTCAGCATGCTGAGCCAGGTATGTCGAGGCGGCACCGGCCAGGCGTGACGCCACGGTGATCTCCGTTTCGACGTGGTCCGGCTGATCGGGCGGTGGAGTCCTGGCACGCGGCCGAGCTGCAGCGGATGGCTCATCGCCCGCTTGGCAGGCAGCGCTACCCGGGACGGCGCTACCCGGGACGGCGCTGCCCGGGACGGTCGAGGTGGTCGGCGGCCGAACCCGCCCGCGGGTCGGCCCTCTGGCCGGTCCCGCCGGAGTGCCGAGCCGCAACGCCGGCGTCGTCACCCGCGGGATCGACGTCAACCGCGACATCGACGTCACCCGGCTGGTCGAAGCTCGTGGGTACCTTGCGCAGGTTCCGGTTCATCGACTTGATCAGGAAGTACAGCGCGACGCCCATCAACAGGATGATCAGCAACCCGATCGGTGCCGCCTTGCCCCATTCCGGTCCCTTGCCGGTGGTCGGGTCGACGTCGGCCGGCGGATCCTGGGCGACGAGCACGAGCCGCGTGATCGCGGACCCGACAAGTCCTCCTCTCATGGACTCACCCTTTCCCGGACGCCGGCGAACAGGTCGCTCTCCGGCAAGGTCGTGTCGATCAACGACCGGGCCAGCTCGTAGTCGTCGGTCCCCCACACCTCCGCCTCCACGTGGTGCGGCACCGCGAACCAGACCGAGTCGGGGTCGATCTGCGTTTCGTGCGCCCTGAGGGCGGCGTCCCTCGCGGCAAAATACTCGGCGACCGGTATCTGGGTGGTGATCCGCGCGCCTGGGTCCGGCCGCGGGTGGTCGGAGAACCGTTCGATCCACTCGTCGAACGGACCTGATCCGGTCAGTTCCCGGACGGCCGTGTTGATGGCCAGGATTCGTTCGGGGGAGAACCCGACGTTGTAATAGAGCTTCAGCGGTTGCCAGGGTTCGCCGGCATCCGGGTAGGCCTGCGGGTCGCCCGCAGCCTCGAACGCTCCGACCGACACCACGTGACAGCGGATGTGATCGGGGTGCGGGTACCCGCCGTTCTCGTCGTAAGTCGTCATGACGTGGGGCCGGTAGCGCCGGATGACCTTGACCAGGGCACCGATCTCCACGGTCGGTTCCAGGGCTGCGAAACTTCCCCCAGGGAGCACCCAGGTGTCCGGTTCGCCCTCGTGATACCCCGAGTCGTGGTAACCGAGCCATTCGTGGGCGACACCGAGAATCTCTGCGGCCCTTGCCATCTCACTGATGCGCAGGGCCGGGATATCCATGTTGGCGGCGGCGAACTTCGGGTTGAGGATGTCCCCGCGCTCACCGCCGGTGCACGACACGACGACCACCCCGACGCCGTCGGCAACGTACTTTGCCAGGGTCGCTGCGCCCTTGCTCGATTCGTCGTCGGGATGGGCGTGCACCGCCATCATGCGGAGCGGGGCGCCGGCCGCGAACCGCGCGCGCTCGGCGGCCGCGTTGGCCAGCGCGTCGACCGCCTCGTCACGCAGCACGTCGGCATCGACCGGTCGCTCGGACATCCCGTTGCTCACGACGTCGTTCCCTTTCCGGCCTGCGCGAGGCGTTTCCCGTCCTGGTTGGTGCCCGATGCGGGCCCCAGAGTTCTCAACAGAATTCCGGACAGCATCCCGAGACGGAACCCGGGGACAGGACCATTGTCCACGCCGGGGTCTCGCCACCAAGACCGACTGCGCAACGGCACCGACCCGGCCCATCGCCATCGGCTCCCACTGGGACCGTTGTTGCAGGTCAGGTACCAGAGCATGAGCGGGATGCGGGTGCCCGTGGGACGAGGGAGCGGGTCGGCGGATCGTGAAAAAAGGCGGGTCGCACGCCGCGGCGTGTTAGAATTGGCCAAGCCGACGGCCCCTCGTACTCCAAAGACTCGGGGCCGTCACTCGTTTGTTGTGCCACCCACGCGTGCGGGAACGCGCCTCGCGACCGTCTCGCGGTACGGGCGCACACCCGCATCCCGCATCACCGATCCCGGTGCCGCGGACGGACATATCAGCAGTAAGGAGTTGCCATGACCGGGACCGTCGTGACCTGGCTGACCCAGGAAGCACACGACCGCCTCCAGCATGAGCTCAACCAGCTCGTTGCGCAGCGTCCGGTGATCGCGGCCGAGATCAACGCGCGTCGCGAAGAGGGCGATCTCAAGGAGAACGGCGGATATCACGCCGCGCGCGACGAACAAGGCAAGCAGGAGGCCCGGATCAGGCAGATCCAGGAGCTGCTCCGCACCGCGCAGGTCGGCGTACCGCCGGCCGACGACGGCGTGGTGGAGCCGGGCATGGTCGTCACCATCGCCTACGACGGTGACGACGACGACCAGGAGACGTTCCTGCTCGGGTCCCGCGAAGAGGGTGTGCACGGGTCGCTGCAGGTCTACTCCCCGCAGTCCCCGCTCGGCCAGGCAATCCTGGGCGCCAGCCGCGGAGAATCTCGCGAGTACTCCCTGCCCAACGGCCGTACCCAGAAGGTCAGCGTGCTGGACGCCAAGCCGTACGTAGGCTGACCTGCAATTCCTCGCACCATCAGCCGAGCTGACTGCACCGAGGCACCCGGCGGTGCCTCGGCGCAGTCAGTGACGCTCGAGGATCCGGTGGCCGGCCTGGACGAGCCCTTCGACCAGCTCGTCGCAGTGCTCGGCCCCCCGCGTCTCCATCCGCAGCGCCACCTCCACGTCGCCCATCTGCAGGCTGGATCCGAGCCGGGAGTGCACCACGTCGACAACGTTGCCACCCAGTTCCCCGACCAGCGCCAGCAGCCCGGCCAGCCGGCCGGGCCGGTCGACGATCTCGACGCGCAGCGACAGGAAGCGCCTGGCGGCGACCAGGCCGTGCTGGGTGACGTGCAACAGCACCAAGGGGTCGATGTTGCCGCCGGACAGCACCGCCACCACCGGCGGGGCGAACGCCTCTGGGTGGGCCATGATGGCCGCCACCGTCGCGGCGCCGGCCGGCTCGACGACCAGTTTCGCCCGCTCCAGGCACAGCAGCATGGCTTGCGACAGCTGATCCTCGGTGACTGTGACGACCTCGTCGACCAGCTTCGAGACATGCGCGAAGGTCAGTGGTGACGGCTCGCCCACCGCGATCCCGTCGGCGAGCGTGGACATGTGACGCAGCCGGACCGGCCGTCCGGCCCGCAACGATCCGGGCCAGGCTGCGGCCTGCTCGGCCTGCACCCCGACGATCCTGACCTGCGGGCGCAGCTCACGCACTACCGCCGCCACCCCGCTGATCAACCCCCCACCGCCGACGGACGCGACGACCGTGGCGACCTCCGGCACCTGTTCGAGGATCTCGAGGCCGACCGTGCCCTGGCCCCGCAGCACATCCTGATGGTCGAACGGATGCACCAGCACCGCCCCCGTCCGCGCCGAGAACGCAACGGCTGCCTCGAGCGCGTCGTCCAGGGTCTGACCGAGCAGGTCGACGGTCGCACCGTACGCGCGGGTAGCCGTCAGCTTCGCGATCGAGGCACCCACCGGCATGTAGACCTGCGCCGTCGTGCCGACCAGCGATGCCGCGAGCGCGACGCCCTGGGCGTGGTTGCCGGCGGAGGCCGCCACCACCCCGGCCGCCATTTCGGCCTCCGACAGCCGAGCGATCCGGACGTACGCGCCGCGGATCTTGAACGAGCCGGTGCGCTGCAGGTTCTCGCACTTGAGATAGACGGGGCCGCCCACCCGTTCGAGCAACGGGCGTGAGGATTCCATCGGGGTGTACCGCGCGACACCGCGCAGTAGTTCGGCGGCGATGCGGACGTCGGCGACGGTGACCTGCTCCATGGTCGATCATCCTGCCAGCGCCACCGGATCAGGACCGGACGCCACCGCATCAGGACCGGACGAACCGGCCCGCTTCCGTCGGCCAGTACGCCAGCGGATCCAGCGCGACGGCCGCGGCCCCGATCAGCCCCGCGGTGCCACCGAGCAGGGCCGGCACAATCCGCGGACGATGAGCGAAACCGAGTGCCGCATAACGGGAGTAGGCCGCCTGGATCGGGTCGAACAGCAGCTGGCCGGCCGCGGCGACCCCACCGCCGATGACCACCAGATCCAGGTCCAGCAGCGTCACCGCGCCGGCGATCGCCAGGCCGAGCGCGGCGCCGGCCCGATGGAACGCCGCCAGCGCTATTGCGTCGCCGGTCAGGGCGGCGTCGGCGACCGCGTCGGCTGAGGCGGTCTCGGTCCCCGGGGAGAAGCCCTGCTGCCTGGCCCAGGCTGCCAGCGATGTGCCGCTGGCGATGGCCTCCAGGCAGCCGACGCCGCCGCACACGCAGTCCGGTCCGTCCGGGTCCACACTCATGTGGCCGATATGGCCGGCGTTGCCGGTCGCGCCGACCACGACCCGGCCGTTCAGCACGAACCCGCCGCCGACACCGGTGGACACCACCATGCCCAGCACGTTCGCGTGGCCTCGCGCCGCGCCCCGCCAGTGCTCGCCGACGGCGACCGCAACCGCGTCGCCGATCAACCCGACATCCAGCTGATAATGCCCGGACAGCCTGTCCCGCAAGGGGAATGACCGCCACGCCGGGATGTTCACCGGGGACACGGTGCCGGCCTGCAGGTCCATCGGGGCGGCCGTGCCGACCCCGATCGCCGGGACCAGTAGCGGGTCGCCGGGCGTAATCCCCGCGGACTCCAACGCCGCGTCGGCGGCGGACGTCAGAGCCGCGAAGAGCACGTCGGCATCGGTGCCCTGGGGGTTGCGCACCCGGTGCGCCGCGACGATCTCGCCGCTCTGATCGACCACCGCAGCCGCCAGCTTCGTCCCGCCGATGTCCAACGCCAGGCCGAGGCGCCGCTGTCCCGTCATGCGAGATTCTCAGTCCAAAGCGTCGCGCAGGTCGGCCAACAGATCATCGACGTCCTCGATGCCGACGGACAACCGGATCAGGTCGTCGCGCACCTCGAGTTGGGAGCCGGCGACGCTCGCGTGTGTCATCAGGCCCGGATGCTCGATCAGCGACTCCACCCCGCCCAGGGACTCACCGAGGATGAACAACCGCGTTCGCTGGCAGACCTTGACTGCCTCCTCACGCCCACCGGCCACGGTGAACGACACCATCCCGCCGAATCGGAGCATCTGGCCGGTGGCCACCTGGTGACCGGGGTGGCTCGGCAGACCCGGGTAGTACACGCGCCCGACCCGCGGATGCGCGAGAAGCAGATCGACCACCGCTTCGGCATTGTCGCAATGCCGATCCATCCGCACCGCAAGGGTTTTCACCCCGCGCAGGGTGAGCCAGGCATCGAACGGACCGGCAATTGCGCCCATCGACTTGGCGTGGAACGCGAACGCCTCGCCCAGGCCGTCCTCGTCGGTGATCAACGCGCCGCCGATGATGTCCGAGTGCCCGCCGATGTATTTGGTCGTCGAATGCAGTACCACATCGGCGCCCAGGTCGATCGGTTGTTGCAGGTAGGGCGAGGCGAAAGTGTTGTCCACCAACAGCTTCGCACCGCACACCCCGGCAATGTCGGCCAGACCGGCGATATCGGCGATGCCCAGCAGCGGATTGGTGGGCGTCTCACACCAGATCAGCTTGGTTTCCGTCCGCAGCGCGTCGCGAACGCCGTCGAGGTCGCTCAACGCCGTCGCGGTGTACGAGATACCCCACGGGACGCAGATCTTGTCGATCAATCGAAACGTCCCGCCATAGGCGTCGTCCGGAATGATCACGTGGTCACCCGGCCGGAGCATCGCACGGATGAGCGTGTCGGACGCCGCCATGCCCGAGGCGAAGGCGTACCCGTGGCTCGCCCCCTCCAGGCTGGCCAAGGCCTGCTCCAGGGCGGTACGGGTGGGGTTGCCGGCGCGGGAATAGTCGTACCCGCCCCGGGTTTCGCCGACCACGTCCTGGGCGTAGGTGGAGGTCTGATAGATCGGCACCGCAATGGATCCGGTGAACGGATCCGGGTCCTGGCCGGCGTGGATCGCGCGGGTGGCGAAGCCGTCAGCGAACTCGTCGGGACCACCGGGCGGGAAGCTCATGCGGGTCAGGGTATCGGCAGGTCGTCGATCACATACCCGGCCACAGGATCGCACCGGACTCGGTGGTGCCGGTGATGGTGGACTGCGCGCCCGCGGACCGCCTGCGGGTGCGCCCGATCCACCGCCCGGTCCCGGGCAGGATCGCGGCGACCAGCACTGCGACGCCACCCCAGTACAGCGGCCACTGGTCGATCGGCACAGTCGCGCCGGAACCCACCTCGCCGTAACCGATCTCGAACTGCGCCCAGGCGGTGGTGGCGACGCAGACGAACGCGCCGAAGATCAGCAGGCCGCGGCCACGGCGGAACAGCAGCAGTACCGCGCCGATCACCATGAACACCGTGGCCAGGGCCCAGCCCACGGTCGGCACCGCCGTCGTCGGCAACGCATCGGTGAACGCCTGCTGCTGCGCATCGGTCAGATTGCCCAACACGCCGTCCACGAACTCCCGGACGACCGGGTAGGCCTGCGCACCGACAACCCACGACGTGATCAGCGCAAGGGTGGTGGTCAGGATCGCGGCGAGCGTCGCGGACAGGTCGTCCTGCGGCGGTGCCTCGTACGGGGCTGGTAGGTAGCTCACGATGCTCCCGCCGCTGGATGGGTCATCCTGTGACGTCATGGTAGCCCCGCAGGCTGTCACCAGCCCCGAGTCCCGAGGTCGCGATGCAACCGACCGGGCCCGCCGGCTCCGCTCAGCCGGCCAGGAACCCGAGCAGATCGGCCCTGGTCAGCACGCCCGCCGGCTTCCCGTCGTCGACCACCATGACGGCGTCGCGCTCCTGCAGCGCCGACCGGGCGGCAGTCAGGTTCTCGCCGGAACCGACGAGGGTGAACGGCGGCGCCATGTGCCCCGACACGGCGTCGGCCAGGGCCGCGGTTCCGGCGAACAGCGCATCGAGCAGATCGCGCTCGGACACCGAGCCGACCACCTCACCCGCCATCACCGGCGGCTCGGCCGACACCACCGGCATCTGCGAGACGCCGTACTCGTGCATGATCTCCACGGCGTCGCGGATGGTCTCGTTCGGATGGGTGTGCACCATGGCCGGCAACTGCCCGCTCTTGCTGCGCAACACCTCGCCGACGGTGGCCTCGCCATCCCTGGTCAGGAATCCGTAGGACGCCATCCAGCGGTCGGAGAAGATCTTGGACAGGTATCCCCTGCCGCCGTCGGGCAGGATCACCACGACGACGTCCTCCGAGGTGAGGTCCTCTGCCAGTTTCAGCGCGGCCGCCACGGCCATGCCGCAGGATCCGCCGACCAGTAGCCCCTCCTCGCGGGCCAGCCGCCGGGTGAGCGCGAACGACTCGGCGTCGGAGATCGCGATGATCCGGTCGGTGACGGACTTGTCGTAGGCGTCGGGCCAGAAGTCCTCGCCGACACCCTCGACCAGGTAAGGACGTCCGGTACCGCCGGAGTACACCGATCCCTCCGGGTCGGCGCCGACGACCTGCACTCGACCGCCGGACACCTCCTTCAGGTACCGGCCGGTGCCGGAGATGGTCCCGCCGGTGCCCACTCCGGCGACGAGATGGGTGACCCGGCCGTCGGTGTCGGCCCAGATCTCCGGCCCGGTGGTCTCGTGGTGGCTGGCCGCATTCTGCGGGTTGGCGTACTGGTCGGGTTTCCATGCACCAGGGGTGGTCCGGACCAGCCTGTCGGACACCGAGTAGTAGGAGTTCGGATCGTCCGGTGCGACCGCCGTCGGGCAGACGACCACCTCGGCCCCGTAGGCCCGCAACACGTTCTGCTTGTCCTCGCTGACCTTGTCCGGGCACACGAAGATGCAGTGATAGCCGCGCTGCTGGGCGACCAGCGCGAGCCCGACACCGGTATTGCCGCTGGTCGGCTCCACGATGGTGCCGCCTGGGTGGAGCGCGCCCGACTGCTCCGCCGCTGTGATCATCTTTTCCGCGATGCGATCCTTCACCGACCCGCCCGGGTTGAAGTACTCGATCTTGGCCAGTAGCAGCGGCGCCACCCCGGCGGCCACCGGCCCCAGCCGGACCAGCGGCGTGTTGCCGATCAGATCGACGATGGTCTCGGCGTACCGCACGGAGGTTCTCCTTGGTCAGTGTCAACGTCGGTGTCGGGTCGGTCGATGTCGGGTCAGTCGATGTCGGGTCGATGTCGGGTCGGTCGATGTCGGGTCGGTGTCGGGTCGGTCGGTATGGGCCGCTGGACGTGCCCGCGGCCAGGGTGAAGGTCAGGCTCAGGCTAACCGGCCGGCCGTCTGACCGGGTGGCGCTGGGGTTGCGACGCCCGGCCATGGGCCGTCCCTGCCGTATCACTGCCCCGCGCGCGACCCGCTGTCCAGGCAGATGCCCGACCGATTTCCGCGAACCACCGCCGATCACCGTCGGGTCACTCGTACGGGCGCCCGGGCGAGTGCCCGATCGGCGGACAGACTTCGTCGCGTCAACCTTTTCCCTCTTCGAGTGGGATGTCATTGTCGGGCGCGCGGCGGAAAATGGTCACACTGCTTGCTCGGGCGGAACAAATCGGCCGGGCCCGTGGTGGTAGCGGGTGAAAGTCTTCCGGCGTGTCCGGTCCCAGGACGCCGGCCTGCGGTGATCTGTCAGGGAGCACGTCGATGAGCATCTGGTCAAGCAGAACATCGGATCTGGTGAGCGGTCTGGCATCGTCCGGTCGGGCGGGCATCCGATCGAGCAGTCGGCTCGGCGTCGGCACCATGGCCGGGCTCGGTGTGCTGGCCGGGGTGAGCAGCGCGCTGGTCACCCTGATCCGCCAGGCCGTGACGGCGACGAAGGTGATCGAAGCCGCAGCCGTCGAGACCGCACTGGCGGAGGGCACACTGGTTCCGCCATCGGTGCCGGGCGCGACGAACGCCCAGCAGCGCGCATCCGACCTCTTGGTGCAGATCCAGCTACCGCAAGGTGACGGTGTCTACGCACCCGACGGGCGACAGCTCCCCGAGGGCCGGCAGGCCGCCGACTTCCTCACCTTGGTGATGCTGGGCGATTCCACGTCAGTGGGTTACGGGACCCGACACGCAGACGACCTGCCCGGCGTGATCCTGGCCCGCGGGATGGCCGAGCACCTGGACCGGCCGGTGAGGTTGCGCAGCCACGGCATGACCGGTGCGACGTCGGCCGACCTGCCCCGGCAACTCGACATCTGCCTGGCCGAGGCACCGGACGCGGTCGTCATCCTGGTGGGCGCCAACGACATTCGCGACATGGTGCCGCCGTGGCGGTCGGCTGCGCTGCTCGGTGCCACGGTGGCGAAACTGACCTCGAGAAGGATCCCGGTGGTCGTCGGGACGTGTCCTGACTTCGGTGTCATCACCCCGATCCCGCAACCGCTGCGGTCGATGCTGAGCGGGTGGTCGTTGCGGCTCGCGACACTGCAGGACCGAGCGGTCACCGACGCCGCAGGGTGCGCGGTGGCCATTGCGAAACTCGTCAGCCCACAGTTCGTCGACCGGCCGGATCTGTTCGCCCCGGACCGGTTCCATCCATCGGGCGCCGGCTACCGACAGGCGATGGACGTGTTGCTGCCGGCGCTGATCGACGAGGTGTCGGCCCGGCCGCAGCCCCAGGCCCTGCCTGCGGGTCCCCGCGTCGAGGCTCACCCGGTATCCGCTTGAGCGGCGACCCCGTTCCCGGGCGGCTTGACTTGTGCCGGCACGAGCCGACTCGTCAGCCGAGCCCGAGGTCGGTCCGCAAGGCCGCCAGCAGAGCATTGACCTGGTCCGCCGGCACGCCGGCCGCGCCGGCATCGCCGACCAGCACCACGAGCTGATCGGCAAGCGCGTGTATGCCCAGATCGGGCACGGCTGGGATGGTTGTGCCGCGCGCGGTGGCAGCCATCTCGGCCAGCGCGTCCAGGGCACGCCGGGTCGCCGCGACGCGGTCGCCATGGCGCCAGGACGAAACAGGCCAGGCCCGCACCCGACGAACGAGCTCGTCGGAGGGCGGGCCTGGCCGTTGCGGAACAGACACGGAATCGGGTGCCCGGGCGACTATTGGCGCATGTAGCCCAGCAGTCGCAGGATCTCCAGGTACAGCCAGACCAGGGTGACCATCAGGGCGAAAGCGAAGTACCAGGACGTCTTCGCGGGTGCGCCCTGTTTGATGGCCAGGTCGATGGAATCGAAGTCCAGCAGGAAGCTGAACGCGGCCAGCGCGATGCAGACCAGCGAGAACACGATTGCCAGCGCGCCACCGTCGCGCAGCCCGATGTTGATCCCGAACAAGCTCATGACCAGGTTGAACAGCATCAGCACGGCCACGCCGATGATCCCGCCGATGATCATCTTGGTGAGCCGGGGAGTGACCCTGATGGCTCCCGTCTTGTACACCACCAGCATGCCGCCGAACACACCGAGCGTGCCGACGATGGCCTGCGCCGCGATGCCCGGGTAGATCGTGTTGAACCAGCCGGAGATGGCACCCAGCAGCACACCCTCGGCCACGGCGTAGCCGATGATCAGCGCCGGGTTGATGTTCCGCTTGAAGATGATGACCAGCGACAGCACCAGACCGATGATCATGGCCGGGATGGCCAGCGCGTAGGCCTGGAACCAGGCGGTCGCGAAACCGGCGGCCACGGCCAGCACCAGGATGATCGCGGTCTTGGTGACCACGTCGTCCACGGTCAGGAACCGCTCCCGCTCCGGTGCCGTGTAGGAGGGCTGGTTGTACATCTGGTCCAGCACTTCGGTACTCGGCGCCGCCTGTTGCTGCGCGCCGATCACCTGCTCCATGTTCCGGAAGGCGGGGTTACTGCTCTTTTCCTGCACGGTTACCTCCGATGAGGTGATCGAACGACAGACACTGATGAAACCTATCCGAGGAAGATCACTGGCGGGTGACGACCCACGGACATCGCTCCTGTTCAACGCCGAGAGCAGCCGAGTAGTTCCCTCCGATGATGTTCGCCGACCGGGCCGATGGTCGCTATATTCGTCACGAGGTGTCACCGGCAGGTAACGCTCCGAGGACTGCTGGCGAAACAAAGTCTCTCAGCGTGCGCCGGGGAGTGATGCGGGTCGTGGGTGGCGCTCGCTCCGTGAACCTCGGTCGGCTGCCCGCGATCAGGGTGGTGGGGTAGTGGTCCCTCGGCGGTGTTCAGTGTCGCGACGCCCTGATCGGCGTCACCGATCATGGACCAAGAGAAAGGTGGGCGCGCAGCGATTTTGGACACCCCAACTGATCCATACCCGCAGCTCGGTGGGGTTGCGATTGGGTGCCCCCGGTGGGACTCGAACCCACACTGGAACCCTTTTAAGGGGCCTGCCTCTGCCGATTGGGCTACGGGGGCGAGTGTCGCGATGGATGCGGGTCCAGCGTAGGAGATCGCCGGGCGGTCCGGTCCCACGCCCGGATTCAGTCCGACGACCGGGGGCTGCGTCCAGACACGCCAGCGCCCCGGATTCCAAGGCAACCCACAGCCCGCCGTCCCGTCCGAAGGCCAGGCCGTGGGGCACGCCGGCCGGCGGGAGGTCGGCCAGCATCATCGCACCATCGGCCGCGATATGGGCCACCTGATCCGAGCCCCACAGGGTCCACCCGGCAACCGCCGTGCGGGGTCGGCGCCTGGCCGTCGATGGTGAGCAGTCCGATCGCATCGGTGCCAATGCCGGAGAACCACCGCGCGCCGTCCGGCCCCCGGGTGATCAACAACGGGCGGCGATCGGCGTCGCCAGGCGACCTCACCCGAGGCTCAGGCCAGTGAAAGGGCCAATCCGTCCAGGATGTCGTGTTCGGAGACGGTGACCTCGCGGATCGCGGGAACCCGTTGCTGCACCAACGTCACCAATTCGGACAGGATCAGCGCTCCCCCGCCGATCACATCGACCCGACCTGGGTGCATGTACCGCAGGGCGGCGCGGTGGGCGCGGTGGGCGCCGAGGAAGAACGCGGACACCCGATGGACGTCGTCGGTAGAGATGCGCGAGAGATGAATGCGGGACGCATCGTAGGAGGTGAGCTTCAAGGCGGCCGCCGCCACCGTGGTGGCGGTACCCGACACCGCGACCAACCGTCGAACGGACGACACGGGCAGTTCGTCCAGCCCGGACGTCAGCAGGGCACGCGCCCACGCGCGCGCCGCGTCACGCTCGGCCGCGGGCGGCGGATCCGATCGCAGGATGCGCTCGGTGATGCGCACGCACCCGATGTCCAGGCTGACCGCCCCGCTGATCTGGTTGATCCCCCGCCGTCGGTTCCCGGTGACGATTTCGGTCGAGCCACCGCCGATGTCCACCACCAGGAACGGCCCGGTATCCGGGTCCAGTTCGCCGACGGTACCAGCGAAGGACAGTTCGGCCTCCTCGTCCCCGGTGATCACCTCGGGGTCGTGACCCAGCGTCGAGCGCACCATCTGGATGAAGTCCTGCAGGTTGGCGGCGTCCCTGGTGGCCGACGTGGCCGCCATTCGCACCCGGACCACTCCTGACGAGCGGATCGCGGCCGTGTAATCGGCCAACGCGCGCCAGGTCCGATCCAGCGCATGGGCGGACAGCGCACCCGTGGCGTCGACACCTTCACCGAGCCGCACCACCCGCATCTCCCGATGCACGTCGACCAGGCGCGGCCCTGACTCGCCGGCGATGACATCAGCGATCAACAGCCGGATGGAGTTGGTGCCGCAGTCGATGGCCGCGACCCGAAGACTGTGGTCGCTCACCTTCACCCTGACCGATCGCGAGCGCCGAACGGGCAACCGTGAGCCATGATCGGACGGTACCCGCGCGTTCGGCATGCTTCGCAAGGAGGCCTGGCAGTGCCAGACAGTCCGGTCCACGTTCCTCCGATCCGCCGTCCACCGGCCCATGGCACTGCGTTCCCGCCGGCGACCAACCAGGTTCCGCCGTTGGTCGATCACGACCTCGCCGACTCCGACCCCGCGCTGCACGCGGGTCTGGTGGCGGCCGGTACGACGCTGAGCCCGGCCCTCGCCGAACTCGCGGTCCTGGCCGGCTCCGCCCCGATCATCGACGCCGCCCGACTGGCGAACATCCACCCACCCGTGCTGCACACCCACGACCGGGCCGGCCGACGCATCGACGAGGTCGAGTTCCACCCGGCATGGCACACCTTGATGTCGCGAGCCGTCGGGGCGGGGTTGCACGCAGCACCCTGGGCACCCGACGCCGGAACGCACGCCCACCTGGCACGGGCCGCGGGCTTCTATCTCTGGACTCAGACCGAATCCGGGCACATGTGCCCGATCTCGATGACGTACGCCGCGGTCCCGGTGCTCCGGCAACGTCCCGACCTCGCCCAGGTGTACGGCCCTGGCCTGCAGACGACCGCCTACGACTTCGGTCTACGTCCGCCGGCATCGAAAGGTGGTTTGCTGGCAGGGATGTCGATGACCGAGAAACAGGGCGGGTCCGACGTCCGGGCGAACGTCACGACGGCGACACCGATCGGTTCCCAGCCGGCAGCGACGGGCGAATACCGGCTGAACGGCCACAAGTGGTTCACCTCTGCGCCGATGAACGACCTGTTCCTCACCCTGGCGCAGGCCCCGGGCGGGCTGAGCTGCTTCCTGCTGCCCAGGGTGCTACCGGACGGCGAGCGCAACGGCCTGCGCCTCGTGCGGCTGAAGGACAAATTGGGCAACCGGTCGAATGCCTCGGCCGAGATCGAGTACGACGACGCGATCGGGTGGCGCATCGGCGAGGAAGGCCGCGGCGTCGCCACCATCCTGCAGATGGTGACGATGACCAGGGTCGACTGCGTGCTGGGGTCGGCAGGGCAGATGCGTGCCGCACTGTCAGAGGCGGCGCACTACGCCGCCCACCGGTGGGCATTCGGCCACCCGCTGATCCGACAGCCCGCGATGACGGCTGTACTGGCCGATCTCGCGCTGGAATCGTGGGCTTCGACGTTGACGGCGATGCGACTGGGCGCACTGGTCGACGCGATCGCGCCAGCTGCATCTCGACCGGCGGCGTGCGCACAGGACGCAGCGCTGCTGCGGATCGCCCTCCCGGCGGCCAAGTTCTGGGTCTGCAAGCGCGCCGTCCCGATGATCGCCGAAGCCCTGGAATGCCTGGGCGGCAACGGATACGTCGAAACGTTCCCGCTCGCCCGGCTGCTCCGGGAATCGCCGCTGAACGGTATCTGGGAGGGATCGGGCACGGTGAGTGCGCTGGACGCGGTGCGGGCGCTGCAGCGGTCACCGGACTCGGCCGACGCGCTGCTGGCCGAACTCGACGCGGCGGCAGGCACCCACCGGTCATTCGACAGCTCAGTGACGACCTTGAAGTCCCTGCTGTCCGGAGATCCCGACCCCGCCGCGGCCAGGACCGTCGCGTCGTTGACGGCGCGACTGTTCGCCGCAGCGCTGCTGCTGCAGCACGCCCCACCGCAGGTCGCCGCGCTGTACTGCGCCACTCGGCTGGGTGACGGCGGCGACCGGGTCTTCGGTGACCTACCGACCGGTCATCGACTCGCCGGCATCGTGGCCGCAGTCACGCCGTCCCCGCGTTGAGCCGCGTCAAGCCGCCTCGTGCTCGGCATGCGCTACCGGACACACCGCGCCCTGCGGCACCGCGCTCGCCCTGCCCTGCTCGGTCCATGGAGCCGGTTGCTCCCGAAAACCCGGAGTCTGCAGCCCATCGGAGTAGTAGCGATGAAAGACCGGAGTGGTCGACCCGCTCATCGGCGGCACCAGCCACGACCAGTCGCCCGGAGTGTCCCTGCCCTGCCGTTCCTCCCGCTGCACGTGGGTCATGAACTGGTCGGAGGCACTGTGGTGATCGACGATCCTGACCCCGTCCACCCGGAACGAATGCAACACCGCGACGTTCAGCTCGAGCAGTGCGCGATCGCGCCACAGATTGGTCGAACTTCGGGTGTCGAGGCCGAGCCCACGCGCGATGGCGGGCAGCCGGTCGTATCGATCCGTGTCGGACAGGTTCCGTGCGCCGATCTCGGTCCCCATGTACCACCCGTTGAACGGCACTGCCGAATAGCGCAACCCGCCGGCCTCCAGCGCCATCCCGCTCACCATCGGGAGCGCGTACCACCGCAGACCGAGCTCGGCGAACCACGGCAGCTCGGGGTGACGGATCGAGACCTCCAGCACCGCGTCGGCCGGCAGTTCGAACAGCTGCGGACGACCGTCACCCACCTGGATCGCCACCGGCAGCACGGTGAACGCCGACCGCTCCTGCGGGCGCCAGCCGAGATGCTCCAGCTCGGCGGTGCATTCGACGTGCAGTGGATCACCCAGCACGGTCCCGTCCGGCCTGCGCCATCCCGCGTAACGGATCAGTTGCGGATTCCAGATCCTCGCCCGCGGTCGCCCGTGCGCATCAGCGGCGAAGACCGACATCATCGGTCGGATCCGCCCCCCGTTGGTGGCCAGCCGGAGGTGGTCGACCAACGCCTGGAAGATCTCCTGCGGAGACTGCAGATCACGGCAATCCCGCACGGTCAGCGTGCGCCACGGGAGCCGGCCGATGCAGCGGCTACTGTTCCGCCAGGCCACCCGGCAGGCATATTCCAATTCCGTGAACGTCATCGAATACTGCCCGCTCCGTGCCACGGAATTGGTGATCTGCCGAAGTCGGCCGGCACCGGAATCGGCATCGATCACCTGCTCGGATCGCATCAGCTCGAGAAACGATCGCGCCTGCCGGAGCAGCTGCGCCGTCGACTCCGTGGCTTTCATCTCTCCCCCTGGTCACCGGGCTCTGACGCAGAATGTGCCGAGCCACTGCGCCGAAACCTCACCGCCGACCGCAGTCGGCCGCTTACCGCATCGCGGTACCTCTTACAGCGCTGGACATCTCGCACCAGCGATCAATCCAGTCGGGCGCACGGCGGCTGGCCGTGGAAATACTCGTCCAGGGCGTCCACCGCCTCGTCACCCAGCGGATTGACACCCCGGCCGACAGCCAGCGAATGCGCGACCAACACGTGCAGGCACTTCACCCGGTCGGGCATTCCGCCGGCCGTGGTGTGGTTCCCTAAGTCACAGAGCTGATTGCGCTGCCGGAGATACGACAGATGCGCCCGCCGGTAGGCGGCGGCCAGTTCGATATCGGTGCTCAACCGTGCGGTCATCTCCCGCATCAGGCCGGACGATTCCATCCGGCTGACCGCGGTGGTCAGCGCGCGGCAGCAGAGGTAGAACGTCGTCGGGAAAATCGTTCCGTCCGGTAACCGCGGGGAGGTTTGAACCACAGCCGGGACATCGTGGTCGCATCGATAGGCCACCGCCAGCAGGCCACGGGGCGGGCGGCCGAGTTCACGGGCCAACGTCTCCCGGTCGATGTCGGTGACGAGCTGCCAGCGCACCCTTACGGCGTGCCGGACTCGGACAGGGTGTCCCACAGGCTGCCGTACCACGGTTGGTCGCGCGCGGGCGCCGCAGACCCGGGCTGCGCCGCTTCTCCGAGCGCGGGAGCGTGTACGACGAAGACCGTCTCCCCGGGCGTCACGTACTGCAGTCGACGGCGGGCCTCGGCGGCCACGTAGCCGGAATCCTGCAACGCGCTCTTCCGCGCCTGCAACTCGTCACGCTGGTGTTCCAGCGATTGCTGGGCGACCACCGCATCGGCCAACTCCGCCCGCTGCTCGAGGTAGTTGCGCAGCGGGAACGCCACGGACAGCGCCACGGCACACAGCACCAGACCGAGTATCGCCACCTGCCTGGCCAGCCGGGATTGCGGCAACAGGGCACGACCCACGGTGGGTACGACACCGGTCGATCCGCGCCCCGACCGGCGCGCGGCGCCGGTTGCGGAGGCGGCCGGCGCCGTAGCGGGCCGGGAACCAGCCGGTCGTGACGATCCGGAGCGGGATCGCCGCGTCCGGTCGGCGTCGGCCCGCCCTGCGGCACCCACCGCCCGGGAGGCGCGCGAAGCGCGCGACGTGTGTCCGGGGCGGCGCTGCGGGGTGGACGTCATCCTCGGGCTCAGGCCCCCTGCTGGTACCGCGGGAAGGCCAGTTCCCCGAGGTACCGTGCGGCGTCCCCGAGGTTCTCCTCGATACGCAGCAGCTGGTTGTACTTGGCCACCCGCTCCGAGCGCGCCGGCGCGCCGGTCTTGATCTGACCACACCCGGTCGCCACCGCCAGGTCGGCGATGGTCGTGTCCTCGGTCTCGCCCGAACGGTGGCTCATCATGCACCGGTATCCGGCGTTGTGCGCCAGCGTCACCGCGTCGAGCGTCTCGGACAGGGTGCCGATCTGGTTCACCTTGACCAGCAGCGCGTTGGCGGCGCCGCGGGCGATGCCGTCCTCCAGCCGTTCCGGGTTGGTGACGAACAGGTCGTCACCGACGATCTGGATCTTCGAGCCGAGCTGGGTCGTCATCGAGATCCAGCCGTCCCAGTCATCCTCGGACAGCGGGTCCTCGATGGAGACGATCGGGTAGTTGGCGATGAGATCGGTGTAGATGGCGATCAACTCGTCTGAGCTCCTGGCGCTGCCCTCGTAGGCGTAGGCGCCGTCGGAGAAGAACTCGGTGGCCGCGACGTCCATGGCCAGCACGACATCGCTGCCGAAGCCGAATCCCGCCTTGGTGATGGCGTCGGAGATCAGGTCCAGCGCGGCCTTGCTGGACGATGCCGCAGGCGCAAACCCGCCCTCGTCGCCGAGCGCCGTGGAGAAGCCGGCCTTCTTCAGCACGGACTTGAGCGAGTGATAGACCTCGGCGCCCCAGCGCAGCGCCTCCCGGAAAGTGGGCGCGCCGATCGGCGCGATCATGAACTCCTGCACGTCGACGCCGCTGTCGGCGTGAGCACCGCCGTTGACGATGTTCATCATCGGGACGGGCAGGATGTGCGCGTTCGGGCCACCCAGGTAACGGAACAGTTCCAGCTCGGCGGATTCCGCGGCGGCCTTGGCGACCGCCAGCGAGACACCGAGAATCGCGTTGGCACCGATCCGACCCTTGTCCGGAGTCCCGTCGAGGTCGATCAGCTTCTGATCGATCACCCGCTGCTCGATCGCGTCGTACCCGATCAGTGCCGGGCCGATTTCCTCGAGCACGGCCTCCACGGCCTTGATAACGCCCTTGCCGAGATACCGCGTGGGGTCCCCGTCACGGAGTTCTACCGCTTCGTGCTCGCCGGTCGAGGCACCCGACGGCACCGCGGCCCGTGCCAGCGAGCCGTCGTCCAGCGCAACCTCCACTTCGACCGTGGGGTTTCCTCGAGAGTCGAGAATCTCGCGGGCGCCGATGAGTTCGATGGCCGCCATGGGCACATCCCTTCGCTGACGGGTCGTTCCTGCCGATGAGAAGCAAGGCACGGAGGCACCGGGCGGTCCCTGTCCACTGCCGCACATAGCCTAGAGGCCAGCGCTCGGCCGGTCCTGTCGACGCGCCTTGCCGTGTCGCTCGGCGCGTCCCGGGTCGCGGAGAGCGACTGCACGCGCGGCAGCAGAGCTCAGCCGAGCGCGCGCAACCGGGGCAACACCTGCTCCCCGTACAACGTCAGGAACCGATCCTGATCGGGGCCCGGTGCGTGGAACACCAGGTGCCGGAAGCCAAGATCGAGGTAGCTGCGGATCTTCTCCACGTGCTCATCGGGGTCGGAGGAGACGATCCACCTGGACGCGGCCTGCGCGACCGGCAGTTCGTCGGCCAGTCGCTGCATCTCGATCGGATCCTCGACGCTGCTCTTCTGTTCCGTGGTGAGGGCCAGCGCCGCCCAATGTTTGGTGTCCGCCCACGCCCGCTCGCGATCGGGATCGAACGAGACCTTCATCTCGATCAGCAGATCGAGATCGTCCAGCGTCCGGCCGACCTTCCCGGCGCCTTCGGCCAATGCGGGCAGCAGCGTCTCGGAGTACAACGACGGCGCCTTGCCCGACGTGGTGATGAAGCCGTCCGCGACCCGGCCCGCGAGCCGGGTCGCCGCCGGACCGGAGGCCCCGATGTAGATCGGTACGGGGACGTCGGGCCGGTCGTAGATGGTGGCCTTGTCCGTGCGGTAGTAGGTGCCCTCGAACGACACCCGTTCGCCGGTCCACAGTTCGCGGATCAGCGTCACGGCCTCCTTGAGCCGGGCGAAGCGCTCCTTGCCGTCGGGCCAGTGCAGACCCAGCGGTACCTCGTTGAGCGACTCGCCCGATCCGACCCCGAGGATGACCCGTCCCGGGAACAGCACTCCGAGGGTGGCGAACGCCTGGGCGACGACCGCGGGGTGGTAGCGGAACGTCGGGGTGAGGACCGAGGTGCCCAGGAGTACACGCTCCGTCCGCGCACCGACGGCGCCGAGCCAGGGCAAGGCCGCCGGGGCATGGCCACCGTCGTGCCGCCAGGGCTGCAGGTGATCGGAGATGAACACCGAGTCGAACCCTGCCTGCTCCGCACGGGCGGCGAAGCCGGCCAGTTCCACTGGTCCGAATTGCTCGGCAGATGCCTTGTAGCCCAACCGCAATGGCATGACGTCTCCTCATGACGCTGTTCAGGTCAGGTCAGCCTACGGACCGGTGGGCGTGCGCGGGATGCCGGAACGACGGTCGACGACCGAAATAGGGTCGATGGGTGCCGGTCTAGAAAGCCACCTTGTCGTCTAGACTGTCTACCATGGCGTTGAGCATCAAGACCGACGAAGCCGATCGGCTCGCCCGGGAACTGGCGGCCGAGACCGGAGAAACCCTGACCGAGGCGGTGACGAACGCGCTGCGAGAACGGCTTGATCGGATTCGCTCACGCAACCGCATCGACATTGCCGAGCGGCTCAATCGGCTCAGCCTTGAATACTCGTCGATGCCGGTCGTTGACGATCGAACGCCTGAGGAGATCATCGGCTACGACGAGAACGGTTTGCCCTCTTGACCGAGATCGTCATCGACACGTCGGCAGTCATGTCGATCATGCTGCGCGAACCCGCACGGGCCTGGCTTCTGGAACAGCTTTCCCGAGTCGGAGAACCACTGATGGCCGCGCCGACAGCACTCGAATTCGGCATGGTCTTGGAGGCCCGAATACCGGGTTCGCAGGGAATGGCGGCCCGTGCCGTTCGCGACGGCCGGATCACCGTCGTCGATTTCACCGCGGATCTCGCCGACCGGGGCCTGCATGCCTGGCGTCGCTTCGGCAAGGGTCGGCACCCCGCCTCGCTCAATTTCGGCGACTGCTGCACCTATGCCCTCGCCGAACAGACCGGCCTTCCGATCCTGTGCGTGGGCAACGACTTCGCCCGCACCGACCTACCGGTGATCCGACCGCCGGACTGACATTCCTTGCCGGACAGCGCACGTCAGCCGGCGACCGCGTCCCGGACCACGGCCGCGATGGCGTCGGCCTCGATCAGGAAGCCGTCATGGCCATAGTCCGAATGCATCGTCACCAGCTCCCGGGCCGTCGGCGCGGTCGCGATCAGCTCCCCCTGGGCGGGCTGGAACAATCGATCGGAATCGACCACGGCCACCGTGAGTTCCGCCGAAATGCGGCGCAGCGCCGCGTGCACGCCGCCCCGCCCACGGCCGATGTCGTGCGAGTTCATGCCCTCGGTCAGCACCACGTAGGAGTTCGGATCGAAACGCCTGCTGAGTTTGTCACCGTGGTGCTCCAGGTAGGACTGCACCGCAAACCGGCCACCGTCCAGCGGGTCGTCGTCGCCCTGCGCCGCCCGACCGAACCGGGTGTCCAGCTCCAGCGCCGACCGGTAGGTGGTGTGGGCTATCTGCCGGGCGATCGCCATCCCCGCCAGCGGCGCCGGACCGTCGTAGTAGTCGCCGCCGGAGAAGTGCGGATCACTCCTGATCGCCGCGATTTGCGGCACGCTCCAGGCGATCTGATCGCCGGTGAAATATGCGCAGGTGGCCAGGGCGATGGCCCGGCCCACCCGGTCCGGATGTCCGACCGCCCATTCCAGGACCCGCATACCGCCCATCGATCCGCCGAGGACCGCGGCGAATCGATCGATCGCCAACCTGTCGGCCAACGCCACCTCCGCGGCCACCTGGTCCCGGACGGTGATCCGCGGGAACCGCGAGCCGTACGGCAGGCCGTCGGGCGCCGTCGATGACGGGCCGGTGGTGCCACGACACCCGCCCAGCACGTTCGCGGCGATCACGAAGAAACGGTCCGTGTCCAGCGGTGCGGAAGGTCCGATCAGGCCGTCCCACCACCCGGGTGTCGGTTGATCCGGGCCGGGCGGCCCGACCACATGCGCGTCACCGGTGAGTGCATGCAGCACGAGAACCGCGTTGTCGCGCAACGGGTTCAGCGTTCCCCAGGTTTCGTACGCCATGGTCACGGCATCCAGCCGGGCACCGGATTCGGTGTCCAGTGGGCCGATGTCGGCGTACACCCGCGCGTCGATGTGGAGGTCAGTCGACCCGTCCTGTTGTAGCGGCAGGGCGAAGCCGGAGCCGGCGATCAAGCCGGCTCCGGTTCGATCGGTCACCGTTGTCACGGGGTCACAGCCGAAGTTCTTCTCGTTCTCAGTCCGACTTTGCAGCCCGGAAGCCGGCCTCGAGATCGGCGAGGATGTCGTCGATGTGCTCGATGCCCACGGCCAACCTGATCAGCCCCGGGGTGACACCGGTGGTCAGCTGCTCCGCCGCCGCCAGCTGGGCGTGCGTGGTCGACGCCGGGTGGATGACCAGCGACCGCACGTCACCGACGTTGGCCAGGTTCGTGAACAACTCCAGCGCGTCGGTGAACGCCTGCCCGGCCGGCACGCCACCCTTGATCTCGAACGAGACGATCGGGCCGCCGCCCTTGGGTGAGTACCTGAGCTGACGGTCGTGCCAGGGGCTGGACTCGAGGCCCGGATAGGATACCGATTCCACTTCGTCGCGCTCGCTGAGCCACTGCGCGACCCTGGCGGCATTGGAGTTGTGCCGCTCCAGCCGCAGTGACAATGTCTCGATGCCCTGCGAGATGAGGAAGGCGTTGAACGGGGAGATGGCCGGGCCGATGTCCCGCAGGCCCTGCAGGCGGGCCTTGAAGATGAAGGCCACGTTCGCCTTGAACAGCCCCTCCGGGCCCAGGTCCACCCCCCAGGTGAGGTTGTTGTAGCTGGGATCGGGTGTGTTGAAACCCGGGAACCGCTCGGCGTTGGCGACCCAGTCGAAGTTGCCGGAGTCGACGATGGCACCGCCGATGGCGGTGCCGTGGCCGCCCAGGTACTTGGTGGCCGAGTGCACCACGATGTCGACGCCGTGCTCGAACGGCCGGATGAGATACGGGGTGGGCACGGTGTTGTCGACGATCAGCGGGACACCGGCCTGGTGGGCGACGGCCGCCACCGCGTCGAAGTCCAGCACGTCCAGCAGCGGGTTGGAGATCGATTCGGCGTACAGCGCCTTGGTGTTCGGCTGGATCGCCGCGCGCCAGGAATCGGGGTCGTCGGGGTTCTCGACGAACCCGACGGTGATGCCGAGCTTGGGCAGCGTGTAGTGGAACAGGTTGTAGGTGCCGCCGTACAGCCGAGGCGAGGACACGATGTGGTCGCCGGCCTGTGCCAAGGTGAGAATGGTCAGGGTTTCCGCCGACTGCCCGGAAGCGACGAGCAGCGCGCCGACTCCACCTTCCAGGGAATTGATGCGGTCCTCGACCACGGCCTGGGTGGGATTCATGATGCGGGTGTAGATGTTGCCCAGTTCTTCCAGGGCGAACAGCTTGCGCCCGTGCTCGGAGGAATCGAAGGCGTACGAGGTGGTCTGGTAAATCGGCAACGCGCGGGCCTTGGTGGCCGGGTCGGGCACCTGGCCGGCGTGAATCTGGCGGGTCTCGAAAGACCAGTTCGAGCTCATTCGGGCTCCTGGGAGTAGGGCCGACGGCGGTTGCCGCCGGTATGGCGGGATGGGCCGGCCACCGCGGACCGGTTGACCGGGTGGGCGGGGCAGCAGTCAGACGTTGTCCTGGGGCGGAAACCGCCTGAGCGGGCACGTCGCCGGCTCGGTGGGCCTGACGGCCTCCGGGTCCGAGCGAACGAACCCGCACGTGCGGCTGGGTCGTCTGCTGTCAGCTACAACAACACATCATCGTGCGCACTGCGGCACTCCTGTCCGTCCTGACAGGCCCGCCGGACGCGGACCCGCGCTTGCGGATCGCCGGGTTCGGTGATCCGCCTGGTCATCACCCGGGGCACCCCACCGCGTGTGGAGGGTTGCCGTCCAGCGAGCCGGGGCTGGTGCTGGAACTCATGACCTTGGCAATGAGTGTAGCGCTCGGTGAGCGGCGACGCGGCGGCCGGGCGAATCGCCGACCGGCCGGACTACTGCAGCTGTGTCCAGGCATCACCAGTCGTCACGCACGGCGGTTCTTGGTCCAGACCACCGCGGCCGGCAGAGCAGGTGGCAAGAAGATCAACAACGCGACCGGCAAGGCGCCGAGCACGCTGTCACCGGCCTGGGTCACTCCGTACCACATGTTGGCGGCGGCGACCAGCAGCCAGATCACGATGAAGACCAGCGAGACCCGCGCGGCCGATCGCCGCCCGGCCTTCTGCGTGGCCAGCAGGAGCAGGAACAGCAGGACGAATCCTGCGACCAAGAACACGGCGACACGCATGACAACTCCCCATGACCGCCGGAACGGGCGGCTGATATCGACCTTAGGCGTCCGGCCCCTGCGGGGCAGTATCAGAGGTCGGTGACGAGCCCGACCACGAGCACCGCATTGAGCGCGGTGATGGCGCCGGTGATCAGCCATCCGATCGTGCTGGTCACCGCGCCGTTGACCTCGGACCCCATCAGCGCCCGATTCGAGGTCAGCACCAGTAGCGGGACCAGGACGAACGGGAGCCCGAACGACAGCACCACCTGCGAGAGGACCAGCACACCGGTCGGGTCGGTGCCGATCGCCAGCACGATCAACGCAGGGATCAGCGTGACGGCGCGCCGGGCCAGCAGATTCACCCGGCGGCGGAGCAGGCCCTCCATGATGACGCTGCCCGCGTAGCAGCCGACCGAGGTCGACGCCAGCCCCGAGGCCAGCAGTCCGACCGCGAACAGCACACCGACAGCCGGACCGAGGGCTGCGGTGACGGCCTCGTGCGCGCCCTGGATGGTGTCCACCCCGTCGTGACCCCGCAGCCCCGACGCGGCGACGAGCAACATCGCGACGTTGACGGTGCCGGCCAGCAGCATGGCCACGCATACGTCGGTTCGGGTCGCCCCGACCAGCCTGCGCCGCTCCGGGCCGGGAGGCACCAACCCGAACCGGTCACGGGTCAGCGCGGAATGCAGGTAGACGACGTGCGGCATCACCGTCGCACCCAACATCGCGGTGGCCAGGAACACCGAATCCAGGCCGTCGAACCGGGGCACCAGCCCGGCGGCGACGTCCGCCGGCGATGGTGGAGCCACGAACAATCCCGCCAGGAAGCCCACCGCGATGACCAGCAGGAGCCCGGTGATGACCCGCTCGAACGGCCGCTGACCCCGCCGGTTCTGGATCGCCAGCAACGCCAGGGAGACCACGCCGGCGATCACCCCGCCCAGCAGCAGCGGCAGGTCGAACAAGAGATACAGGGCAACCGCGCCCCCGATCACCTCCGCCAGGTCGGTGGCCATCGCCACCGCCTCGGCCTGCAACCAGTACGCCAGCCGCGATGACGTGCCCAGCCGGCTTCCGACCAGTTCGGGCAGCGACGACCCGGTCGACAGCCCGAGCTTCGCCGACAGGTACTGCACCACGCCGGCCGACGCGGTGGCCACCACCAGCACCCACACCAGCAGGTACCCGTACCTGGCCCCCGCCTGCAGGTTTGTGGCGACGTTGCCCGGATCGACATAGGCAACCGCCGCCACGAAGGCCGGCCCGAGCAACGCGATGCGGCCGGTGAATCGGCGCCGCGTCCGCGCGGCGCCGACCCCCTCCGCCCCGGTGGCGTCACTCGCGCGGCCGTCGCTCACCCGTTCATCGTGAGCCATCGCGAGCGTGCGGTGGTCATCGGAGGCGAACGTCACAGCGCCTCACCCCGGGCCGACCCGCCACGGTCTGGTACTCGACGACCCGGATCGGCGACGCCCGGAAGGCCGATGCGACACCCGTCGAAAGACCAACGCGGTTCTGCACGGCCGCGCGGTTTGTTGTCGTCAGACCATCGTCAACGCGTCGCGCGGTGGCACGATAAGTTGCATTCGGAGCCTCGGCCGTTTCGCGATCAACTCCCGGCTCTGACCGGGCTCGTGGCGCTCCGCCTTCACATGAGCACAAGGAGCTGCCGTGATCATCCGCCGGGCGCGAACCCAGAGCGCCCGGGACGCTCTGGCCGCCGAACTCGTCGCAGCCGAAGTTGCGCACCGCGAGAATCCGGAGGTGATCGGCCCGTGGCTGTCCATGCAGCGTCCCGGCACAGTCTGCGCCCAGGTCTGGCATGGTCCTTCCGCTGCGCGTCGACTGGTCGCGATACAAGTCCGACCCGCTCGGTTCTCCGAAGGTCTGTCCCGGTTCACTCGAAGAAGCACCTGAAGCAGACATCGGTTGTGACAACTGCTCCATCGACGGCCAGTCACCTCTTCCGGGAAGAACAGCGTCCGCTCCTCGACGGCGCCCACCCGGCCGGCCGTGCGATCATCCCCACATGCCTGCCTTCCCGACGACGCTGCCGATCGCCCGCACTCCGGAGCCGGCGCAGGCGCCGCCGCTGCGGTGGGGCGTGCTGGCGCCGGGACGGATCGCCGGCGGATTCGTCGATGCGCTACGCCGCAACACCCGCCAGCAGCTGGTTGCCGTCGGTTCGCGATCGGCCGACCGCGCGGCAGCGTTCGCGGCCACGCACGGCGCGGACAAGGCCTACGACTCCTACGAGCAGTTGGTGGCCGACCCGGATGTCGACGTGGTGTATGTGGCCTCTCCGCACAGCGAGCATCGTGCCCAGGCATTGCTGGCGATCGCCGCCGGCAAGCACGTCCTGGTCGAAAAGGCCTTCTGCCGCAACGCGGTCGAGGCCGGCGAGGTGGTGCAGGCTGCGCGGGCAGGCGGGGTGTTGGTGATGGAGGCAATGTGGACCCGCTTCCTGCCGCAGACCGACGTCCTGCGGCAGTTGCTGGACGACGGCATGCTCGGCGAGGTGGTCACCGTGCTCGCCGACCACGGCCAGTCGTTCGACCCAGATCCCGCCGATCGGCTGTTCAACCCCGCACTGGCCGGGGGCGCGCTGCTGGACCTGGGAATCTATCCGCTGTCCTTCGCGTCCTTCGTGTTGGGCGAACCCGATAGCGTTGTCGCCGCCGGCCGGCTGACCGACACCGGGGTGGACGGCCAAGTGTCGATCACCCTCGGCAAGGGCGCGGCCCAGTCCTGCCTGAACACCACCTTGTGGGCGAGAACCCCTACCAGGGCGTCGATCTCGGGAACGGCCGCCCGGGTGGAACTGTCCGGCCCGTTCTACGCACCCGGAGTCCTGACCCTGACCGGCGCCGACGATCGGCAACTGGTCCGCGAACCAGACACCGTGTCCGGCCACCAGGGGCTGTGTTACGAAGCCGCACACGTGGCCGCCCTGGTCGCCGACGGGGTGTTCGAATCCCCCCTGCTGCCGGCGGAAGAGACCGTCGCGATCTTGTCGACAATCGACGAGATCCGCCGGCAGATCGGGGTGTCGCTCCCCGGCGAGTGACCTGTGTGGATCGCGCGGATCATCTTCCGTGGCGCGGCTGAACTCGTCGACTCGCGCCACTCGCGTCACATTTTCGGCGAGTAGATCCGCGCCTGCGAAGTTGACGCGCGCGCCGGATGTCTGTGCGGGAAAACGGAGATGATCGACGTGCTGGCCCGCCTGCGCGGAAGTATGGACACCCGCCGCCGCGACGAATTGCTCGAGCGATTCGAGCTGGATCCGCGGAAGAAGGGTCGCACCTATTCCAGGGCAACAGGCAGAAGGTTGCCATCGTCGCCGCGCTGGCCTCCGATGTCGAACTGCTGATCATGGACGAACCGACCACCGGGCTCGACCCATTGATGGAGGCCGTGTTCCAGGACTGCATCAACCCGAGCGGGCGGGGACGGACGGTACTGCTGTCCAGCCACATCCTGTCCGAGATCGAAGCACTATGCGATCGCGTCAGCATCATCAGGTCGGCGCGGTCGTCGAGACCGGCACGCTGTTCGGGCTGCGACATCTCACCCGGACCAGCATCGCCGTCGAGTTGGACAGCGTTCCGGATGCGCTGCGGGCCGCCGCCGGCGTGCATGACCTCGCCGTCGAGGGCTCCAGGATTCATGTCGACGTCTATACCGCCGAGATCGATTCCGTCATGCGGATTCTCGTCGCAGGCCGGATCCGCAGCCTGTCGGCGACACTGCCGACGTTGGAGGAGCTGTTCACTGCGGCACTACGGGGACGGCGACGACCAGCCCGTGGGCGGCCGTACTCGCACGTCCCACCGTGCCTGCCGAGGCCATGCGATGGACCCCGGCAATCGTCATGGTCGCCCTGGCGGCGGCGCTCGTCATAGCCGGAGTTATCGGATTCCGACGCCGGGACGTGACCTGACACGCAGATGTGAACTGCTCGGTTCGCGGTGCCGCACCGGTCAGCCGGCCCGTTCGGGTCGGCCGGCGGGTCTGTCGGTCAGTGGTTTGGCAATCCGTGGTTTGTCGGTCAGTGGTTTGTCGGTCAGTGGCTTGTCGGTCAGTGGTCGCTCAACCGCTCGCCCACCAATTCCGCCAGCCGGAGCGCCTGGGCGTGCGCGCGGGCCACCTCTCGCATGGCCGATTCCGGATCCTCTCCGCGGGCCCCGGCCTGGAAGGCGATCCGGAACAGCTGTTCACCGACGGAGTCTCCGGCCGGCAGCTCCACCCGAAGGCCGAACCTCTCGGCGCGCTGCCCCAGCTTGCCGGCCAGCGCCGCGGACGGCTGCCCCAGCGGGACACCGGCGAGCGCACCGGAGCGGCCCTGTTCGAACTTCTTCAGTTGGTCCCAGCGGTCCTGCTGGTCGGCGGCCGCGAGCGTCGGAGTTGTGACGTCGGATGGCGCATCGTCCGGTCCGGCGGTGGCGTCGGTGGCTGAGGTCGTTGCGGTTGCCGTGCCGAACACGTGCGGATGCCGCCGCAGCAGCTTGTCAACCAGATCACCCGCGACATCGTCGATGTCGAAGCCGCCCCGGTCGGCCGGCGTTTCCGCGGCGATCCTGGCATGGAACAGGACCTGTAACAGCACGTCTCCGAGTTCTTCCCGGATGCCGGGGCGGTCACCGCGCTCGACCGCGTCGACCAGCTCGTAGCACTCCTCGATCAGGTACCGCAGGAGGGAGACGTGAGTCTGTTCGGCGTCCCAGGGGCAACCGCCGGGCGATCGTAGCCGGTCCATGACCGCCACGGCCTCGAGCAGCAGGCCACCGTCCGGGCCAGCCGAAGCAGTTCCGGTGTCCATATCACCGACCACGATCACCAACACGGTCACCAACCTCGGTCACAAACCACTGCCCCCCGGAACCACCTGTAACGCAAACGGGTCCCAGGCGCCGAGACGGGGGTTCACCGTGACGCCGGCCCGCTCCGCGTAGGGCGCCAGCAGTAGCGCGCCCAGGTCGAATGCGCCGGTTATCTGCTGCTGTTGCAGATCGGCGGCGGTGAGCAGAGCCGGCTGCTCGGCCCGGTCGAGCACTCGAAGGACCAGGTAGCTGCCCTGCGACGGATACAGGATGACGTCACCGACCTTGGCACTGAACACCCCGGTCGGGCCGGCCATCGGTGTGGTCAGCAGGCTCAGTTGCTGGCGTTGCAGACCCTTGGTCGACGCCGCGATCAACTCGTCGACCCCTGCCGGGTCGGCCAGGAACTGGTTGCGCGTCGTGATGGCATCCTCGCGGGTGTCGACGGTCACCCCGTCCACGGTGACACCGACGTTGGTGACGGGCGCTCCCTGCGCCGGCAGGACCTTCGCCAGACCCTCCAGCCGCAGCAGATCGCGAACGGCGTCCGGAACCGCGGACTCCGGGACACCCAGTTGCGTGGCGGCCGCGCCGGATCCGGCACCGGTCAGCGCGGCGTTGACATCCGCGTCGGTCACCACCACGCCGGCCGCGGAGGCCGCCAGATCGAGCAGCTGACCGCGGATGGCGGCCGTGGTTTGGCCGCGGTTGACCTCGGCGACGGCACTCGTGCTGACCGTCGCGCCGGTGGTCTGCTGCGCCTGGACCATGGCCGCCGACCGATCGAAGATCGCGGCCTCGGAGATCGACACATCTCCGACCTGCGCCGCCGAACTCGGAGGGTTGGAACATGCGGAAACCGTCAACACCACAACGGACACCCCGATCAGGGCGCTCACAACCCGGCCAGAGAACACGCACGTCACCTTCCATGTCAGACGCCGCCGCCGGATACCCGCCCGACATGGCGGCCCCGCTCAGCCTGCCACAGCCGATCGCGCGATCCGAACAGCAGACCGGTGGGCCGGACACGACGTTCCGCACCGGTGTCGACCCGGAACACGGCGACGCCCGGGCCACCTGGGCCCGGGCGTCGCTGTGGTGATCGCTCAGTAAGCGCCGCTGGACGACACGACTGCCTTGGCGGTCTTCCACAGGATCACGACGTCACCCGTGATCGACCAGTTCTCCACGTAGTAGACGTCCAGCCGAACCGTGTCTTCCCACGTCAGGTCCGACCTGCCGGACACCTGCCAGAGGCCGGTCATGCCCGGCTTGACCAGGAGCCGGCGGCGCGCCTCGTCACCGTAGAGCTCGACCTCGGCCATCAGCGGCGGACGCGGACCGACGAGGCTCATGTCTGCGAACACGACGTTGAAGAGTTGGGGAAGCTCGTCGATGCTGAATCGCCGGATGAACTTGCCGACCTTGGTGATCCGAGGGTCGTTCCTGATCTTGAACAGCACTTCGTTTCCTGCGTCGTGCTGCTCGGCCTTGAGAGCGGCCAGGCGCGCTTCCGCGTCGACCACCATCGACCGAAACTTGATCATCCGGAACATCTCGCCATTGATGCCGACCCGTTCCTGACGGAAGAAGACCGGGCCCTTGCTGGTCACCTTGACCGCGATGGCGACGGCGATCAGAACGGGCGACAGCAGCAACACCAGCAGGACACTGCCCACCGCGTCGAATGTCTTCTTCAGAATCCGGTTCGCCCCGCGATAGGTAGGACGATCGACGTGGATCAACGGCAGGCCGGCGACGGGCTGGGTGTGGATCCTCGGTCCCGCGATGTTCGTCAGGGCCGGCGCGAGCACGAGGTCGGAATCGGTGTCTTCCAATTCCCAGCTGAGCCGGCGCACCGCGCTCGGTCCGAAGGCAGACGTCGCAGTGACGGCGACAGTGTCGGCGCCGGACCGGCGAACAACCTCGGCGACAGACGTGAGATCGCCGAGGACCGGCACCCCATCGATAGAGAGCAGGGCGCCACCGTCGTGGTCGACCGACTGCGCATCCTGGCTCACACAGACACCGATGACCTTGTATCCCGCACGTGGTGCTCGCCGAAGGTCGCGTAGCAGTTCGGTCACGGTGGGGATGTTGCCGACCGCCAGCACCTCGGACATGAACTCACCGATATCGCGCCGGCGGTGCAGCCAGCGACGCCAGATGAAGCGTGACGCCAGTACCGCACCCAATCCGGCGGGCATCATCACCAACAGGTAGCTGCGCGGGAGGTCCAGCTGGAACAGGTAGGCAGCGATCGCGACCAGACCGAAGACGACCAAGGTGGCGTGGACGATCTGCTTGTACTCGGTCGGACCGTGCCCGATCGCCTTCGGATCCCGACTGGACAAGTGCAGCGCGAACAGCCACACGGACAGCAGCCCCACCGTCAAAGCGACGAAGCTCAGGTTGAGCGGTTCGCTGGTGAAGGCCGAGCGGCTGACCTGCGGCTGCACCAGGTGTACGCCGACAGCCGCCCACACCAGGGCAATCAGGTCGGTCACCGCGAGCCGGCTCGCATAGCGCTGGCCCCAGCTGCGTCGCTTGGAACGTGCCCCGGTGCTGTCAGCGGTGATGCTGTCACGAGCGGTGCTGTCAGCAGCGGTGCTGTCGAACGTCGCACTGTCGAACGTCGCACTGTCGAAATCCCGCTCGGCCACAGCTGGCGAGGCCGTCGGCGCAGTCGGCACGTGCGGACCGACATCCAAACCTGTCCCGACACCTGTCCCAGCGCGCACCATCCGGTGCTCGTGCCGTGGGGAAGCGACCGGTTCGGTCGTCAGCGCCATCTGCACTACCTCGATGTCTCGCGCGAGCGGCGGAGGCGACAGCTGCATCAATCGCCGGCCCCTCGAAGTGGTCGGTCACCCCTGGCGGTGACCACATCCATCAGACAATGGTTCTCGCCTGACATATGAGCCCTGTCCCGCCCCGTCAAACGGGGCATCGGCCCCGGTGCTGATACACTCCAATGTAACTATCAGCGACGACTTTGGGAACCATCCCGTCAAAACCCCACCTTTCGGGTGAGTTTGCACTGACGACTGCCACTCCTCGTGTCGGTATCTTGGAGTGCTCGCGACGGCGGTCACCCAGCCGCCTCGATGTGTCCCCGTTCGCCTGCGATGCCGGACAGGACGCGCCTGAGCATGGTGCTCGAGGTGTGCACGGTGTACGGGAAGTACACGATCTCCACTCCGACCGTGGCGAAGTCGCGCTCCAGCTTCGCGCCCTTCGCAGTGCCCCGCCAGTCGTCACCCTTGAACAACACGTCAAAACCGACCGACTCCCAGGTTTCGAGCTTGTCCGGTACGATCTCGGCGATGGCGCGGTCGACGTAGGAGATGTGCGAAACGATCTCCAGGCGCTCCGCGAGCGGGACGACCGGGCGGCGGCCCTTGGTCAGTTCACACATCTCGTCGGACACGACGCCGGCGATGAGAAAGTCGCAGCAACCCTTGGCGTGACGGAGCAAATTGAGATGGCCGACATGAAAGAGGTCGTAGGCACCCGGGGCGTAGCCGATCCGGACAGACACGTCTTCTCCAAAGTTGAACATCAAGGGCCATCAAACGCTAGCCCATCTGCATCATTGGGAACATCTGCGCGTCGACTGTTATTCATAGTAACCGAAGAGAACTCATCAGCAGCAGTTCTCACCCGAATGAGGTACAGATGACCCCCAATTGCGCGTCGCAAAGCGCTCTTGCTCACTGAGCTGCGGCGAACTTCACCCAATTGGAACGTAACGCCCAGGCAACCTGAACCGACACCGGTTTTGCCCGGTATGACGGGACATTAGGTGAACCCCGAGCTCGGCTACCCGCTGTTCACCTATCGTGACTGACAGCCAGACTTGGGGCTCCGAAGATGACCTCGAACCGCGATTCGGACAGTCGTGGGCCGTCGTCTTGCGTCGTGGCGCTGCGGCGATGGCTGGCGCGCGGCAATGTCCGGCGGCACGGAATATCCGGCTGCTCGGGATGCCGGGTAGCCGTGAGTGCTAGGTGATCGAGCCGGTCGACGCCCCGCGCGCGTCGGCGTCGGCGTCGGAGTCGGCGGAACCCGAGGTCGGCTGCTGACTCGACCCGTTGGTCGACGTGGCCGGTTCGTCGGTCGACCGTTCGCCGACGCGGGTCGATGGTCTGGGTCGCCGGAGGCCGGCCATCCGACCGAAAGGTCTGGCCTGTTTGACCGGCTTGGCCGACGCGGCAGCCTGCGCGGTTTCCAGCCTCCGCGGGGTGGAATCCTGCGGTGTCGACCGTTCCAACCTCTCGTCGTCGTAGTACCCGTAGGCGGAATAGGCCTCGGCGCCCTTCACCGGGCTCATGGTGAGCACCGTGCCCAGAACCCGGGCATCGACGGCAGCCAGCGATCGGAGGGCCGTGCTCACCTGGTTTCGTGTGGTCTTGCCGTACCGGACGACGACGACGACTCCGTCTGCCAGCCGGGAGCCCACTGCCGCATCGGTGACCGGCAACAACGGCGGAGTGTCGATGATGATCATGTCGAAGCTCTTGCGGAGTTGAATGATCAACTCGGCCATCAGGGGGCTACCCATCAATTCCGAGGGGTTGGGTGGGATTGTCCCGCTGGGCAGGACCGTCAGGCCGCCGCGACCCCACGGCTGCAGCACATCGTCGATGGCTGTCTGCCCCACCAGGACATTGGTGAGCCCGACCGCACCCTCCACCCCCAGGTACTCGGCCACCCGCGGTCGTCGCAGGTCGGCCTCGATGAGCAGGACGCGACGCCCCGAATCCGAGAACGACACGGCAAGGTTGATCGCGGTGGTGGACTTTCCTTCGTCCGCAATCGACGACGTCACCACCAGCACGCCGACCGGCCGCGCGGCGTCGATGAACTGGAGATTCGTTCGCAGCTGCCGGAAAGCCTCCGCCCGCACCGATCGGGCGTGGTCGTCGACGATCAATGGAGACTTCTTGGAGCGGCGATCCGCTGCGATGACGCCCAGCACCGGAGCGTCGGTCAGCGTCCGCAGCACCTGCGGGGAGCGAACCGTGTTGTCCAGGACCTCGCGGAGGATCGCGGCCGCAAGACCGAGCGCCAGACCCAGCAACACGCCGACCCCGATGTTGAGCGTCTTGCGCGGTGAGACCGGAACCGGATTCAGTGTCGGTCCGGACACGACGTTGAGCACGACGTTGGCGTTCTCGGGAGTCCCATGGTTGTCCAGCTGGTTGACCATGACAGCGAACTGCGTCGACAGGGCTGTCGCGATTGCCAAGGAACGATCAGGTGAGCTGTCGGTGACCGTCGCGGTGAGCAACACCGTGTTCAGGTCCGCAGACGCCGCAATCGACCTCGTGACCTCGGACACGGACATGTCGACATGGGTCGAATCGATGATCATCTGGGCCAGCCGCTCACTCGTCAGCAGGCCCACATACGAATTGACCCGGCGTTGCGCGTACTGATCGGCCTGCAGCGCTGTGCCATCGGCGTTCGGTGGAGTGGAGACAAAGAAAGTCACCGAACTCTCGTATTGCGGCTTGGCCGTGTAGGTCAGCACGATGGACGTGCCCACGCAGAGGCCGGCGACCAGCAGCACCAGCCACCAGTACTTCCGGACGGCCTGTGCGTAGCCGTGAAGATCCACCCTTGTCCCCTTGCCGTGGTGGCCAGTTTCGTGCCCCGAGCCACTCAGGCTACCGCCCGAAGCTGAGTCGCATTGCCGCTGGGCCGTCTGAGCATCAAAGCACATCTGCGGTGCTATTCACAGCCGTACGACGACATTCTGTCATGACATCCCGCCATTTGCGAGTCCACGTGGCTCTTTCAGGGCCCCGGGGGTGCCACCGAATGCAACGCTCTGTCATCTTTGGCACTCAAGACATCTGCGGCGGCGACATAGACTGGGCGAGCGCCGGGGGAATACCCGCGATGTGCACTTGGGGCCCACCTGCACGGCCATGTCTCCCTCGTGCGAGCGGGGAAGGCGTGGCCACCCAGCGTGGGCGGTGCACCTCGAGAACGACGAAGTCGCGGTGTTCGGAACGGGTAGGACGGGGGATGTGACGAGTGCCCGAGGACGCTGACCGTTCCGGTCAGACAGCGTCGACCCCGACCCCGACGTCACCGACCCCGACGTCACCGACCCCGACGTCACCGACCGCGACGTCACCGACGACAAAGGGACCCGGTGACGTCGCCGGCAACATGCTGGCCACTCTCGTCGGCAACTTCTTCCCGCCGATGGCCGTGCTGGTCAGTGCGCCGATTCTGGCGCATGCGCTGGGCGTCGACGGCCGAGGCGAGGTGGCCGCCGCGACAGCGCCACTGACCCTGGTCATCACCGCCGCGACGTTCGGCATCCCGGATGCGGTCAACTACGTGGTGGCCCGGTCTCCGGTGTCCGTGCGCCGGGCGACTCGCACGGCGCTTGTCCTGATGGTCTTCGCCGGACTGGCTGCCACTGGCGCCGTCATCCTGGCGTCCAGCTGGCTCAGCGGTGGCGACGTCACCATCCAGCATCTGATCACTGTCGCGTCGCTGGCGATCGTGCCCAGCCTGGTGGTCGCGGTGCTGCGCGGCGCGGCCTCGGGTCTGCACCTGTGGCGGAGGGTGTCGATCGAACGTTTCATCTCCTCACTGGCTCGGATCGCCGCGCTGATACCGCTCTGGCTGACCGGAAACCTGACCCCGATGGCTGCCACGATCGTGATCGCGATCGGTCCGCTGCTCGGCGCCATCGCGTACTGGCGGATGCCAGGCACCGGTCGGTCGGCAGCGAGCCAACCCGATATCGGCAAGGACACCGGACCACGGCAGATCATGAGCTTCGGCATGCGGGTCTGGGTGGGCGCAATCTCCGGCATCCTGCTGTCCCGGCTGGATCAGGCGCTGATGACGCCGCTGTCCGACTCGTACCAGCTTGGTCTCTACGCCGTCGCCGCTACCATCGCCGACATCCCGTTGATCATCAATCGCGCGGTTCGGGATGTCACCTTCTCCGCCGACGCCGCGCAGGCCACCGACAAACGCCTAGGTACCTCAGCGCGTATCTCCAGCACTGGCTCGGCGCTGCTCGGGCTGGTCACCGCCGTGACCATGATCTGGTGGTTGCCCTGGCTGTTCGGTGCCGACTTTGCCCCGGCCATCCCGATCACCGCCGTGCTGCTGTTGGCCGCGGTCCTTGGCACACCCGGCTCCATCGCCGGCGCCGGCCTGTCCGCCCGCGGCAGGCCAGGTCTGCGCAGTTCGTCGCTGGTGATCTCCTGCCTGATCAACGTCGCCCTGCTGTTTCTCATCGTGCCCACCTACGGCGCGACGGGTGCAGCGGTCGCCACCCTGGTCGGCTCGCTGATCGCGGCGAACGCGAACATCCTCTTCCTGTGGAGGATCTTCGACCTCTCACCCATGGAGTTCTACGGCTTCCGGCGCTCCGACTGGCACACGTCCCTTCGTTTCGGACGTCGCATGCTGCGCCGGGCGAAGGGTGGACCTGACCGCCAGACGCGCTAGTGCGGCAGCGACGCACGGCTCACAGGAATCCGGCGTAGCGGCGACGCCGCCGAAAGACTTCCCGACGAGCACCGCTCGCACGCCATCGACGGCACCATCGAGAACTCGAGGAGTCCCACCAATGCCACCGTCAGGGCTGCTCGCCAAGGTCTTGCTGACGATCGCGGCCGCGGTCGACGACCTGATCGGCTGGCCGTTCACGGAACCGTCGTCACGACCGTACCGCAGGCTGAACGGTGTCGGCCGCAAGCGGGTCGCGCGCACCGCACTGCGCCTGCTGACCAAGTCGAATGCCCGCTCCACCGCCAGCATTCTCGGGACCGGCCCGGCGGTGAGTCTGACCAGCCACGGCAGCCGGATCGCCACGGCGTTCGCCGCCGTCGAGTCCATCGGCCTGGGCAAGCTGCGGCCGAGCCGGATCGTGTTGTGGCTGGACTCGGATCAGCACGTCACCAACGTTGACGAGCGGCTGCGCCGCCTGGTCGGCCGAGGCCTCGAAGTGCGGCTGTCGGAGAACTACGGGCCGCACACCAAGTACTTCCCCTATCTGACCGAGCTCTGGGACGGCTCGTCGCCACTGGTCACCGCCGACGACGACATCATCTACCCGCCGAATTGGCTCGTTCGGCTGGTGCGGGCACAGCGCGACTTTCCCGACATGGTCAACTGCCACCGGGCCTGGACCGTCGGCGTCCAGGACGGAGGACTGCTGCCGTATTCGAGTTGGGCACCGTGCGCCAGCTCCCGGCCGAGCAGCCGGACCTTTGCGACAGGTGTGTCCGGCGTGATCTACCCGCCGGGACTGCTCCGTTGCCTGGTGGAACGGAACCTCGAGTTCACCACGAAGTGTCCCCGCGCGGACGACGTGTGGTTGCACTACGTCGCCGTGGAAAACGCCATCTCGATCCGCCAGATCCGGCCGCGGGGTCGCCATTTCCCGGTCGTGCAGAGCGCACAGGTCGTCAAGCTCCAGCAGGACAACATCGTCGGGATGGGTAACGACCGGCAAATCCAGGCGACCTACTCCGACGTTGCGCTCGCCCGGCTCAGCCGACAACCGGCCACCGTCGTGCACGAGCCGCCAACCCTGGATCCTGGACGGTGATTGCCGAACCCGCTGCTGGAACCCACTGCCGGATGACGTCACACAGCCAGGCTGGCCGGCTTCGGGCTGTCGACCGCTCGTTCGGCGCTGAGGCGTTTTCGCTCGGTGGTCATCGACGCAGCCATGGCGAGTATCAGCCACACCAGGATCCCGGCGAATGTCCTGGCGCCCAACGCGTTGTAGGTCTGCGGCACGATGACCACCAACAGCGCGGCCAGGCTCAGGCCGGGGCACAGCGACGGGCCCATACTGCGCAGCGCGATGACCAACTGCACACCGAAGTAGATAAGCGAGAACAGGACGCCGACATCCACCGCATAGATCAAGATCGAGCTCTCCAGGCTCGTCGTCAGACCGGCAAGATCAGCGATCTCGTAACTCGAACCGACGCCGCCACCGGTCAGGAAGTACTTGTCCCAGTGGTCCAAGAAGAAGTTCAACGCGGCACCCCGGGCCAGCGACGACCCGGTGTCGTTCTGTAGTCGATCGGCGACGCCCTGCACCAGCGAGGATGTGGCCACGAAGTAAGCGGCCACCCCAAGCACGGCAACGGCCACCACCTTGGCCGCGATCCGGATCCTCGATGTCAGCACGACATAGCTGACCCCGAGCGCCACAACAACCAACCCCGTGCGGGATTGCGTTGCCACGACGCCGACGCCCATGACCGCCAACAGCGGAATCTGCAACCACACCGAGCGGATGCCGGCCACCAGCGGCACCGCGACGCACAGCAACAGCGAGAGTGCCAGCGGATGGTCGAGAGTGCCCATCCACCGCGGGAACCTGATCTCGTCGAACCAGTACTGCTTCTGGAAGTACGCCCGGTAGAGCACCACCGATCCCAGCAACTTCTGCACGATGGCAAAGCCGGCCTCGACCGCCGCGATTCCGATGATCCAGTTGCGCAGCACGAGCAGGCCGCCCGGATTGCGCGCCAGGACGACGTTGGTGATCAGGAACAGCAGAACGGGCCCCAGCATCACATCGACGAAGAGCACCAGACCGCTGCCCGACGCGCTGGTCTTGGTCGCCAGGAAGGCCACGCTGAGGAACAGGCTCAGCGCGAGGTAGACGAAGATTCGCCGACCGATCTCGTCCAGTACCCGCCGTGTGTCGAACACGATCATCACCGCGGCGGTGGCGAGCATCAGCCAGGTAGCGGGGTGGAAGGACAACGAACCCGACGGTTGACGGGTGATCAGTTCACCGGCGATCGACGGCAGCGCCGCCCACAGCACCACGTTGGAGATGACCAGGACGAGTGGTCGACCGCGCAGCAGCAGCGCGTACAGGAAACACAGCCCGATCCAGGCAACGAACACGCCTCACCTCCACCCATACCTGACCGGCGAATCGCCGGAAGTTCGGTCGAACGGCAGCAGAGCCGTCGCGCCGCGGGCGGGACTCACGATACCGTCGCGCGCCGCGGCTCCGACTCCTCCGACAAGCCGTCCAGCCTGCAGTGATCCGCGGACAGCCGTCGGCGCGCGGAACCGGACACGAACTCAATCGATCGAATCGATCACCTCGCAGACCCGCCGGGCATACCTGGCGGGCGCGTGCCGGTCGGCCGCCTGCCGTGCGTCCCGGAACGCTTCGTCGCGAAACATCGGCCACTCGTCGTGGATGCGCCCGACGGCAGCGGCGAGCGCGTCGGGGTCGGCGGGGCGGACCTGTTGAGCGGACGAGTAGCCCTCGACTGCCTCCTGCAACCCGCTGGTGGCGCTGACCACGACCGGCCGGGCTGACAGTACTGATTCGACTGCGGTGTTCCCGAACGGCTCGTCCTTGATCGACGGGACGACCACGACATCGGCCGCCAGCAGGTGCGACCAGACATCGGACTGGAAGCCGTGAAACGTCACCAGCCCGCCGAGATCCTTGCGCAGTACCAGGTCCCGCAGTTCCGCTTCGAACCATTCGTAGCCGGGAAACGGTGCACCGACCAAGTCGAGGTGGGCGAGGACCCCCTGTGATCTGAGCACATCGACAGCTTGGATCGCGACATCAGGACCCTTGCGCGGAGAGAGCCGGCCGACATAGAGCAACCGAGTCGCGCCGTCCAGGGTGGCCCGGGCGGGCGTCGGCCGCTCCGGGCCCGGCACCGCATTGACCACCACGGTGGCCTTCCGGCCGAGTCGGGCGAAAGAGGACGTCAGCACGGCCAGGCTGAATCTGCTGTTGACGATCAGCCTGTTCGCCAGCAGCAGCGGCACTGCCAGGGCGTGTTTGAGCAGCGGCGGCGCGCTGTCTTCGGCCTCGTGGACATGGCAGACCACCGGCCGTCGCACCAGCCTGGCGACCGGGATCCAGACCGGAATGGTGACCGTGTTGACGAACACCACCGCGGCACCGGAGCGGCGGATCAGCGAGATGCTCGCCGGCAGGCTCCTGGCGCTGGCGAGCAGCAGTCTGATCATCCCGGCCGGGCGCAACGCGCTCTTGCGTAACACCGGGCTTGGGCTCAGTTCCACCCGCGCGCCGCGCTGCTCGATCTCCTGGACCAATGGCCCGCCGGTCGGCAGCGTGACGACCACCTGCCGACCGGCTGCCACCAGGGCATCGACGGTCTCGAGCATCACCCGATCGGAGCCATACAGATCCGCGCTGGGGTGCGCGATCAGCACTGTTCCCGCACCCCGAGGCGTTTCGCTCACCCGCGTCACGGTACTGGAACTGTCCTGATCGCCAGGTTGTCGAAGCTCGCCACGACCGGAGCGTTGGTCGCGGAACTTGTCAGGTAAGCCTGCATGCCCACCGCGCCCGCCCCCTGCAGGGTCGCTTCTCCGTCGGTCGCGGTGGTCTGGAATGCCGCGACGTCGCGGCCGCCCTGAGCTTCACCCGGTAGTCGAAGGTCCCGACGTGCCGGACGATCACCGCGGCGTTCACGCCGGAGCCGGTCGGTGCCTTGTCCATGGCCAGATCCACCGACCCGTTCATCTCCGTGGCCGACACCGAGTTCAAGTACGCCGACGGCCCGGCACCCGGGGACGCCATCCGGAGCTGACCGGTCGAACCTGTGACCGAGGACAGCGACGAGGACCCGTTCGGCGTCCACGCGCCACCGACGTCCGACGCAGCCCAGCGTTCGCCACGGTGCGGGCGAACGCATCTGTTCTGATGACGACGTTCTGCACACAGGTGTGAGCACCGAAGACGACCTTGCCGTCGTTCTGCATGTACACGTGCCGGTCGTAGCCGGCCGACAACCCGCTGGCGCTGCTGCCGAACCCGATGATCTTCCCGCCGCTGGTGGTGTTGGTCTTGAACCAGGCCTCTTCCGAATAGGTCGTCGGGTTGGTGAACGTGGCGTTGGACACCACGAACCCGGTGCGGCCGGTGAAGGTCACCGCCATGTCGGCCAGGCCGTTGATCGCACCCGGCGGTCGTAGAGGGCGGAGGCACCGACCGGCAGGTTGCCGAAGGCGGAGGCACCGACCGGCAGGTTGCCGAAGCCGATGATCTTCCCGCCCGTCGTGGTCGTGGTCTTGACCCAGGCTTCGGTCGTGAAGATGTCGGGCGAGGCAGTGGGTTGCCTGGTGGCCACCAGGCCGGTGTCGTGCCGTTGAACTCCCCCGCCGGTCGGTTCGTTGTCCGTGCCGAAGTCGAACGACCCGGCCACCGAGGTGGCGGACACCGCTTTCCGCACACCGACGGACCCCGCGCCGATGGCGGCCAGACCGTGGGCCGGACCGCCGGCGGCGTTCTGGAATGCCCCGCCCACGATCAACCGGGAGCCGTCGGGAGTCATCACCATGGCGTTCACGGTGTAATCCGCGCCTGGATTCCAGGCCAGTACGGCGCCGTTCGACGGGTTGAGCGCGGCCAGTCGGCTGCGCTGCTGACCGCTGACAGTGCTGAACATCCCACCGACATAGACGGTGCTGTCGGTCACCACGATCGTTTTCACCCGGCCGCCGACGTTCGGCGAGAACGTCGTGATCAAACGCCCCGGTCGCCGTGTTGAACGCCGCGATCCGATTGCGGGTCTGACCGTTGACCGACGTGAAGTCCCGCCGATGTAGCCCCGGGAGCCATCCGGCGACTTGGCGACCACCTGCACCTGAGCATTCGTGGTGGGGCGCGAATCCCGTGTTCAGGGCGCCGGTCGTCAGTCGTAGGACAGGAAGTTGGCTCTGGCGGTCAGGTTGGTCCCCGGACCGGCACCGGCCGGGCGGGCATTGGCGAAACTCCCGCCCGCGTAGACGGTGTTACCCACGATCGCCTGGGACCACACCACACCGTCGACCTGCATCGTGGGCAGGCCGTCGGCGGTCACGATGTCGGCGGTGCGCCCAATGACCGGCCCGGGCACCGCCTGCGGCAGTCGACAGCACAACACTGATGACCAGGCTGGAAACGGTCAGTAGGACCACCGTCAAGGTCACCCGGAGGCGGTTATCGGCAGACACGCGCCTTTCGGTTGAGCCGAACCGGCCCGGATGCATCCATCACCCCGTGGGAACGTTGCCGGTGAACAATGCGACAGGTGCGTCCGCGGAATACAGCACGGTCACGGACACGTCGCTCCGGCTGTCCGCGGGCACGGAGAACACGTACACACCGGACTTCTTATCACCGGGCATCAAGACCCCGGACAACGGCGACGCCGGATCGGTGGTGATCGGTGACGTCGGCACGCCGCCTGCTCCCTGCACGTCGACGCTGACGCTGTCCAGCCCGACGGCGTTGGGCGAGGCATTGTCGATCTCGACCGTGATGGCAACGGCCGGCCCGCTGATCTCACCGGGGACCTTGGCCTGCGCGTCGATCGCCTTGACGTCGGCAAGTCTCGCGGTGATCTGTCCACCGAGATCCGAGGACGCGTCCATCGGCACAGCGGCATTGGTCACCAGGTCGCGGTTGGGGACGACCTGGCTGATGTCACCCGGAGTCGGGGCCACACCGGAAGTCGACACCGGCGGGGCCGTTGCCGTCGTCGCATCCGCGGATGGCCCGGCGACAGACGCCGGCGCGCCGTCCGAGGACACCGTCGGCGAACCGCCGGCGTAGGACTGCGACGCATCCGTCATCTGGCTCGCCTCGCCGGAACCGGTCGGCGTCGTCGACACCGCGGCCGAGGACGAGGACGAGGCCGAGGCCGAGTCCGAGTCCGACGACGTGCAGGCCGCAGCGGTGAGCAGCAGGCAAATACCGAGAACGCCGGCCAGCACACCGCCACCCGACCGGGCCGCAGCGCCGCGAGCACGCCGGGTCGTCATGACTTTCCTTGATCGTTGCCGGGCATGCTGGAAGCACGACGATCAAGGCTCTGCATCACGCGGAACCACTTGACCGACGCCAGCGCGAGGTAGCCGACATTCGCCGCGAACACCACCGTGTACACCGCGAAGAACACCACCGGCGCACCGAGCAGCAGGAAGAGCAGGCACAGCACCCCGTAGTCGGTGGGGATGGCCAGCAAAGAACGCAGAGCCGAGGTCGGGTGCGGGCGGCGTGACACACCCGTGGTCTGGGCATGCCGGCGCTCGAGTTGGTCGTTCAGGGTCATGCCGAAGAACGACACCGCTGCCACCACGGTGAACCCGATCGGAACCAGCAGCAAGGCCGGCTGACCGAAATCGAAAAACCGGTACACGGCGATCAGCACCGCAAGCTGCAGACTGGAGATCTTCGTGGCGTCGATCATGTGATCGAGCCATTCACCGGCCGCGCTGCCACCGCCGCGCAACCGGGCGAGTTGACCATCGGCGGAGTCGAGCGCGTAGCCGATCGCCAGCGCCAGGGTGACACCGATCCCGAGTAGCCATGACGGCTGCACCGACGCCAGCAGAGCGATGCCGGTGAAGGAGAACAGCGCGCTGATGGCGGTGACGGTGTTCGGAGTCACACCGAGGCGAAACGCGGCGGCCGCCAGATAGCGCCCGGCCCGCCGGTTGATGAATCGTGAATACGCAGGGGCGCCTGTCGACGGTTTCTGCACGGATCCCAGCCGTTGCAGGACTTCGGCGTAGGAGGGCGTTGCCGGACCCGACGGCGAGGAAGACCAGGAAGACGACGAAGACGACGAAGACGACGAAGACGACGAAGACATGGTCGAATCCTCGACCACGACCACGCGCCGGAGCCTATCGGTGGTTGTCACGTGAGTTCCCCGCGTCCCGCTTACTCATTGATTGAGGCATGGCTCAATGCACTCCCCCGTCGAACCCACTCGATGCTTCGAGCGGGCGGCTCACTCCCCCGTGGAACCCGCTCGATGCTTCGAGCGGGCGACTGCTGCTGTGTCGAGTTCTCCTTCGAGCCGGAACGTTGCGCGATCAGACGACGGCACAGCGCTTCGTAACGATCGGTGACCGCGTCCCAGTCGTAGAGTGCTGCCCGGGCGGCGGACTGCTGGGCACGTACCAGGGTGCCGACGACGTCGCGCTCGGTCTGTCCGATCAGCCGGGCGACGTCATCGGAGTTCGAGAAGTACAACCCGGACTCACCCAGGACTTCCCGGTTGAAGACGACGTCGAAGGCGGTGGTCGCCGCACCGGCGCCCAAGGCGCGCAGCAACGACGGGTTGGTGCCACCCACTGAATGCCCGTGCAGATAGGTGTGAGCGCTGGCGTACAACTGGTCCAGCAATTCCTGGTCCCACACACCCCCGAGGAACCGCACGCGATCGTCGGCCAGGGCGTGCACCTTGCGGGTGTACCCGTCCGCGTAGGGCGCAGACCCCACCACGACCAGGGGCAGTGCGGCCCGGCTCTTGCGGTACCCCTCGACGATCATGTCCACGTGGTTTTCCGGCTCGAAGCGCGCTACCACGAGATGGAATTCGCCCGCCCGCAACCCGAGTTCGCCGATCCGATCGGAGACGTCGCCCTCGATCTTGGGGGCGCCATAGGAGATCAGGTCGGTGTCGGCGTCGAACTTGTCGCGGTAATAGTCCTGGATCCCGACGGCGTCGGCGATCAGCGCGTCGGACCACCGCACGGCCAGCCGTTCGGCGACCTGGTAGTAGCGTCGCCCGATCGGTCCCCATTTCCCACGCTGCCATTCCAGCCCGTCGACGTGGGTCGCGATCGGAATCCGAGCGAACCGCAGCACCGGCAGCCACGGGGAGTTGGCCGAGTTGAAGACCACCGCGGCGTCGGTGCGATGGCGAGCCAGGTGCGCGACGGACAAACCGGTGTGGCTCAGGGTTTCCAGGCTGCGGCGCTTGAGGGCACCGAGGTGCACCAGGGTCATCCCGCGGTAGTCGGTGAGTTCGTCGGAGGTGGCATCACCGAGCCGGCGGCAGTAGACGACGACGTGGTGACCGCGGTCGACCAGCCGGGAACCGACTTCCTCGACGCAGGTCTCGAAGCCGCCATAGCGCGCGGGAACTCCACGGGTGCCCACCAAAGCGATCCGCATCGGCTGGGCCCCCGGTCCAGGAGACGTCACGATCGGTCACCCTCGGCGTCGGTCGTTGCCCGCCGCGCGGTCGCCCCGGCGAAGGGGGCGTCATCGACGCCGGCAGTGACCAGACGAGTTGGGGCGCCGAGGCCGGCGGCGCGAGCACGCCGAGAAGCGCCGACCAGCCCGACCAGGACTGCCAGTACACCGGCGAGCAGCCAGACCGTGGTGGCCATGGGCATCCCGAAGACATCGAAGCCGCCGGACCCGGCGGCGGCCGAGTCCGGAGCAGTGGCAACGGCGTCGGCTGCCGAAGAAGCAGGCGGGGCGCTGACGAGGGCGACACAGGACATCAAGCCGACGGCCGTCACACGGGCGAACACGCCGGTTGACATGGTCGCGGCGCTATGCCGCAGACTGCCGCTCTTGCTCACGGACGGCCCCCTCGAGCTCGGAAGGTGATGCATCAGACAAGTGCAACGGCTTCGCTGAGCTCCCCGATCTCATGCTCTCTAGGCCGTTTGGATGCCCAATATAACCGGGAGTGACCAGACTGCTCAATTGTTTCGCCTCGTTTACCGCAGTGTTCACCCTTTCGGGGTATTGGCTCCGACTCTGAGCGAACCAATGGAGTCGTATTGCACCATCGGTCGAGCCCGGGCGCCGGCACCTCACGGCAAAGCCCGAAACCCTCTCGTTTGCTCATCGGCTTTGTCGGCCCGGCTGTTACCGGGCGCCTACCCAGTGTTGACGCCGTCATCGGCCTGCAGGTTGCCCCACCGTGTCATCCGCGCGTCATGAGTGTGGTCCAGTATCGACGCATGAGCGATCTCGTCGTGCAGAAATCCGTCGCCCACTCTCACCCCAGCGAGCAGGCCGCGGCACCGGTCGGTTCCCGGCAGACCTCCGCCGAGCCCAGGGACGTCGGGCCGGCCCGCAGGGGCGGTGACGACGGGGCCGAACTGCGGGCCGACGTTCGTCGTGTTGCCTCCCTGCTCGGTCAGACCCTGGTTCGCCAGCAGGGGCCCGAATTGCTGGCCCTCGTCGAGCGGGTGCGCTCACTGACCAAACAGGCAATGGAGGCCGACGCCGAGACCGACCGGCGAGCCGCGACGGACCAGGTTCGGGAGATCCTTGCCGACCTGCCCATCTCGACGGCGATGGACCTGGTGCGGGCCTTCGCCACCTATTTCCAGCTCGCCAATGGTGCCGAGCAGGTCCACCGGGTGCGTGCCCTGCGGTCCAGGCCTGCCGCCGATGGCTACCTGGCCACGGCCGTCGCGGAGGTCGCCGCCACGCTGGGACCGGACCAGCTCGCCGAGGCGATCGCCTCGCTGGCGGTGCAGCCGGTGTTCACCGCGCACCCCACCGAGGCCAGCCGCCGGTCGGTGCTGATCAAGCTGCGGAACCTGTCGCACATCCTGGCCATCCGGACGCCGTCCGGGTCGACCGCCCGGTCCAGGCAGGATCGCGAGCTCGCCGAGCTGATCGACCTGATCTGGCAGACCGACGAGCTGCGCCAGGTCCGCCCCACGCCGGTGGACGAGGCCCGTAACGCGCTGTATTACCTGGAGGCCATCGTCGGGGACACCATTCCCCAACTGAGCGCTGACCTGGCCGCCGAACTCGCCGAGCACGGCGTCACGCTGCCTGCGGAGGCCGCGCCGCTGTCGCTGGGCACCTGGATCGGCGGGGATCGTGACGGGAACCCCAACGTCACCGCCGCGATCACCCACGAGGTACTCGGACTGCAGCACCAGGCCGCCATCCGGATCGCGATCGGCAAGATCGACGAACTGATCATCAATCTGTCCAGCTCGACCAAGATCGTCGGGGTGTCGCAGGAACTGGCCGAATCACTGGAAGCAGACCTGATCCACCTGCCCGGACTCGATCCCAAGGTCAAGGAACTGAACAGCGAGGAGCCGCTTCGGCTCAAGCTCACCTGCATCAAGGCGAAGCTGATCAACACCCGGGCGCGGGTGGCGGCGGGCCGTCCGCACGAGCCGGGCCGCGACTACTCGCAGCGCAGCGAGCTGCTGGCGGACCTGGCCATCGTGAGCCGATCGCTCGCGGCGCACGGCGGCGCGCTGGCCGCCGACGGCATGGTGGCGGCAGTCCAGCGCACGATGGCCGTCAGCGGCCTGCACGTGGCGACCATGGACATCCGGGAACACTCCGAGGCGCACCATCAGGTCCTGGCCCAGCTCATCGACCGGCTGGGTGAGCTGAACACGCCGTACAGCGAGCTGAGCCGGAACGAGCGGCGCGCGGTGCTGTCCGCCGAGCTGACCTCACGTCGCCCGCTGACTACGCTGCCTGCTCCGCTGGACACCGCGGGAACCAAGACATTCAGCGTGTTCGAAGAGATCAGGGCCGCGCAACAGACCTACGGGCCGGAAGTCATCACCACCTACATCACGTCGATGACCAAGGGCTCGGACGACATCCTGGCCGCCGCCGTGCTGGCCAGGGAGGCCGGCCTGGTGGACGTACACGGCACAGCCGGTGACCCCGATCGCGGCCCGCGCGCCACCATCGGCTTCGCGCCGCTGCTGGAAACGGTCGAGGAACTCCGACGGGCGGCCGAAGTGGTGCAGGAAATGCTCGCCGACCCGACCTACCGCGAGATCGTCCGGCTACGCGGAGACATCCAGGAGGTGATGCTCGGCTATTCGGACTCGAACAAGGAGGCCGGGATCACCACCAGCCAATGGGAGATCCACAAGGCCCAGCGAACGCTGCGCGACGTTGCGGCACGGCACGGCGTCTGCCTCACCCTGTTCCACGGTCGCGGCGGCACCGTCGGCCGCGGCGGCGGCCCCACCTACGACTCGATCCTGGCCCAGCCGCACGGGGTGCTCGACGGCGCCATCAAGTTCACCGAGCAGGGTGAGGTGATCAGCGACAAGTACGCGCTGCCCGACCTGGCCAAGGAGAACCTCGAGCTCACCGTCGCGGCAACACTGCGCGCCAGTGCCCTGCACAAGGAGCCCCGGCAGACGGGGGCGCAGCTGCTGGGTTGGGATGAGCTGATGGAGAACGTCAGCGATGCGGCGTTCGCCGCCTATCGGGAGCTGATCGACGATCCGGACCTGCCCGCCTACTTCCTGGCATCCACCCCCGTCGAGCAGCTGGGATCGCTGAACATCGGCTCACGGCCGGCCCGCCGACCGGACTCCGGAGGCGGCATTTCCGGCCTGCGGGCCATCCCGTGGGTGTTCGGCTGGACCCAGTCCCGGCAGATCGTGCCGGGCTGGTACGGCGTGGGATCGGGGTTGCAGGCGGCCCGCGAAGCCGGTGACGGCCCGGGCCTGGCCGAGATGCACGAGCACTGGCACTTCTTCCGCACCTTCATCTCCAACGTGGAGATGACGCTGGCCAAGACGGACCTGGAGATCGCCGCCCTGTACGTCAGGTCCCTGGTGCCCGACCACCTGACCCACCTGTTCGACGCCATCCGGATCGAGCACGAACGCACCGCGTCCGAGATCCTGCGGATCACCGGCGAGCGGTCGCTGCTCGACGGGCAGCCCGAACTCAAGCGCACGCTGACGGTCCGGGAGCCGTATCTGGCACCCATCTCCTACCTGCAGGTCGACCTGCTGAGCAGGATCAGAGGAGGCGGTGAGGCGTCCGACATCGACCCGGAACTGCAGCGCGCGATGCTGCTGACGATCAACGGCGTGGCCGCTGGGATGCGCAACACGGGATAGCCGAACCCGCTGCCATGGGACGATCGACTCCTGCTGTTCAGGGCTCACCCCGACCCGACGCCCCAGGAGCGCTGCCTATGACCAAGCTGACCGTCATCGGATGCGGCTATCTCGGTGCGGTTCATGCCGCCTGCATGGCCCAGCTGGGTCACGAGGTCGTCGGGGTCGACGTGGACGAGCCCAAGGTCGAGTTGCTCGCCTCGGGCCGGACACCGTTCTTCGAACCGGGTTTCGAGGAGGTGCTGCAGTCCGCGATCGGCAGCGGACGGCTGTCGTTCACCTCCGACATGGCCGCCGCCCGGGGCGCCACGGTGCACTTCGTCTGCGTCGGAACTCCGCAGAAGCGCAACGAGTACGCCGCGGACCTGGCGTACGTCGATGCGGCAGTCGCCGCGCTGGCACCCCACCTCGCGCCCGGTGGTCTTGTCGTGGGAAAGTCCACCGTTCCGGTCGGCACGGCCCGGCGGCTGGCCGACGCGATCACCGAGGTGACGCCGGGAGCCTTGCTCGCCTGGAACCCGGAGTTCCTCCGCGAGGGCTTGGCCGTCCAGGACACCCTGCACCCGGACCGGCTGGTGTACGGCCTGCCCGCCGGGGCGGACGGCGAGCAGGCCAGGAAGATGCTGGACGAGGTGTACGCGACCCCGCTGGCCGACGGTGTGCCGCTCGTCGTCACCGACTATGCCACCGCAGAACTGGTCAAGGCATCGGCGAATTCCTTCCTGGCCACCAAGATCTCGTTCATCAACGCGATGGCCGAGGTCTGCGAGGCGAGCGGTGCCGACGTGGTCCAGCTCGCCGACGCGATCGGCCACGACGGTCGGATCGGCCGAAGGTTCCTGAACGCGGGCCTCGGTTTCGGGGGCGGATGCCTGCCCAAGGACATTCGCGCCTTCATGGCCAGAGCCGGCGAGTTGGGCGCCGATCAGGCGTTGGCGTTCCTGCGCGAGATCGACTCCATCAACATGCGCCGTCGGGTGCGGATGGTCGATCTGGCCCGCGAGGTGTGCGGAGGATCGATCGTCGGGCGCCGGATCGCCGTCCTCGGCCTGGCGTTCAAGCCGAATAGCGACGACATCCGCGACTCACCCGCGCTGAACGTCGCCGCCCAGATGCAGCTGCAGGGGGCATCGGTCGTCGTCACCGATCCGCAGGCGGTCGAGAACGCCCAACGCAAATGGCCCGACCTGCGGTTCGCGGCGACCGCGGAGGAAGCGGCGACCGGGGCGGACCTGGTGCTGTTGCTCACCGAATGGGACCAGTACCGCTCTCTGGACCCCGCTGCCTTCGGTGTCGTGGTGGCCCAGCGCCGCATGCTCGACGGCCGCAACGCGCTCGATCCGGCTGCCTGGCGCGCCGCGGGATGGACCTATCGCGCCCTCGGCCGCCCCTGACCAGCAGTCGAGCACGCAGCGCAACCGCCGATCTGCCTTCGCCACGTATGTTCCGGCTGATAGCGTGAACCAGATCACTCGTACGAGTGAACAATGCCCTGCTCCGTGACGATCGGCTGGAATGGCCGTCCTTCCCTGCAGTGGTCCACCCGCACGTCAGTTCCGACCGATCGATCAGCGTTGTCTGGGACGCTGGTGCACCCGCCGACATCGCCGTGCGTCCTGGGTCGTTCGCCACCGGCAGGAGGTGGCGATGCGTCAACAATCTCTCACCTATCAGTGACTGCCGGTGTACCCCATTGGAGTACATTCGGCCATTTGATCGGCTCTGAACGATGTCATCGATTACGCCTGGTGGTATCGTTGGGCCAACTGGGGGATCAGGCACACACTTGGACGGTGCGGGTCCGCGTAGGACACGAGGGAGTCGTCATGGTTCGCACACTGCTCGCTGCCGTCACTCTGGCGCTGCTCGGCCTGCTGTGGCTGCCTGCCGTGGCATCGGCGTCCGCGCCGCCCTACCCCGCCCCGCCTGTCACGCCCGACACCGTGGTCCCGGCCGCCGTGGACGCCGGTGTGGATTCAGCACCCGCTGTCGCCAACGACGCCGTCACCTCCCTGGCGAGCACCGGCGCCGGATTCAACGTCGGGATGACCGCGCTGATCGCCGCCGCCGTCCTGGTCGTGGGGATCGGTTTGCTCATCATGGGCAGCCGGATTCGCAGGTCCGACGCCGAGCGCTGATGCGCCCGCCCCGGGTTCCCTGACCTGAACGCAGCACCGAAGCGACCACTGCCGGATTGGCCGGCTCAGCCCGCCACCTTGCCCGCAACACTCATCCGGGCTTACCGAAAGCGAAACCATGGAACAAGACGTCTCCCGGCGCCGAAAGCTGGTGTCCCTCGTCAGCGTTGTCGCCTTGACCTTCTCAGGTGTGGCGTTCAGCGTGGTGGGGGCTTCGGCCGCGGCAGCCGATCCCGGCCCCGTTGTCCAGCCGGCGAGCAGCGCGGTGACCGCCGATGCCTTGCCGACCGTCCAGATCGACGGCGTGGCCTGGTCGCAGGCCGTCGTGGGCAACACGGTCTACGTCGGAGGGAGCTTTGCCAACGCTCGCCCCGCCGGCTCGGCCGCGGGAACGAACCTGACGCCGCGGAGCAACCTGCTGGCCTACGACATCACCACCGGCGCCCTGATCACCTCGTTTGCGCCGGTCGTCAACGGTGCGGTGCAATCCGTTTCCGCCTCGCCCGATGGTTCCCGGCTCTACATCGCCGGTGACTTCACCACGGTGAACGGGGTGACCAAGAACAGGGTCGCGGCCTTCAACACCGCGACCGGCGCCTTGGTCACCGGGTTCACCGTCAACATCGGGACCCGCGTCAAGTCCGTGGTCGCCACCAACAGCACGGTCTATGTCGGCGGGCTGTTCACTGCGGCAAACGGCCAGCCGCGCACCCGGTTGGCGGCGTTCAACGCGGCCAACGGCGGGCTGCTGGGGTGGAACCCCGGCGCCGACTACACCGTCAACGCACTGGCGCTGACCCCCGACCAGTCACGGGTGATCGTCGGCGGGGCTTTCCAGAATCTCGGTGGCGCAGCGGCCTACGGGCTGGGCGCGGTGGACGCAACCACCGGCGCACTGCTGCCGTGGGCGGCGAACCAAAAGGTCCGCAACGCCGGCGCGAGCGCGGCAATCCTGTCGTTGAGCACCGACGGCACCTCGATCTTCGGCACCGGCTACACCTACGGGTCGGGCGGCAATCTGGAGGGCACCTTCTCCGCCGATCCGAATTCGGGATCGATCAACTGGATCGAGGACTGCCACGGCGACACCTACGGCGCCTACTCGACCGGTCAGACCGTGTACACCGTGAGCCACGCGCACTACTGCGGCAACGTCGGCGGCTTCCCGCAATCCGATCCCTGGTCGACCAACCAACGCTTCGCGATCGCGTTCACCGCGAACGCGACCGGCACGCTGAACCACGACCCGCTGGGCTACTACGACTGGTACGGCAACGCCGGCCCGTCCATCACCAACTGGTTCCCGGAACTGAAGATCGGCACTTTCACCGGTCAGGGTCAGGCGGCCTGGAGCGTGACCGGCAACAGCCAGTACGTCGTCATGGGCGGGGAGTTCCCGGCGGTGAACGGAACGGCCCAGCAGGGTCTGGTCCGATTTGCCGTCAAGCCGAAGGCGCCGGCCAAGCGCGGTCCGATGGTGACCGGCTCGAAGTTCATGCCGAGTCTGGTTTCGCTGTCCTCCGGCACCGTTCGCGTTGCCTTCCAGGCGAACTGGGATCAGGACGACACGACGCTGACCTACAAGGTCGTGCGGAACAGCAACACAGCGGCTCCGGTGTTCACCACGACCGCGGACTCGACCTTCTGGAATCGCCCGAACCTGGGCTTCACCGACACCGGGCTGACGCCGGGCGCGACATACAAGTACCGCCTGTACGTCACCGACTCGGCCGGCAACCAGGTGGCCGGCGACACCACGACGATCACCGTGTCCAGCGCCGCCGCCCTGAGCCCGTATGCCGCCACAGTGCTGCAGCAGGGCGGCGGAACGTATTGGCGGCTGGGTGAACCTTCGGGTGCGACCGCCTACGACTGGGCCGGGTACACCGACGGCGTGGTCGGCACCGGGGTGACCCGTGGCGCCGCAGGTGCCATTTCCGGTGATGCCAACACCGCTTCGACCTTCGACGGCACCGGCAACGGGCTGGTCTCCGCGCCGGCCGCGATCACCGGCCCCAACACGTTCACCACCGAGGCGTGGGTCAACACCACCTCGACCTCGGGCGGCAAGATCCTCGGCTTCGGCAACCAGCAGAGCGGCGGGGAGTCGAGCAGCTACGACCGCCACATCTACATGGATGACGCCGGCCGGATCTGGTTCGGTGTCTACCCGGGTGGCGTGGCGACCTTGAACACCACCAAGTCCTACAACGACGGGCAGTGGCACCAGATCGTCACCAGCCTCGGCCCGGACGGGATGACCCTGTACGTGGACGGGCTCCGAGTAGGGACTCGCAGCGACGTGACCACCGCCCAGCCATACACCGGGTACTGGCGGGTGGGTGGCGACAACATCGGCGGTTGGCCGAGCCAGCCCTCGAGCAACTACCTGAACGGCTCGATCGACGACGTTTCCATCTATCCGACGGTGCTGACCAAGGACCAGGTGCTGGCCCAGTACGTGGCATCGGGGCGGACTTCGCCGATCCCGGCGGTGCCGAGCGACGCCTACGGCGCCATGATCTACGGCGCTCAGCCTGACCTGTTCTGGCGGCTGGCCGATGCCAGCGGCACGACCGCGGCCGACGCGAGCCCCTCGCTCAACAGCGGCACCTACAACGGTGGTGTGACACTGGGGCAAACCGGAGTGATTGCCGGCAATACCGCGGCCACCTTCAACGGATCGAACGGGTTCGTGGCGTCGGCCAACACCTTCACCAACCCCACGACCTACTCCGAGGAAGCCTGGTTCAACACCACCACGAACCGTGGCGGCAAGATCATCGGCTTCGGTAGCGGCAACAGCGGGACCTCCGGTAGCTACGACCGGCACGTCTACATGCAGGACAACGGCCAGCTTGTGTTCGGTACCTGGACCGGGCAGACGAACACCATCACCACGCCGTCGTCCTACAACAACGGCCGGTGGCATCACCTGGTAGCGACCCAGAGCTCCGACGGGATGAAGCTCTACGTCGACGGCGCGCTGGTCGGCACGAACCCGCAGACGCAGGCCCAGAGCTACACGGGTTACTGGCGAGTCGGCGGCGACACCACGTGGGGATCGTCCAGCGCGTTCTTCGCCGGCACGATCGACGAGGCCGCGGTGTACTCGGCGGTGCTGACCCCGCAGCAGGTGGCCCAGCACTACCAGGCCGCCGGCGGCGTGCTGCCGAACGTGCCCCCGGTCGCGGCCCTGACCGCGACGACCACCGGTCTGGCGCTGTCGGTCGACGGGTCCGGGTCCTCCGATCCGGACGGTACCCTCGCCTCCTACGCCTGGAACTTCGGTGACGGCGCCACCGGCACCGGAGCCACCGCCTCGCACACCTACGCGGCGGCCGGCACCTACCCCGTCGCCCTGACCGTGACCGACAACACCGGCGCCACCGGCACCGTCAGCAAGTCGGTCACGGTGACAGCCGCGGCTCCGACTGCCATCGCCACCGATCTGTTCGCCCGCACGGTTGCGGGCGGCTGGGGCACCTCGAATCCGGGCGGGGCGTGGACACTGAACGGTTCGTCGTCGCTGTTCTCGGTCAACGGCTCGGCCGGTCTGATCAAGATGGCGTCGGCCGGTGCCGGCCCGTCGGTGTACCTGAACACGGTGTCCACGGCGGAGATGAACGGGTCGGTGGACATCGCCCTCGACAAGGCGCCGACCGGTTCCGGCTTCACCGGCAGCGCGATGATCCGTCGGGTGGGCACTTCCAGCTACATGGTCAAGCTCCGCCTCCTGCCGACGTCGACGAGCATCCAGATCGCTAAGGTCGTGGGCGGCACCGAGACGGTCCTGAGCACCCAGACCGTGACAGGTCTGACGTACCAGGTCGGTGATGTGGTGCGACTGTCCTTCCGGGCCAAGGGCACCTCGCCCAGCACGATCTCGGCCAAGGCGTGGAAGGTCGGCACGACCGAACCGACCGCCTGGCGGGCGACCGTGACCGACAGCGACGCCGCCTTGCAGGGCGCAGGGTCATTCGGGCTGCAGGCCTACCTGACCGGCTCGGCGACCAACGCCCCCGTGGTGGCCTCGTTCGACAACCTGGCGATCACCCCCTGAGCCATCCGAATCCCCACCCGCTCACCGTCCCGCCTCGCAGCCAGCAAGGCGGGACGGTGTGTGTTCAGCTGATACGCAGGGCCCGGAAGGCGCCCGCTCCGTCGGGTGAGCTGCGCCCGACGTGCAGGTATCCGTCGTTGACCGCCGCGGACGCCACGGTGAGCGTTGCCCCGACGTCGGTCCGGGACAGCTCGATTCCGCTCGCGGTGATGGTAATTCGCAGGTGCGCCCACTGGCCGGCCCGCAGCGCCGGCGTCGCCACCGCAGCGCACAGCGGCTCACCGTCCTGCTGCCCGTCCCGGTGGCGGTAGAGCCCGAGGGAACC
>JADGOY010000182.1 GCA_017882715.1 Nakamurella sp. | reverse complement strand
GCACTTGACCGGCACTTGACCGGCACTTGACCGGGACTTCACCGGGGAAAGACCTCGGATTGACCCGGCGTTGACCTGCCTGAGCACGCACTCTGCGGGTTTGTCAAGTGTCACCATAGGCCCTGACCTGCGACAACAGCACTGACCCCGGCGCGAACCGTGGTAAGATGGGTTTAGCGAAAGGGGTCTTGAACACTCATGGTTTTCAACGTCGGCGAAACCGTTGTCTACCCCCACCACGGGGCGGCACTCATCCAGGCCACCGAAACCCGCACCGTCAAAGGTGTGGAGAAGCTCTATCTGGTTCTCAAGGTCGCTCAGGGCGATCTGACCGTGAAGGTCCCTGCCGACAATGCCGAGATCGTCGGCGTGCGCGACGTTGTGGACCGGACGGGGCTCGACCATGTTTTCGAGGTACTGAGGGCTCCGCACACCGAGGAGCCGACGAACTGGTCGCGGCGCTACAAGGCCAATCTGGAGAAGCTGGCCTCCGGTGACGTGAACAAGGTTGCCGAGGTCGTCCGCGACCTGTGGCGGCGGGATCGCGAACGCGGGCTGTCGGCCGGTGAGAAACGCATGCTGGCCAAGGCGCGGCAGATCCTGGTGTCCGAGCTGGCCCTGGCCGAGGGCACGAACGAGGTCAAGGCCGAAGGAATTCTCGACGAGGTCCTGGCCTCCTGATCGACGCGCTGTCCCGTCACGGCACATCGGAGCAATGAGCGTCGTCGCCTTGGTGCCCGCAGCGGGCAGCGGGCAGCGTCTGGGAGCCGACGTCCCGAAGGCTTTCGTGACGGTTGGTGGTCGTGCTCTGCTCCGTCATGCGGTCGACCGCCTGCTCGGTGCGGGGGTCGACCGGGTTGTCGTGGCGGTGCCGGCGGATCAACTGACGCGGGCGCAGGAACTGCTGGGCAGCCGGGCGAGCATCGTCGCCGGCGGAGTCGATCGCGTCGCCTCCGTGTCCGCCGCGCTGTGGGCTGTCGGTGATGACGCCGAGGTGATCCTGGTCCACGACGCCGCTCGCGCGTTCGCGCCGGAATCGATGATCCGCGGCGTGATCGGGGCGGTCCGCAACGGTGCGGCCGCGGTGGTCCCGGTGTTGCCGGTGACGGACACGGTGCGTTCGCTACACCCGGACGGCTCGGTGGCGGGCATCGTCGACCGTGACGTGTTGCGGATCGTGCAGACGCCGCAGGGTTTCTCGCCCGCCGTGTTGCGCCGTGCGCACGCCGGGGCCGGCGCGTCAGAATCCGCCGCCGACGGCATCACGGACGATGCGGGCCTGGTCGAGGCGCTGGGCATCCCGGTCACCACCGTGCCCGGCGACCGGTCCGCCTTCAAGATCACCACGCCGGCCGATCTGGCCGACGCGCAGCGCCTGATGGCGCCGGCACCCTTCGCCGTGCCCGACCTGCGCGTGGGCACCGGAATCGACGTGCATCCGATCGAGTCCGGACGCCCGTGCTGGATGGCAGGGCTGGAGTTTCCCGGGGTCGACGGATGCTCAGGTCATTCGGACGGCGACGTCGCAGCGCACGCGATCTGTGATGCGCTGCTGTCCGCAAGCGGGCTGGGTGACCTTGGCGCGGTGTTCGGCACCGACGACCCGCGGTGGGCGGCGGCATCCGGTGCGATGTTGCTGACCGAGGTGTTGCGGAGGCTGCACGACGCGGGTTTCTCGGTCGTCAACGCGGCCGTTCAGGTCATCGCCAACACGCCTCGGCTGTCCACGCGGCGCCGTGAGGCCGAACGAGTGCTGTCCGCCGTGCTGGGTGCTCCGGTGTCGGTGGCGGGAACAACCGCCGACGGCCTGGGGCTGACCGGTCGTGGCGAGGGGCGGGCAGCGACGGCGACCGCTTTGCTGGTGGCAACCTCAGCCCGTTGATACATCTGCAGTTGACAGAGCCCGCCGGGGGCGGCCGTTACCAACTGGCGGAGCGAGCGTGTTCCGTGGAGGCGCTGCCCGCCGGGGGTGGTCGTTACCAACTGGCGGAGCCAGCGTGCGTCAGCTCGTCCCCCACATATCTCGGGCGTCCGGCCGGCATCCGGCGAACGCCTGGATCACTAGGATCCCGCACACGGCGAGCAGTGGGATCGTCCAGCCGCCGGTCAGATCGTTGAGCACACCGAACCCGAACGGCCCACGGAGGCGATCAGGTAGCCGACGCATTGGAACGCCGACAGCGAAGTGGTGGCCATTGAGGTCCTGGCCCGCAGCGCGCATTCTGGAGTTCGGCTTGCGTCGGATCCTGGACGGCGTGGCGGACCTGATCGACCGGGCCGAGCGCGCACCGGACGATCCAACCGTGGCACCCTGATCGCCATGACGACGATCGCCATCCTGGGTGCGGGCAAGATCGGCGAGGCCATGCTGGCCGGGCTGCTGGCGGCCGGGCGTGCCCCGGAGTCCCTGCTGTTCACCGAGCGGTACCCAGAACGGGTCGTCGAGCTGACCGCCCGGTACGGCGTCCGGGGGGTGGAAACCGACGAGGCCGCAGCCACCGCAGATGTGCTGATCGTCGCCGTCAAGCCGCAGGACATCGACCCGTTGCTGCACTCGCTGTCCTGGTCGATCAAACCCGGGACCTTGGTCGTGTCGCTGTGCGCCGGGCTTCCCACCGCGCTGTATGAGCGGCATCTGCCCGCAGGCACACCGGTCGTCCGGGTGATGCCGAACACCCCGATACTGGTCGGCGAGGCGATGAGCGCGATCTCCGCGGGATCACACGCGCAGCCCGAGCACCTGCAGCTCGTCGAGGATCTGCTCTCGACGGTGGGCAAGGTGGTCCGGGTTCCCGAGGCCCAGCAGGACGCGGTGACGGCGCTGTCCGGATCAGGCCCGGCGTACTTCTTCTATCTGGTCGAGGCGATGATCGACGCCGGGATCCTGCTCGGCCTGCCGCGCAGCGTGTCCACCGAGTTGATCATCCAATCGGCGGTGGGGGCGGCGCGGATGCTGCGCGAGACCGGTGAGCATCCGGTCGCGCTTCGCGAGGCGGTCACCTCCCCAGGCGGCACCACGATCGCCGCGATCCGGGAACTGGAGAACCACGCCGTCCGGGCCGCCCTGCTGTCCGCCATCGAGGCCGCCGCGGTGCGGTCGGCGGAGTTGGGGAAGGCGCACAACGGTGCCTGACGGTCGGGCACACTCGCCCGTCGTTGCGTCCTGGAGGCGCTCGCTGCAGCGCGAACCGGAACCGGTGCAGCGCATGGTCAACGGGCCATCGCGGCGTCCCGCGCCGGCTCGTGCCGGCCGGTCCCGACCGTTTCGGACGCCCCGACGTCCTCGGCCCGGCTCCGTGCGGTGGCGGCTCGGGTGGATCCGGGGTGCTGAAGGCAATCACCCGGTGCCTGACGCCCGGCACTGACATCGCCAGCATCGGCCCGGCCTCGTCACGAATCGTCCTGCCGGCGCACTGTGTGATTACTCTCCCGGCGACGACTCGTCCGGGGACAACGGACCTTCGCGGAGGTACGGCCATGAACGACTACCCGTCGATGATTGCGCCGGTCGGTCACATCGAGCCGGTGCCCAGGCGGATCCGGGCCCACCTCGCCGGCGAACCGGTGCTGGACACCACCCGCACCCTGCACGTCTGGGAGAAGCCGTACTACCCGCAGTACTACATCCCGCTGGCCGATGTTCGTCCGGACGTGCTGATCGACGAGCAGCGCGAGGTTCGCACCCCGCGAGGGCAGGCGCGGCTGCACGGGGTTCGAGTGACCGACGTGCATCGCACCGGTGTGGCACGCCTGTTGACCCTTCCGGCGAATGACGGGCCGGCCGAACTGACCGGCACCGTCCGGTTCGAATGGGCCGCGTTGGACAGCTGGTTCGAGGAGGACGAGCAGGTCTCGTGCACCCGCGCAGCCCCCTACGTCAGGGTCGACGCACTCCGCTCCACCAGGACGGTGCGCATCGAGGTGGACGGGGCGGTGCTGGCCCAGTCCAGCTCACCGGTGTTGGTATCCGAGACCGGGCTGCCGACCCGCTACTACCTCGGCCGGACCGAGGTGAACTTCGAGCATCTGGTCCCGTCCGACACCCAGACCCAGTGCCCGTACAAGGGCACGACGAGCGGCTACTGGTCGGCCCGGGTCGGCGAAGCGGTGCACCGCGATCTTGCCTGGACTTACGACTTCCCGACGCGCCAGCTGCTGCCGATCGCCGGCATGCGGGCGTTCTACAACGAGCGGGTCGACGTCTCGCTGGACGGCGTGCGCCTCGAGCGGCCGAGGACCCACTTCTCCAGCTAGCCGAGCACCGCCAGTGGGACGGCCGTCACCCAGTCGGGTGATGGCGCACTCGTGAGTGCGCTTCCTGCGAAAACTTGTCATCGCTTTATTCCCTCCTGTCACGCTAGAGTTCATGAAGCACGTACGTATGGTGCCCACCGGTGGGGAAGCTGGCGGCGCGAGACGTGCCGGAAGACGGTGTCCAGATGCCCGCACGAGACGATCGACCACCGATCCAATCACCTCCACGCGATCCGGCGCTGTCCGAAATGCGGTTCTTGACCGTCGCAGAGGTGGCCCAGCTGATGCGGGTGTCGCGGATGACGGTGTACCGGCTGGTGCATTCGGGGGAACTGCCGGCGGTGCGGGTAGGGCGATCGTTCCGGGTCCCGGAACGGGCCGTGCACGACTACCTGCGGGATGCCTTCAACGACGTCGGGTGACGTGCCGATGAGGGGTGGGTTCCGGCGACGCAGCGCGCCGGGTCGATCGCGCCGGCCGGGCCTCGCCGGCCCCTGACGACATCCTTTCTGACGCCTTACGCGCACCCGATCCGACGGGTGGGAAGCCTGGCACCGGCCGGTAGGATGAAGGGAAAGTCCGGCAATCCGCCGGCAGCGGTCCGAGTCCGGTTCGCGCGCCATCCCGCCGGGCCCCGGCGGCTCACCAGTGGAGAAGGTCACCGCATGGGTTCAGTCATCAAGAAGCGTCGCAAGCGGATGGCCAAGAAGAAGCACCGCAAGTTGCTGCGCAAGACCCGAGTGGCGCGTCGCAAGGCCGGTAAGTAAGTCGCCACGTCGCCGCCGGTATCAACCGTGCGGCGGTCGGCGCACCTGCCGAAGAACGAACGTCGAAGGGGTGTGACTGCCATGGCGGGTCTGGTCGTCCTCGTCACGGGCGTCACGAGGTTCATCGGTTCCGAGGTCGCCGGGCGGCTCGCGAGGCATCCGGAGGTCGACCGGGTGATCGGTGTCGACGCCGCGTTGCCCGAGCCCGCCGCCCGCGGCCGGATGGGTGATGCGGACTTCGCCCGAGTGGACATCCGGAACCCGCTGATCGCCAGAGTCATCGAGGCTGCGGGGGTTGACACGGTGGTGCACGCCTCCGCGTCCGCGACGCCCGCCTCTTCGGCTGCACGCAGCATGGCCAAAGAAATGAACGTCCTTGGCACCATGCAGTTGCTGGCCGCGTGCCAGAGATCCGACAGCGTGCGCAATCTCGTCGTCAGGTCCACCGCCGCGGTGTACGGATCTTCGTCACGCGACCCCGCGATCTTCACCGAGGACACCCCGGCCCGCTCCGTGCCGTCCTCCGGGCCGGCCCGCGACGCCATCGACATCGAGGGCTACGTCAGGGGTTTTGGCCGTCGCCGGCCCGACGTCCGCATCGCGGTGCCGCGTTTCGCCGACATCATCGGCCCGACCGTGGTGACCCCGCTGACCCGGTATTTCGCGTTGTCGCCGTTCGTGCCGATGGTTCTGGGCCGGGACGCGAGGATCCAGCTGGTGCACGAGTCCGATGCGGTCGGCGTGATGGAACATCTTGCGGTCAACAACTTCGCGGGCGTGGTCAACGTCGCGGGGGATGGTGTGCTGACGCTCGCTCAAGCGATCCACCGCGCCGGACGCATCCCGCTGTCCGTTCCCGCATTCACCCTGGGCGGGATCTCCCGGGTGATGCGGACGGTGCGCCTCGGCGGGTTCTCGCCCCGTCAGGTCGAGTCGCTGGTCACCGGCCGGGTGCTGGACACCACACGGTTGCGCGAGCGTGCCGGATACTCGCCGCACTTCAGCACCGTCGAGGCCTTTGACGACTTCGCGGCGCACCTGAGTCCCGCTCTGCCCCGCTCCATGGTCCGCCGCGCCGAGGTGCGCATCGCGAGCACCCTGGGAGTCCGGCCGGAGCCTGCAAAACCGGCCGACCGGCCGACGGACGAGCCGCAACTCGGGTCCGTGTCAGTTGGCACCCGCTCGCCGGGAAACCAGGTTGGTCCATCCGCGACGCTCGCCAGGCCCGGTTCCTGCGACCCGCTGCCGGATGCTGGTCGTCCGGCCCAGGGCGGTACCGGTGCGATCGACCTCGCCGACGGCGATCGGCCGGATGGCCGGCCGCGCCTCGTCGGCATCACCGGAGACGCGGCTGGTGCTCCACGCCCACGGAGGGGCAGATGATCGGGCGAGCAGTGACGCGAAGGAGGGAACACCGTGGGTAGCACCGAAACGCCAGGTCGACGGCCCGCGGCGGCCTCCGGTCCGGCGCGTCCCACCCGCAAGCGGAGCCACCCGATCCCTCAGAACGCGGGCCGGGCGCCCGACGAGGGGCCTGTCGGTGGTGCTGCCCAGGGTGGGTCTCGCCGCGGTGAACAGGGACTTGACGCGTCGTCCGGCGACGAGGTGACCGCCGGTGTCGTTCCCCCTGGTGCGCTCGACGTGGACCGGCCCGACGTGCCGCACACCACCGTCGGAGCCGGCGAAACGGGGTGGAGGCGAAGCCTGGCCGGCGGTCTGGCGTTCCTGCGTCGCCGGATGACCGGTGATTACAACGTCGACGACTTCGGCTACGACCCCGATTTCACCGACTCGGTGCTGATGCCGCCGCTCCGGCTGCTGTACGAAAAGTGGTTCCGGATAGACACTCTGGGCATCCGCAACGTGCCGGATTCCGGCGGCGCGCTGCTGGTGGCGAACCATTCCGGGACCATCGCGGTCGATGCGGTGATGACCGCGGTCGCGTTGCGCGACCACCACCCGCAAAAGCGGCCGCTGCGCATGCTGGGTGCCGACCTGGTTTTCGACACGCCGTTCCTCGGACCGATCAGCCGCAAGGCCGGCAATACGCTGGCCTGCAACCCGGACGCCGAGCGGCTGCTGTCCTCCGGCGAGGTCGTTGCGGTGTACCCGGAGGGGTTCAAAGGCGTCGGCAAGCCCTATTCGCAGCGGTACAAGTTGCAGCGGTTCGGGCGGGGCGGGTTCGTCACCGCTGCGCTGACGACCGGTGTGCCGATCATCCCGGTGTCGATCGTCGGGGCGGAGGAGATCTATCCGCTGATCGGCAACATCAAGCCGCTGGCCCGCGCCCTGGGGTTCCCGTACTTCCCGGTGACGCCGACGTTCCCGCTGCTCGGGCCGCTGGGCGCGATCCCACTGCCGAGCAAGTGGCTGATCGAATTCGGCGAGCCCATCCCGACCGACGGTTACGGCGATCACGCCGCGGACGATCCGATGGTGGTCTTCAACCTGACCGACCGGGTGCGGGAGACCATCCAGCAAACCCTGTACCGGTTGTTGTTGCGTCGAGGTCACCCGTTCCTGGGCTGAGCGACGCAGTGCCGGCCGGGTCGGCACCCGAGCCGGGTCGGCACCTGAGTCGTGGCACCCCCTCGCAGGATGAACACCCTCGCAGGATGAACACCCTCGC
>JADGOY010000181.1 GCA_017882715.1 Nakamurella sp. | reverse complement strand
ATCCCACGCCGGTGCCCCCGGAGCCTGATCCTGTCCCGGCAGCTGACCCGCCCGCGGTCGACGACTGGAACCGTTTCGGTGAACCGGAGTCGCGGTCGCCGGTCGCGATCCTGACGGCCCCGGAGAAACCGGCGCCGGCCACGTGGGGTCGCCGACGGGTCCTGGTCCGGATCCTGTCCGTCGGCCTCGCCCACCCGAAGCCCGGCGCCCAGGAAGTCGAATACCGGGCGAACCGGAAACTGATCCGCACCACCACCTGGGGCCGTTCCGTGCGGGTCATGGTCGCCAACCCGAAGGGTGGTGTCGGGAAAACCCCGACAGCGCTGGTCCTCGGTGGGATGTTCGCGGAGGAGGGCCGGCCCACCGTCATCTGGGACGCCGCGGACGCTCGCGGTGACCTCACGGAACGCGCGGAGGGCGCGCCGGCCAGGTGCGTGTCTTGGGTCGCTGACGCGCCCGGTGATTACCGGGTGCCCGGCACCATCGGTGCGCTCACCGCGAAGCAGTCCTCGTTCGCTGATGTCCTGGGTTCCCTCACGGCCCGCGAGTTCGACGCCGACAGCATTGACCGCGTCACCTGGTCGCTGGACCGCACATACCAGGTGCAGGTCGCGGACACCGGGAACGTCGCGCACAGCCCAGCTTTCCAGAAGACCATCGAGCTGGCCGACATGCTGGTCATCCCGACCACGGTGACTGCGGGGTCGGTGCATGCGGCGGTCCGTTTGCTGGAACGTTTGCAAGGGACCGGGCTCACCGCGAACGCGGTGGTCGCGTTGATGCGGTACGGCGGACCGGAAACCCCCGGGCTGCTGCCGCAGATCCCCGGCATCTTCGAGGCGGTGGGGGTGGGCGCGATCGTTGACATCCCGTTCGACCCGGTGATCGCCCGCGGCACAGCGATCGACACCCGCGCTTTGTCCAGGCCGTCGCGGTTGGCGTGGACCCGCCTCGCTGCCGCCGTCGCCACGAACATCCGCACCCGGTAGGGAAGGACCTCCGATGGAGAACCCGTTTGCTGATCTCATACCGGATTTCACGGTTTTCGGCGCTGACTTCACCGCGTGGTGGCAGAAGCTGTTCGTCGCGCTGTGGGCGATCCTGCTGATCGCCGCCGGCGCTGCGCTGTTGGTGTCGTTCCTGCAGATGCGGAAAGCCACCAACAACAACATCCCCGGGCAGGCGGATGAGGCGAAGTCCCACGCGATGTGGGCGGGTGGGTCCGTGGTGTGTCTGGCCTCGTTCGGCGTGATTATGGGCGCGATCCTCGCGGTCGCTGGAGGCTAAGAGATGACTGCGATCCGCCATCATGATCCGGTGACCCCTGTTGGCGGCGGTCCACCGCCGCGCCGGTCCCGTTGGTGGTGGGTCGGAGGTGCCTTCCTGCTGCTGCTGGTCGTCGTTTCTGCGTTCATCCTTGGGCGCGGCGGCCGCACCGAGACCCCGGTCGCGGCCTCGCCGACGGTGACGGTCGCGGCGCCGCTGCCCGCGTCATCCGTTGTGGTGTCCGGTGCTCCCAGCGCCGTCGGTGAGGACACTGCAAACCCCGACGGGTGCCTTGGCGGGCCGGACCCTTACACCGCGATCGTGCCGGCGCAGGCCGCGGCCACGTTGGACGCGGTGGGCGCTGCCGGGTTCGCCCGGGCCGCGGTGCGGTACCTGCTGGTGCAGTACCCGCGGCCGGCGGACTACGCGACGGTGATCCCGCAGGTGTATGTGGATCCGGGGCCCCCGCTGGCGCGGATGGCGAACCCGCAGCAGGCGCCGCAGGAGGCACCGGAAGGCACAACGTCGAAGTATGTGCGGCCCGCGGAAACCACCTACCAGGTGACCGTGCTGGGTGACCGGGCCGACGTGACGGTCAGTGTGTTCCTCGAACTGGACTCCCCGGACGGGTCTGTGTTGGACACGGTGCGGTTGACGCAGCGGCTGCTGCTGCAGGTGGTGGACTCGCATTGGCGGATCGCCGACGCGCCCGCAACCGACCCTGCCCCGCCGGTTGGGACCGCCGGGTTCCGCTACTACCCGGGTGGGTGCTGAGCGAATGTCCGCACCACCGTGGCGGCCCGGGGTTCTCCGGGTCGCCGGTTCAACGCTGCTCCTGACCTGCGTGCTACTGGGGTTAGCGGTGTTGGTGGGTGGTCACGCGTCCGCAGCACCACCACCCACGCCCACCCCTGGTGCGCCCGGTTCGACGTTGGGATCGGGGTTGATTTTCGACCCGCTGAACCCGGCGGTTGAGCGTGTCGCCCCGACGGACCCGCTAGCCGTGTTCACGCAGGGCCCGCCACGCACGTTCCCATTCACCACCACCACCACGGCCCCGTTGTCGCTGGGCACGGTCCCGGTCGCCACCACCCTGCCTGCGGCCCCGTCGATTCCGCCTGCACCGGTGGACGCGAACGGGTGCCTCAACCTCGACGCCGGGCCGCTGCAGCTCGCCGCGCCCTGCGACAGCATCGGCGCCCAGGCCGCGACACCGATGGGCCAGCGCTGTTTCTTGAGGCCGTCACCGTGATCGAGAAATCCGGGCTCGATCTATCGAGGACCGCCCTTCGAAATGCGTCGGCAACGCAAGACATTCTCCGCGCTCTTTCAGTCTGTCTCGTAATCGACCGTTTTCGAGATGTCTCACGGGAGACGCCCGTCCACCGCCTGACGCCGTTCTAGATGGGGTTTTGAAACGAGGCTCGCTGGCAGCCCTGCGATAAATCGTCTGGGTTATGAGACGCCACGCATACGCGTCGACCTACAGGGGCCCAGTGCTCGGGTTCGTGTCGCCAGGGCAAAGTAGCGTCGTCTAACCAGCGTTAGAGCACGTGCCGGGTTGGCTGTGTCGGCGCTCAGGCTGTGGGCCTCGCGCCGAGACGAGAACGGCCGGTTTGGCGCTCAGCCCACGGATTTGTCCCGTCTCCGCGCATTCTCGGACCATTCTCGCTCGCTCGTTTGCGCCTGGTGACACGGTTCTTACCAACGACCCCTCTACGGGGTCGACGCGTCGAGGAGGGCGCGCCTGCTCGATGGGTCGACTTGTCTGGAGTCGTACACCGAGGTGATCGCGGTGATGAGACCGTCGGTATCGAGTTCCAGCGCGGTGATGCCGACGAGACGGTCGGCGTCGGGGCCCGCGGTCCATTCAAAGCCACCGCCTACACGTCCGCCGACGACGTGACGCAGGGTGCTGGCGTGGCCGTAGGGAATCTGCCCAAGGACGCGCTCCAGATAGCGCGTCGTCTCGATTCGGCCGATCACCTGGGTGCGCAACCCCATGTCGACGAGCACGACGTCGGTGTGCATCGCCGCGGCTGCGGCTGATGCGTCCGCTGTTGCGAACGCGTTGTGCAGGGCGTTCGCCGCTTTGACCAGTTCGGGGGCGGCTCGGGTCGCGACCTGCGTGTCCTTGAGATCTCTCGGAAAGCTGTCGGCTGGTGTGCGGTATTGGCTGTAGAGGCCGGTGTCGTACGCCGAGCTGTCCCAGTAGTCGATCCACCGCACGATCTTGCCGTCGAGGAAGTCGACCGCCGCGAGAACTCTCAGCTCGCCGCCGAACAGTTCCGGCGTGTTGACCATGTGCACCAGCGCGCTGTCTTCGCCGGCCAGGATCTTCGACGCGTAGGAGCGAGCCGGAGGAGCCCAGGTGGGCATGTATTGCTCAAAGACCGCCTTCAGTGCGGCGTAGCTGTCGAAATCCCAACCCAGCGTGGCGTCCATGTAGCAGGCCATGTCCGGCGCGAAGTAGGCCATCGTTCCGTCGACGTCGCCCGCGGTCTTGGTCTCAAAGAACCTCTCGAGCACTGCGGGCAGCTGAGAGGCCGGTGCGGTATCGGTCTGGGTTGCCATCGGTTCCTGCCTTTCGTTTGGATGCGCACGCGGGCGCGTGGATTCCCCATTGGTCGCGCCGGCACTTCCGCTGTGCCGCTCGGCGGATCGGCCGGTCAGGCGAAGAGTCCGCGGCCTCGTCCGCGCTCGTGGGGAGGCGACTCAGACGCCACGGCGGACCGAGCGGATTGGTGTCGGCGGCGGTGCGCCCGGCGGGAGGTTCCGGGCGCACCGCGTGGATCGCTGTCAGTGGGCGGGCGGGATCGGATGGTTTGCGCGGATGATGTTCTCCGGGTCCACGGCTGCCTTGATGCGGCGCAGCCGATGGTAGGCCTGCTCAGTCCAGAACGTCGTCGGTTCGCGTGGGGTCTCGGCAAAGTTCAGGTACATGTGCCTCGCCGACCAGGGCGCGATCGCGTCCTTGACGGCCTGTACCTGTGCGCGCACGGGGGCTTCAAGCTCGGGTGCGGGCACGATCCCGGCTTCGAACATAGCGTACTGCGCGTCGATCGAGGAGAGCGCCCCGTGCTCGGGCCGTGGCCGGCGGAGATCGCCGCCGAGGTGGCGCAGCTCCACGGACACCAGTGGGAACTGGGCGCCTGCCCCTGCGACCTCGACGAACGCGTCCAACGCCTCCGCTGGCAGTCGATCGAGCAAGAGCCCGTCTCCGGCGACCGGAGCCGGTTGCTCGGGGTCCATGTGCATGTGGCTGAGCGCTGGCATCGGGACCGGGCCGATCGTGTCGTTGATCGGTCCGAGCGCGCGTAGCGGCGCGAGCAGTTCGTCGGCCTGCGCTGGATCGCCGAGGTGGTAGGCCTCGACGATCGCGAACGATTGGCCGCGGATCTGCTCGGGGATCTCCGGGATCGGCGGGAGGTTCAGGAACCGGCCGACGGTAGTGAGCTCGTCGGGCAGATCGCTGTGGGTCAAATCCCGCCAGGTATGCAGGACTTCAGGGCCACGATCGATCGGGTACCACAGGATTCCCGCATACGCCTGTGCGATCGGAAACAGCTCGAGCTCGATCGCGGTGACGATGCCGAAGCTGCCGCCGCCGCCGCGCAGCGCCCAGAACAGGTCGGGCTCGGTGTCGCGGTCGGTTCGGACCAGCCGGCCGTCGGCGCTCACCATCTCGATCGAGCGGACGTTGTTGGCGGTCAGGCCATACTTGCGAGCGAGGAAGCTCATCCCGCCACCGAGCGTGTAGCCGACCACGCCGACGTTGGGCGAGGAGCCCGCCAGCGCCGCCAGACCGTGGCGGGCGGCGGCCTCGACGACCTCGAGCCAGAGGACGCCGGCCTCCACGCGCGCGACGCGGTTCACCGGATCGATCTCGATGCCGCGCATCCGCTCGGTCTTGAGCAGGATGGTGTCCTCGAGCGGGCCGAGCGGCCCGGCATTGTGGCCCGTGCCCTGCGCCGCGATTCGCTGGTCGAACTCGCGCGCGAGCAGAACAGCTGCTGCGACATCCTGCGGTGACTCCGGGAACACCACCGCCGCGGGTCGTTGGTCGATCGCCAGGTTCCAGGCTCGTCTCGCTTCGTCGAAGCGCGCGTGCTCGGGGATCACGATCTTTCCTGCCAGAGCCGACGTCAGCGGGCTCGGCGGGCGGAGTTGTGCTTGGTAGACGGACATTTCACTTAGTTCCTTTCGATGTTCCTGGGTTGGCTAGCAGCGCGCGCGGGACGCGTATCCGACGCCCGCTCGGTGTGAGAAGGGCTCTGAGAACGAGCCAGGATCGGTGCGCACCTCGACGATTGAGCGGTGCCCGCCGGCGGTGTAAGTCGTGCTGAGGACCGCGCAAGTCGTGCTGAGGACCGCGGCGACCTCAGGGGTCAGGGCCTGTTACGGTTTCTTCCTGGTGAGACATGAGGATCTCCTTTCAGGACTTACATGCTTCGTGATGACGCGATCAAACATGCGCGTGTCGTCCGCACGTCGCACCTGGGAAAGACCCTGGTCTGCTCTGGCCCCGGGTAGCCGCGCGGACCACGGCTGATCAACCGAAGGTGAGACGTAGGCGCGCCCGCCCGGGTCGGAGAAGGTGATCTCGAAGGTGCGTTGGGCACTGGCGCCGTGCCAGTGGGCGAGCTGGTACATCGTGGGCTCGGAGACGGTGGCCTCGCCGGGCTCGTCGACGTGCGGCCGCGGCCGCCGCGGGGCCGACTGACGGGTCGAGGCGCATGGCGAAGAGACGCGGGCGCCCGAGGCCCGACGGCGCAAAGACCAAGTTGAAATCTTGGGTGTGCGTCGATGGCCATCGGTTCCTCCCCCAAGTACGGCCATCGGTTCTCCCCCCGGCGGGCCATCTCTTCTCCCCACTGGTGGCATGAGTTCTCCCCAGGACCTGGTGGGATAGCGACCGTCGCCGCGAAGCCGAGCCTGGAGGGCGAGGCGCAGGGCGATGGTCGCTTTAGGTCCGTCTCAGGCCAGGGGCTTCACCCCCTTGCCGGCGGTCGCCCTGCGCGAGCCGGTAGCTGTCGGTGCCGTCGGTGAAAGCACGTGGGCGTGATGTAGCAACCGGTCGACGGTCGCGGTCGCGAGCGTCTTGGGCATCAGCTCGTCGAACCCGGACGGGTGGATGTTGGAGCTGATCGCGAGCGATCGTTTCTCGTAGGCGGCCTCGCCGAGACCGGCAGCAGCCCGACGTCGTCGACCTATGCGGATATCCGCATAGGTCGACCTATGCCGATACAGCGACTATGCCGACATGCTCACCGCGGCCGGCTTGAGCGCCGCGTGTTCGTTGGGTTTCTTGTTGGTCTCGCCGGCCCGCGTATCGGCATAGTCACAAGCTTTCGAGGAACGCGAGCGTCGTGTCGGCGGGCTTGTAGCGGCCCGGTTTGACATCGGCCGGGGTGACGAGCGCGAGGGCTTTCTCCTTGATCGTGAGGTCGGCGTGGAGGTAGGGCTGGGTCGAGCGGACATCGGCATGTCCCAGCCAGAGGGCGATCACCGTGGTGTCGACACCGGCTTGCAGGAGCGACATCGCCTTGCTTATCTCCCCTGGATCCGGAGTATTGCCTGGTCGGAGCGCATTTTCGGTGTCGAGGCACGTGAGGCACGGTGAGGCACGGGGTGAGCGACGCGGGCTGGCGAAGCTCGGCGGGCGAAGAATCCGATCAGTGACCACACACTGCTTCGCTGGTGTCGACGCTGTTCCCGCAGTCGCGCGGCCCGCGCCGACGGGCAGGTTCAGCCTCGCGCCCCGGGTCCGTTGCGGCGCCGGGCGGTCGAGCGGTTCCAGGTCGCCCGGGACGGGCGTTGTCGCGGTCACGGTGTCGGCCCTGACACGGCGGACGGTGCGGGCAGGGCCATGTCCGCCGCTGGCGGGATCCCCGCCGCCCCCTGGGCATGGCATTCACGGCGCTGGTCTGACATCATGCCGGGCCGGCGTTGCCTGTCACACCCGTCGGCGGCGGTGGTGGGCGCGGCTCGGTTGATGTTGCAAGGGGCCAACTCTCACCGCGGCACGGCGTTGCCGGCCAGGCCGGCTGTCGGGTCAGGTTCCGACGAGCCGGGCCGGCCGGACCGTCGGAACCTGGGTTGTCCTGCCTGGGCGTTATCGGTTGGTGGCTCTGATGACTCGTCGGAGGCTTTCTCGGGCGGCGGTGAGTTCGTCTTCGAGTTGTTCGGCGCGGCGTTGGGCGGTTTCGGCCTGGGCGGCGCTTGCGTCGCGTTCGGCGAGGAATTGGCGGTTCGCGGCTTCTAACGCGGCGACCCGTGCGATGAGTTCGGCCCGGTCGGGTTGTTCGATCTCGGCACCGAGTTGCAGCCGAAGTCGTCCCCGGAGTTTGTCGAGATCTGTTCGTAGCCGGTGGATCTCGTGTCGAGCGACGGCGAGGTCGGTGCGCAGGCCGGCGGCTGTGACCGGCTGC
>JADGOY010000045.1 GCA_017882715.1 Nakamurella sp. | reverse complement strand
TGGGACAGCGCCTATCTGGATGCGTTGGACTACCAGTGGCAGGACGTGGCCGTGCCGTTCTGGAAGGAGATCCAGGCGTTGGCCGCCGACAACGACGTGAAGGTGTGCATCGAGATGCACCCGCAGAACCTGGTGTTCAACGCGGCCACCATGCTCCGGCTGGTCGAGCAGACGAACGCCAACCACGTCGGCGCCGAGATGGACCCCAGCCACCTGTTCTGGCAGGGCATGGACCCGATCGCCGTGGTCGAGCACCTGGGCGACCTGGTGTTCCACGCCGCCGCCAAGGACATCCGGATCAACGACGCCTGCAAGATCAACGGCGTGCTGGACGACCGCTTCACCCGAGTACCCGCCGATCAGCACCCACTGTCGCTGGGCGGCAGGCACACGCTGAACACCTGGCCGACCGAGTCGTCCTGGCAGTTCGTGGCCGTCGGGCGCGGCCATGACATCGACTACTGGACCCGCTTCCTGGCCGCGCTGCACAAGGTCGACCCCGACATCGCGGTCAACATCGAGCACGAGGACTTCGAACTCGACCAACTGGAGGGACTGCAGCAGGCGGCTGTCAACCTGAACACAGCCGCTGCCGCTGCGCGTCTGTCGGTGTGACCGACCACGCCGCGCCAGCCCGGCCGCTGCGGATCGGCATCCTAGGCGCCGCGCGGATCGTCGAACTCTCGGTGATCGAACCCGCCAGGGCAACCGGTCATCGCGTGGTCGCCATCGCCGCCAGAAACCCGGACCGGGCAAGGGGTTTCGCCCAGCAGCACGGGATCGAACGGGTGCACGGCAGCTACCAGGCGCTGCTGGACGACCCGGAGCTCGAAGGGATCTACAACGCCCTGGTGAACTCGCAGCATGCACGGTGGAACATCGCCGCGCTGCGGGCCGGCAAGCACGTGCTCAGCGAGAAACCGTTCACCGCCAACGCCGACCAGGCCCTGGCCGTCCGTGAGGTGGCCACGTCCTCGGACCGCCGGATCGTCGAGGGCTTTCACTACCTGCACCATCCGATGACCCGGCGGCTGCGGCAGATCGTCGAATCCGGCCAACTGGGCGGGCTGCGCCATGTCGAGATCGACATGCAGATGGCCGCCCCGCCCGACGACGACCCGCGGTGGTCGTACGAGCTGGCGGGCGGTGCCCTGATGGACATCGGGTGCTCCGCGCTGCATGCGTGCCGTCAACTCGGCCGATGGACCAGCGGCGAGCCGCGGGTGGTCTCCGCCAAGGGCGGCGAGCGCGCGGGCCGCCCCGAGGTCGACGAGTGGATGACCGTCGAACTCGAGTACCCCGACGGCCTTCCGGGACCGCGACATGGAACATGGTATCGGCGAACGAGCGGCTGATGACCTGGACCATCACGGGGGAGCACGGTTCTGTGATGGCTGAGCCCGGCCCACCGCGAGCGCTTCCCGGGTTGTTGCGTCCTGCAGGTGCGCGGGATGGCGCGCACCCTACGGGACGTCAGCCCGGCAGCCGCTGCTCAGGTCAGACGCCGAAGGCCAGGGCGATGTCGTCGGTGCCCCGCGGGACGGCGTCGGCGTCCGGCACCCGCTCGGCACTGTGTTCCGACTCCGGCACCGCATCCCCCGTCTCGGTCTGCGCCACCACCGCCGGGTCGATGCGCATGACCGAGTACCCGCCGACCGAACCGGCCCCGAACCCGGGCGCGAAGATCCACATCGGGCGGTCGATCACCTTTTCGGCCACCGCATCGGCGATCGCGATCGGGATACTCGCCGACGACGTGTTGCCCATCGTCTCGATATTGAAGTAGAGCTTGTCCGCGGCCAGCCCGGCCTTGGCCGCCAGGTTGATCACCATGGTCTTGTTCGCCTGATGCGGGACCACGAGTTCCACTGTGTTCCAGGCGGTGTCGGCCTTGCCGGTGCCGTCCGGCAGGGCGGCGAGCTCTTCGATCATCTGCGCCAGGTAACGGCCGGCAAGCGTCTTGACCTCCGGTCCGAAGACCGTGATGTTGTTGTCGAAGGCGGGGTTCGGCCAGATGATCGAGTTCACCTGGCTGACCGGTCCGCCGGCATACGTCTGCAGCAGATCGATGTCACCGCTCTCGCCCTCCGGCGCAGGAGCGATCACCATCCCGGACGCGCCGTCACCGAAAATCATCCGGGACGGCCGAACGGTGCCGATCTTGTCGGAGAACTTCTCCCCGCAGACCAGCAGCACCGGCCGATTCACCTCTTGCAGCAGCCTGACCGCCTCGGACAGGCCGTACGGCAACCCGGCGCAGGCCGCGACCAGATCGACCGAGGCATGGGTTTGCATCATGCCGAGTTGCCCGGTGATCCAGGTCGCCGTCGATGGCATCATCCGGGCGCTGGTGCAGGAGCAGAACAGCACCGCGCCGATCTCCTCCGGTTCCCGTCCGGCGTGCGCCAGCGCCGCCTTGGCCGCGTCCAGGGATATCTCCTCCAGGCCGCGGGCGGTGTACCGACGCTGCTCGATACCGGTCTTCTGGCTGATCTCGGCGGCGCTCATCGGCGACCAGCTGTAAGCAGCGTTGCGGATGAGATCGTCGTTGGTGCAGATGTACTCGCCCTTGACGATCGCCAGGGCCTCGATCTTGGGTTTGACGGCGAAGCTCCGCCCGACGTCGACCGCCGGGTAGGGCCGGATCGGCTCTCGTGCCTCCACCGTCTGCTTGGTGGACAGCGTCGACGCCCTGGTCGTCACGCTGCCGGCGCCCGATGCCGTCGCCGCCTTCACCTTCCGGACGAAACGGAGCACCTCGGGGCTGCGCGGCAGGAACAGCACGACGACGTCGTCGTCGGCCAGTTCCCCGACGGGGGTCAGCCGGACCTCGGAGCGGTCCCACGGGTACTGGTTGTGCAGCACCATCGACCAGCGTTGCAGCGCCTCCAGTTCGGGAACGTCGTCGGTGACGTCGACGATCTCGTCGTAGCTGAAGAACCGGTGGTTCGGGTCGTAGTTGGCCAGCGTGAAAGTCAGGCTCTCCGGCTCCCGCAGCGCCTCGGTGACGGTGGGCTTGATGGACGGCAGCGTGGTCGCGTCGAAGGTCCGATGACCGAAGGCGTCGAACAACCCCGACCAGACCCTGTCCTCCGACTCCTCGCTCCAGGTCACCGGCAACGCGCGGTAGGCATCGTCGACGGCACCGACCTTGGCCTCGCGATCGATCCAGGGAGCCACGATCGGCAGGAAGATGTCCTCGCGGGTACGCGGGACATCCCGCCACCGGACGGGCTGCTTGTCGTACATGGTCATGGCAAACCTGTTCACCCAGAACAGGTTCAGCGCCACGTCCCGCATCAGCTCGTACCGGCTGGCATAGTGTCCGCTCTCGATGCGGCTGACGATCTCGGTGCCCTTGGGTGCCTTGGTCTCGAAATCACGCCGGATCACACTGTCCAGCTGCTCTTCCGAGTCGATGACCGAGAAGTCGAGGTCGGGCTGGAAGTTCGAGGGGAACACCAGTCGGCCGTGCCGGTTCACCACAAATGGCTGCATTTTCGCGTCTCCCGGTTTGCTCGCGGGCTGGAGAGTCCAGAGTCCTGGGTATACCAGCCAAAGGCCGGTCCCGCCCAGGCCTGGTCGTTCTCGACTGGAGCACACCGGGGGCGGAACACCCGGCGGGACACGGGAACGGGGTGGGCCAAGGGCCGTCCGAGTGACCGGGTGGGTGCGCGTGCACACGACGCGGGCGCGACCGGCCGTCCGCGGCCATCGGCGGTAGGGTCGCGAAGCACGGTCGCCGACAAGTCCGCGGAGACAGACCTCGGAGACAGAGGTCCGTCCAGACCCACGACACCGACCCGAACGCGATTCCCGACGACGAGCCCACCGGTGTCATCGGCAGCAAGCTGGCCGGCCGGGTTGCCCTGGTCACCGGGGGCACCCGCGGGATCGGCGCGTCGATCGGCCACAGCCTGGCCGCCCAGGGGGCCGCCATCGCGGCCGGCTACAGCGGCAACGTGGCCAAGGCCGAGCAGTTCGCCGCCGACTTCCGCGGCGCATTCGGCCCCGGCACCGCCCTCACCAAGACGTTCGCCAGGGAGGCCGCCTTCCTGCTCGCCCGGGCCGGCAAGCTCGACGACGACAGCATCGGGCTCACGGTGAACACAGTCACTCCCGGTTACATCTCCACCGAGATGGTCGCCGCGGTCCCGGAGAAGGTGCTGGACAGATCAAGGACGGAATCCCCCTGCGCCGACTCGGCAGGCCGCAGGAGATTGCCAGGGTCGTGCACTTCCCGGCCGCGGACGCGTCTTCGCGCATCACCGGGCAGGTCCGGGGCGTCGACGGCGGAATGGACATGTAGCGGGACAGATTCCTCCGCTTGCTAATTAGCTGCGGCCGGTGCTAACCTGCTAACAGCCGAGGGATCCGACCACCCCGCCGTACAGAGCCCCCGCACAGGATCGGAGGACTGCCATGGCCACCGCCACCACCAAGGCGGCCGAGAACGGCGCCACCACCACCGACGCCACCTTGAAGGCTGCGACCGATGCCGCGAACGAGTTCGCGCGCGCCGCGACCGAAGCCTTCGCTCCCTCCGTGGAGAAGGTCACCCATCAGGTTCAGGAGTACACCGACGCCGTTGTCGCGCAGGCCAAGAAGTCGGCTCTGGCATGGCTCGACGCGTACGACGCCGGGCGGGCCACCACCCTCGACCTGCACAACGAACTCGCGTCCGTCGGCGACGTGGAGTGGGTCAAGGACTTCACCGCTCAGGCCACCGAATTCGCTTCCCAGGTCGGTTCCGCGTACTCGCGGGCCGCACGGGAACTGCTGAAGTAACACCCGACTCCAGGCGCCGCCGCTCCCCTGAGCGGTTGCGCCTGGTCCTGTTTGCATCGCTTTCACAGGGATGACCACGCACCACGACACCGAGGCTGAGGGCATGAGCGGCGGATGGCCAGAGGCACGCACCCTGGGTGAGATGATTCGTCGTCAGCGTGAACTGGCCCAACTGCCCATGCGACAGCTCGCCGCGATGTCGGGCATCTCCAATCCTTACCTCTCGCAGATCGAGCGCGGTCTGCGGGACCCCTCGGACCAGGTGCTGACCGCCATTGCGGATTCCCTGCAGCTGTCGGCGGATGCGTTGCGGCCGTCCCGCCGGGTGATCGACGACGACGAGCCCACAGCGGTCATCGCGGCGATCTTCGCGGATCCTGACCTCACCCCGCAGCAACGCAGGGCGCTCCAGGAGTCCTACCTGGCCTTCCGAGAGCTGACCATCGAACGCCGCCGAACCAAGGGACGCGCTCAGCGGACCTGACCATGTCGCCCGGATTTGGCCGAAGAGCCACCGCACCGGCGCCCGCCGGCCAATGACGAGGAGTCGACGATGACCGCCACGGACAGATCCCTGGAACAATCCTGGTCCTGGGATGCCGTGGATCGTCGAGTGCGGTGACCGTGTTGCCGAGAGCGTTTTCCATGCGACCGACAAACTTGATCGGGGACTGCTCGGCAACATGGATCAGCTGTCGTTGGTCCCCTCCCTCACGCGATTGAGCACGTTCTGGGCGATGCAACCGGCGAAGGTCTTCGAGCAGACCACCGCCTATTACCAGCGGGCATTCCGCGCGTCGACGGCGGCAGCCGCCCGCTCTGTCGGCGCCGCCCTCGCCGGACCGGTCGAACCGGACGCGACAAGCGCTTCGCCGATCCGGGCTGGAACGACAACCAAGTGACGCCGATTTCGTCACCGCCACATTCGGATGTCAACGGAGGGCAGGCGCTCTGGCCGTCTGGCCGCCGCGTGCCGACATGGGGTCGGCACGCGGCCCCCGCCCCACCGTGGGGTTTTGCCGCCCGGCGGCGGCCCCGTACCATCGACCCAGTTGCCTCGGCGAGGGCGACGTGTTGGCGTGCAGCCAGCGGGTCAGCCGTGATCGGCGCGGTGGGTCTTGCCCCCGTGTCGTGAGCCGGGGTGATGCAGATCCACCGCCCAGATATTGGACCCGAGAACATCCATTTCTTCACGTTGTCAGGAGTTTGCAGTGGCCGAGGTACGTCTGATCGCCGAAACCCGCACCGAATTCGGCAAGGGCGGCGCACGCCGCACCCGCCGCGCCGGCAAGATCCCCGCCGTGCTGTACGGCCACGGCCTCGACCCGCGTCACCTGTCGCTGCCGGCCCGCGAGTTCGCCCACGCCCTCAAGGGGGGTGCCAACACGGTGCTGACCCTCGAGTTCCCCGACGGTGACCAGCTGGCACTGCCCAAGTCGGTGGTCCGGCACCCGCTGCGCGACTACGTCGAGCACGTTGATCTGCTGGTGATCCGGCGGGGCGAGAAGGTGACCGTCGACATCCAGATCGTCGTCACCGGCGAGGCCGCCTCCGGCACCCTGGTGCTCACCGAGGCGAACTCGCTGTCCATCGAGGTCGAGGCCATGAGCATCCCGGAGAGCCTGACCGTCGACATCGACGGCGCAGAACCGGGAACGCAGATCCTCGCCGGCGACGTGCGACTGCCCGCCGGCGCGACCCTGGTGACCGACACCGAAGCGCTGGTCGTCTCCGTGCAGAACGCGCCGACAGCCGAGCAGGTCGAGGCCGAGACCGAGCAGGCCGAGGCGGACGCGGGCGTTGAGCGGGACCAGCCGCAGACACCGGAAGACTGACCCGGCCGGGGTGGCCATGGGTCGCCCAGGCGTAGAGCGCCAGAAGGCAACAGACGGGACACGCCGTGGCCGACGATCGCTTCGTTGTCGTCGGCCTCGGCAACCCCGGCAAGACCTACGCCGACAACCGTCACAACGTCGGCGCAATGATCGCCGATGTGCTGGCGACGCGCATGGGCGCCGGCTTCAAGCGTCACAAGTCCGGGGCCGACGTCGTCGACGGCCGGCTCGCAGGCCTTCGTGTCGTGCTGGCGAAACCGCGCTCCTACATGAACCTTTCGGGTGGCCCGGTGGCAGCGCTGCGCCGTTTCTTCGCGGTCGAACCCGCTCAGGTGATAGCACTGCACGACGATCTCGACCTACCGTACGGGACGATCAGGGTCAAGTTCGGCGGCGGCGAAGGAGGGCACAACGGCCTTCGATCGATGTCGGCGGCGTTGGGCACCAGGGATTACCTGCGGGTGCGTTTCGGCATCGGGCGGCCGCCGGGCCGGATAGATCCGGCGGACTACGTCTTGCGTGACTTCTCTGCCACCGAGCGCAAGGACCTTGCGGTCGATCTCGAGCACGCCGCGGACGCGGCCACGATGCTCATTCAGTCGGGTCTACTGGTCACCCAGAACTCCTTGCACTGACGGCGCCGACGCTCCCTGTCACGTTGATCAGGGACCCGGCGGCCGATCGTTTGAGCTTGCCGGACGGAGTTTTCGGCAGGCTGCCCACGGGCAGCACGGTGACCGCCGCCGGCCGTACCCCGATCGCCGAAGTGACCGCCGCCCGCACCTCGGCGACGATCCTGGCGGCCTCGGCGTCATCGCCCGCCTGCCGCGATTCCACCGCCAGGGCGAATGACTCACGGCCACCGGAGGTCCTCCAGCGCACCGCCGCCGCGTTTCCCGCCCGCACGCCGTCGACCGTCTCGGCGATCCGCTCGATGTCGGTCGGGTAGATGTTTCGGCCGCCCATGATGATCACGTCCTTGACCCGCCCGCAGACCACGACTTCACCGTCGACCAGATAGCCGAGATCCCCGGTGTCCAGCCACCCGTCGGGCCCGCGGGTGGGCCTCGGTCCCTCGACGGTGAGGCACAGGTCGGTGACCGAGTCGCCCCGCAGCTGCAGGACGCCGACCTCGCGGTCGGCGCACCTCTCGCCGCCCGGTCCGAGCACCATGACTTCGATCCCCTGCAACGGCGGCCCGAGCACCGGGAAGGCCCTGGTTCCCTCGGCGCCGTCCGCCGGGCGGCCGGTGGGATCCGCAGAGTCCGGCCCCTCCACCGGTACGGCCCGCTTCGCCTGCTCCAGTGCCGCGGCATCGACGGTGTCGATCTTCAGCGGCGTTCCCCAGGGGTGGAAAGAAATGGCCAGCGTTGCCTCGGCCATGCCGTAGGCCGGCACGACCGCGTTCTCCGACAGACCGAACCGGGCTCCGGCCGCCAAGAAGGCGCGCACCGCGCCGACGTCGATCGGTTCGGCGCCGTCGAGGGCGAACCGCAGGCTGGACAGATCCAGACCGTCGGCCCTGGCGAGCACCCGCGCGGTCAGCGCATACGCGAAATTCGGTGCGGCAGTGATGGTTCCGGAGTACTTGCTGATCAACGTCGGCCACAGCACCGGCGAGGACAGGAAATCCCTGGGGGTGACGGTGACCAATTCGACCCCCTGACACATGGGCAGGGTGAGGAAGCCGACCATGCCCATATCGTGGAACAGTGGAAGCCAGGAAACCATCACCTCGCCGGGGTGGATTCCTGCGCTGGCGCACATCGCCTGCACGTTGGCCCACAGATTCCGGTGGGTGATCTGCACGGCCTTCGGCCTGGCCGTCGAACCGGAGGTCAGCTGCAGCAATGCCGGCAGGTCCTCGCTGATCTCCCTGCCGATCTCGAGGCCAGGGGCTGCATCGGGCGCTTCGGCGAGCAGTTCGGCGACGGTGAAGACGTGGATTCCGGACCCTTCCAGCATGTCCGCGAACTCGGTGAACGGGTCGCCCAGCACCATGGCACGCGCGGCGATGAGGGTCAGCACGCCAGCGGTCTCCTCGGCGTAGCTGGCCAGATTGGTGCGCGCCGTCGGCTGGTGCAGCATCGTCACCGACCCGCCGGCCAGCCAGGCTGCCTGGGCGACCGGGGCGACCTCCGCGGGCCACGCAGCCAGCACCGCCACCGCATCACCCGGTCCGATCCCGCTCTCGGCAAAGCGGCGGGCGCCGGCGGTCGCGGCGGCGTGCACCTGCGCCCAAGTGGTCCGGATCGGCTGGTGCGGCTCGCCCGTGACCATCCCGGCATCGGTTGCGGCGGCGCTGCGCAGTGCATCGGTGAACGCGCTCATAGCCGACACGGTAAGGCACGCACCGGGTCGGCGAGGGCGAAGAGCAGTTGCCGGGTCGGATATCGTCGCCGCGACACCGCGACAATCTCGACAATCTCGACAGCCGCGGCAGGTGACGGGAGCGAACAGTGGCGCATCGGGGTCCCCGGCTGGTGGTGCTCGGCAGCGTCAACATGGACCTGGTGGTACGCACCGGGCACCTACCCGTGCCCGGCGAAACCACAGCCGGCACGGACTTCGTCACGATGCCGGGCGGCAAGGGCGCGAATCAGGCCATCGCGGCTGCGCGGGCCGGCGGGCAGGTGGCCTTCATCGGCGCCGTCGGCAGCGATGACCACGGCGAACGTTTGGCGCAGGGGCTGCGGGCGGCGGCGGTGTCGACCGACCGGCTCCGGCGGGTGCCAGGGCCGAGCGGTGTCGCCGTCATCACGGTGGACGACGCCGCGGAGAACACCATCGTGGTGGTGCCAGGGGCCAACGCCCACGTGATGCTGACCGAGCCCGACGCGGACCTCATCGCCGGCGCGGGGATGCTCCTGACCCAACTCGAACTCCCGCTCGAGACCGTGCTGGCCGGCGCGAAGGTCGCGGCGGCCGCCCGCGTCCCGGTGCTGCTGAACCCTTCGCCCGTCACTCCGCTGATGCCCGAGTTGCTCGGCCTGGTCACCCTTCTCGTGCTCAACGAGGGAGAGGCCGGTGCGTTGGGCGCGACCGCGATCGCTGGCATCCCGCATGTCGTCACCACGCTCGGGGCGGCGGGGGCGCGGTACGCGGGGCCGGCCGGCGCCGCCTGCGAGGTGTCGGCCCCGCGGGTCGTCGCGGTGGACACCACCGGTGCCGGGGACGCCTTCACCGGCGCGCTTGCCGTTGCCTGGGCCAACGGAACGGCTCCCGCGGAGGCTGTCCGGGTTGCCTGCGCTGCCGGCGCGCGGGCGACCACCTTCCACGGCGCCAGGGCCCCGGTGGGCTCCTCTGCATACTGAACGCCCGGGCGCCGGTGGGTCGGCCGGGCGGGGCAACGGCTACGGGAGACGATCTGACGCACAAGGTGTGCGACGCGGACCGTCAGCTGGTCGCGATCGATCTGCCGGGCTCCGGGCACAGCGATCCGGTGCGCGGGCCCGAGCTTGCGGGCTTCGTCGACCATCTCCGACGGGTGATCGAGCACCTGTCCAACGAACCGGTCGATGTGGTGGGGTGCGGATTCGGTGCGTATCTGGCGGCGAGTGTCGCCGCCAAGGACCCCCCAACTGGTCCGGCGACTGGTGCTGGAGCAGCCCGCCGTTCCGCCGCGGTCCGGTCGGCCGGTGGCAGCCGGCTGTCGCCGGGCATGGCCATCAACGGCGCGGTCACCACGCTGCGGCGCGGGAAGATCCGGCAGAACGTGCACGGGCTTCGACAGCGCCAGGGCGGTGCCGACCCAGCTGGCTCAGGCCGATCCACGCTGGTGGGAGGCCCTGACCCAGATCACCGCGCCGACGTTGATCATCGATGGCGGGTCCGACGACGCCGTCCGACGCGCCCTGCTGGATCTGCTGGCCACCGCGATCCCCGGCGCCACCCGCGCCGACCTGGAAGGTTCACGACGCGGGCATGCGAGCGACACGGACCCCTTCGCCGCTGTGGTGATGCCCTTCCTGACCCGCTGACGAACGGGCCCAGCACACCTGGGCAGTGACTCACAGGAGTGCCGGCGGCCCGTCAGCCGTTCTCCAACGCCTCGGCCGCGGCCAGCCACTCGGTCTCGGCCGCTGCGACCTCACCGTGCAGCCGCAACAGCGCAGCGTTCAACTCGGCCGCGGCGAGATAGTCGGCGCCGGCGCCGGCCAGCTTCTGATGCAGGTCGGATTCCTTGCGCTGCAACGATTCCAGCCGGCGCTCCAGCCGTTGCAGATCCTTGCGCAGCCCGCGCGCAGCGGCGGCGTCCCGCGTCCCGGCAGACCCGGCGGGACCGTTCGACGCTCCGACGCCATTTGTCGGACTCGTCGTCGACCGCGGTTGCTCGGCCAGCTCGGCGGCCACCAGCTCCCGGCGCCGCCGCAGGTACTCCTCCACTCCGCCCGGCAGGTGGGTGATCGCGCCGTCGCCCATCAACGCGACCACGTCGTCGGTCACCCGCTCGATCAGGTATCGGTCATGGCTGACGACAAGCAGTGTGCCCGGCCAGGAGTCGAGCAGATCCTCCAGCGCGGAGAGGGTGTCGGTGTCCAGGTCATTGGTCGGTTCGTCCAGGATCAGCACGTTGGGCTCGGCCATCAGGATCCGCAGGAGTTGCAGGCGCCGCCGCTCGCCCCCGGAGAGTTCGGCCACCCGCGTCCACTGTTGTGCAGGCGTGAAGCCGAATCGCTCGGCCAGTGCCGAGGCCGAGACATCCTTGTCGCCCAGCTGCACCACAGACGCGATCTCGGTGATCGCGTCGATCAACCGGGACTGACCGGGGAGCTCCGCGACCTCCTGGGACAGGTAGCCGATGTGCACCGTGGTTCCGGTGCGGAGCCGTCCACGGGTGAGCGGAAGTTCGCCGACCAGGATGCGCAGCAGGGTGGACTTCCCGGACCCATTGACCCCCACCACACCGATGCGATCACCGGGGCCGACCCGCCACGTGACGTCGGCCAGCAGCACCCGCTCCCGGCCGGCCGGGGACCCGAGCGGAGACGGCACCGGAGACGGCACCGGTGCCGGGACGGAGGCCCAGACGTCTTCCAGCTCCAGCACGATCGAGCCCAGTCTCCGGCGGGCGAAGGCGTGCAGCTCCACGGTGTTTCGCGGGTCCGGCTCCCCCGCGATGATCGCCTCGGCGGCCTCGATCCGGTAGCGCGGTTTGGCGGTGCGAGCCGGCGGTCCGCGCCGCAACCAAGCCAACTCCTTGCGCGCCAGATTCTTTCGGCGGTCCTCGGCGGCCCGGTCCAGTCGCAGCCGCTCGGCCCTGGCGAAAACCCAATCCGAATAACCACCTTCGCGAACCAGCACCGCGCCGTCCGCTACCTCCCAGGTCGTGGTGGCGATGGCGTCCAGGAACCAGCGGTCGTGGGTGACCACCACCGACGCCCCGCGCCGGGTCTGCAGGTGCCCTGCCAGCCAGGCCACCGCCTCGATGTCCAGGTGGTTGGTGGGCTCGTCGAGGGCGAGCAGGTCGGCGTCCGTCACCAGGGCCGCGGCCAGCGCCACCCGCCGACGTTCCCCGCCGGACAGCGTCCGCAGTGCGCTGTCCAGCCCGATGCCGGGGAGGCCGAGCCCGGCGAGCACCTCGCGCACCGCCGCGTCGGAGGCCCACACGTGCTCGGCCTCGCCGAAGGAGTGCAGTACCGCCTCACGGATGGTCCGATCGTCCGGCAGGTTCGATGTCTGCGGGACGAACGCCACCGCGGTGTTCCGCAGCGTTGCCACCCTGCCCGAATCCGGGTGTTCGATTCCGGCCAGGAGCTTGAGCAGGGTCGTCTTGCCGGACCCGTTCAGCCCGAGAACGCCGATCCGATCGCCGGTTTGCACACCGACGGACACCCCGTCCAGCACACTGCGCATCCCATGGACGACGGTGACCGTCTCGATGTTGACCAGATTGGCCATCAGTGCGGCCCGACGACCCGGGCGCCAGCGGCGGGCCCGGTGGCAACCCGCACCGCCCGGCAGGTGCCGGAACCGGCCAACTCGGCCGCGACGCCGCCGGCGGATTCGGCGTCGAAGCACAACAGCGCGACCGTGGGACCCGACCCGGAGACAACACCGGCGAGCGCTCCCGCCGCGATCCCTGCTCGTAACGTCCGACGCAACCCCGGCTGCAACGAGATCGCGGCTGCCTGCAGGTCATTGCCCAGTGCGGCAGCGACGGCGGCCGCCTCACCGCTGGCCAGCGCGGCCAGGATGTCCCGCACCGACCCCACCCGCGGCGGGTCGCCGGCGGCACGGAGCCGGTCGAGTTCGGCGAAGACCACCGGCGTGGCCAAGCCATCGGCGGCCAGCGCCAGCACCCAGTGCAACGGGGTGCGCGCCAGCACGGGTGAGAGCAGCTCGCCCCGACCGGTCCCCACGGCGGTGCCGCCGGTCAGCGCGAACGGAACATCCGAACCGAGGTCCGCGGCGATCATCGCCAGATCGCCGCGAGCGATGTCCAGACCCCACAACGCCGCGCATCCGACCAGCGCGGCGGCCGCGTCGGCGCTGCCACCGGCCATCCCGCCGGCCACCGGGATGTGCTTGCTGATCTCGATCGCCACCGGCCCCCCGGCGCCGCTCCGGCGGGCCAGCATGCGGGCGGCAGCCCCGGCAAGGTTCTTGACGCCGGCCGGGACACCGTCGGCCGGGTGGGAGCGGACGGAGTGACGCTCCGCGTGCGCGATCGTGAGTTCATCGCACAGATCGACGGCATGGAAGACGGTGACGAGTTCGTGGTACCCGTCGCGCCGCACCGCCCCGACCGACAGGTGCAGGTTGATCTTCGCCGGGGCCCGCACCCGGATCTTGCCCGCGAACGTCGCTGACCCCGAGGTCATTCGTGTTCGACCGCGTCCAGCTCGTCCAGGGCGCGCGCGATGCGGGCGAAGTCGTCCACGGCCAGTACCTCGCCGCGTGCTGTCGGATCGATGCCGGCCCTGGTCAGCACGGCCTCGGCGAAGGCCGCCGAGCCCGCCCAGTCGGCCAGCGCGGATCGCAGTGTCTTGCGGCGCTGCGCGAAAGCGGCGTCGATGACGGCGAAGACGGCCGCCCGGTCGTCGCTGCGGGGGTGTGGATGCAGGTCGAGGGCGACCAACGCCGAATCGACCCTGGGGACGGGCCAGAACACGGATCTGCTCACCGATCCGGCCCGCCGGGCGGTGCCGTACCAGGCCACTTTCGCGCTCGGCACCCCGTAGGTGCGGGATCCGGGCGGTGCCACCAGTCGGTCGGCGACCTCGGCCTGGACCATCACCAGCACCCGTCGGAGGGTGGGCACCTCGGCCAGTAGGTGCAACAGCACCGGCACAGCGACGTTGTACGGCAGATTCGCCACCAGGGCCGTGGGGTCCGGCGGTGCGGGCACGTCATCCAGCACGGACAACCGGTCCGCGGTGATGTCCGAAGCGTCCGCCGTGATCACCCGCAATGCCTTGGCCCGGCGTGGCGCGTGCTCGGCCACGGTTCGCGGCAGCAAATCGGCCAACCGTGGATCGATCTCCAATGCAGTGACCTCGGCGACGGACTCGAGCAGGCCCAGGGTGAGCGAGCCCAACCCGGGACCGACCTCCAGGACGTGGTCGGTGGACCGAAGATCGGCGGCGGCCACGATGCGGCGGACGGTGTTGCCGTCGTGCACGAAGTTCTGGCCGAGCGTCTTCGTCGGGTGCAGATCCAACTCTTCGGCCAGTCTGCGGATTTCGGCAGGGCCGAGCAGGCGCACGCGATCGGTCACACGGACATCCTCACACGAGCGGTTCCCGGTCGATCAACCACTGGCCCTGGAAGTGGCCGCCAACCGGCCAAACGGACCCCGACGCGTGGTCGGGGTCCGTTCGTGCCGCTTTGTTCGGTTGTCGAGCCGAGTTGACCGGGATCAGCCGGCCGGCGGCCCGGATGCCGCGTAGCCGCACAGCCACGGCTCGAGGCCACGACTCTGGTACAGCAGCTTGGCCCTCATCAGCTGCTCCTCGGGCGAGGCGTCCAGCGGGTTCCCGGAGCCGCCCACAGATGCCCAGGTGGGCAGGTCGAACTGGAAGAGCCCGTAGGTGGACAGGTAACCGGCGGGGTTGTTCACGGCCTGGGGGTTGTTGGTCGACTCGCAGTAGGCCATGCCATCCCAGTTCACCCCGAACTCGGTGTCGTGGAAGAACACCCGGCTGCCCTGCCAGGCCAGCGTGGACTTGCTGCCGACATGGGTGACCGTCGGGGTGGCGTCGGCGACGGTGGTGCGGGAGAGTTCCTTGCGCTCGGTCTCGGCGCCGTTGACGGTGGTCACCTGGGTGACGACCTGCGCTTTGCCGGGCACGCCCTGCTGGGCGACCGCGGTGCTGCCCTTGTCCATGTTCGGGTCGTCGACCTGTTGATCGGCAGGCGCAATGTCGACCGTCTCGGGGATCGTCGACACGGCCACCCGGGTCACGGCGATCTGCAGACCGTCGGTGACCGGGGTCGTCGCATCCGGGGTCACGGTATCGGTCGGTCCGAGCGGAGCATTGAGATCGGCCAGCACATCGGCAACGGTCCGTGCGCCGGTCTTGGTCGGCACCGCCGGTGCGCCCGCGTCCGAAACCGATACCGTCCGGATGGCGTCGGCCGTCAGGGCCAACCCGTCCAGTGGGATCTCACGCGATCGGTCGGCCGAGAGCTGGAACGCGCCCGGATCCTGGCCCAGCTGGGTCAGCGCCTCGTCGACGGTCGTGGCGGTGGTCCAGACCTGCCGTTCCTCGCCGTTGATGGTCAGCGTCAGCAACCGGCCGTGCTCAAGCGCGATCTGGGCGCCGTCGGAGATGTCGGTCCCTGCGGCCGGCGCCAGGACGTCGTGCGCACCCGCCTCCAGGCCGGCGGAGGACAACGCGCCGTCCACCGAGCCGGCCAGTGTGGTGACCTGACGCTGCTGACCGTCGACGGTGATGGTCACCGTCTTGGCCAGCGAGGAGGCCGCCGTTGCGCCGCCGACCGCGAGCAGGCCGATCGTCGCCGCCGCACCGAGCAGAACGACCTTGCGGCGCAACCCGGGACGGCGGGTGGTGGCCGGAGCCTCACCCGTTGGGGTGAGGTGGGCATTACCGGTGGCGGCACTGTCTGTAACCGGACTGTGTGTGACGACACTCTCTGTGACGACACTGTCTGTGACAGTGCCATCGGCAACAGCGCTGCCGGGCCGGACATCCATATCGTTTCGGTCACTCACGGCATTCTCATCATTCTGGTCATTCTGGGTGGCCGTCAGCGCGGGGCCATTATGCCGGTCGGGATTGTCGTCGCGTCCGTTCACGTCACATCCGATGGGTCGGTGTTTCCGGGCAGGGGAAAGGGATTCACCGAATTCGTGTGCGGCTTTGCGGCCATGACACTCAGGCAGGCGGGGACCCGCATGAAACATGTGCGGGAATCCATTCGGGCCTGCCCGGTAAACCCCGGACGGTGATTTCCCATCCCGGCTTCTATCACGAAAGAGTAACTGTTCAGCCATCTGATAGCAACGTTGACTGGCTCACAATATGACGACAACGTTGTCTAGCCGGAACGTCACTGTTAATCGGGTCACCTCGCGGCACGCGGCAACCGTGGGTGATCTCGACGTGCAACGCACGACTCCGGGGGCCGCGACGAGGTGACAGGTGCGCCGAACAGGCATCGTGCGGCGCGTCGCGCGTCGTCATCGGCCCGCGAGCCCATCGCCACCTGCGCCACTCGACATGGCGAGACGGGCCGCCCGGGCGTTCGGCACGGTTCGCCCCCCATGGCTCTGCAGGCGTCCCGGCGGATGTCCAGGCAGACGTCAAGAGCCTCGATCCGCGGTTGCGGATCGAGGCTCTTGACGTGCTCAGCGCTCACCAGGGGGCGGGCACCGACAAGTTCATTGCACAAGCATCAGCCGGCGTACCCGCAGGCCCACGGCTCGGTGCCACGGGAGCCGGCCACGTTCTCGGCAACCGCGATCTGCTGAGCCTGGGTGGCCAGGTCCGGACGCGAGGCGTACGCGAGACCGCCACCGCTTGCCCAGGTGCCGAGGTCGAACTGCAGGCCACCGTAGAAGCCGTTCCCGGTGTTGATCGACCAGTTGTTGGTCGACTCGCACTGGGCGATGCCGTTCCAGTTGATGCCACTGGAGCCGGAGGAGGCCGGTGCGGCCGAGCTCGACGACCCGATACTCGAGCTACTGGAGCTGGACCCGGTGGAGCCGGACCCGCTCGACCCGGACCCGGAACTGGAGCCGGTGGAGCTGCTGCTGGAGGAGCTATGGGTCGGCTGAGTGCCAACCGCGATGATCGTGGGCTGGGCCGGGGTGATCGCCGTGCGGGAGACCTCGGTCTTCGCGGTCTCGGCACCGTTGGTGGTGGTCACCTGGTAGGTGACCTGATCGGTGCCGGCAGAGCCCTCCTGGGTCACGTTGGAGGTGCCCTCGGTCATCGAATCATCGTTGACCTGCTGGTCGGCGGGCTGCGGAACGGCGGCCTGCTCGGTGACCGTGGTCTGGGTCACCCTGGTGACGGAGACCGCGACGCCGTTGCTCAGCGGGGTGTCGGCGGATGGGCTGACCGTGTCCAGCGCGCCCAGCGTGATGCCCTGGTCGGCGAGCAGGTCGCCGACCGTGTTGGCGGCCGACTGCAGGTTGGCGGGGGCGGCTCCACCATCGGAAAGCGTTGTGGCGAAGATGGTCTCGGCCGTGACGGCGAGCCCGTCCAGCGGGATGTCACGTGACCGGTCGGCGGACAGCGCGAACGTGCCCGGGTTCTGGCCCAGCTCTGCCAGCGCCTCCTCCACGGTGGTCGCGGTGGTCCAAACCTGCCGCTGCTGTCCATCGATGGTCAGGGTCAGCAACCGGCCGCGCTGCAGCGCGATCTGCGAGCCGTCGGAGATCGCGGTGTCCCCGGACGGGGCAAGCACGTCGTGCTCGGAGACAGACAGTCCGGCAGATTCGATTGCTCCCTCGACCGAACCGGCGTGGGTGCTCACTTCCTGCTGCTGTCCGTCCACGGCGACGGTGACTGTCTTGCCGGTGGCGGCGTAGGTGCCGCCACCCAACGCCAGTGCCACGACCAAGGCCGCAACGCCGAGCAGAACCGGCTTGCGCAGGCTCCGGCCGGTCTTGGCGGCAGGTGTGACAACGTCATCGTTGTCGTGCGAAATACTGTCGTCGAGAAGGTCGGTATTGTGTGTATCAGCGTTGGAGGCCAAGTCTCATCCGATTGTTTTTGTAGTGTCCAGGCAGGGGCAAGGTACGGCGGTGGTATCAGGCAATTCCCTGAATACACGGCAGGTAGATTCTGTTTCGGCTCCTGTCGAGCCTGGCGGCTCGTTCCCGACTTGCTCGGGATTCTCGGCCACCACCTGATCCGACGCGCTTGATGATTTCCCATCCCAGCTGCTATTACGGAACAATAACGGACCGGCAACGTTTGTGATACCCCTCTCTGGGGAATTGTGGCGCACACTACACCGCGAAAGGCGGTCGATTGTGGCGGACGCCACATTTTCGGCCATATTTCGGCCATATGAAGCCCCTGCGATGTGGTCGCGGTCACGTTGCTGGCCGCTCGAGGGTGGAACACGCCACTCCTCGGCAGGGCGCGAGACCGCCAGCCCGGATGGGTGTGCTCGCACAGAGTCACCATGCCCGGACAGCCGAGGCCGGCGAACCCGGGCGCCCTGTGCAGACCGGGCGCCCTGTGATGACCGGGCGCCGGCCGGTCAGGTCGAGACCTCAGGCAGCGGCGCTGCGACCCAGAAAGACCGGCCTGAGGCCGGCGCCGCCCAGCGACCGGCCTGGGTCGCGATCGGTGAATGACCCCGCTTGCACTCACCCGGCCGCATAGCCGCACGCCCACGGGGACAGCCCGCGCGCGGCGTAGACGCGTTCGGCGACCTGAATCTGTTGGTCCTTGGTGGCCAGGTCCGCACGAGGGGCAAACTGACCGCCACCGTTGCTCAGCCAGGTGCCGATGTCGAATTGCAGGCCGCCGTAATACCCGTTACCGGTATTGATGGACCAGTTGTTGGTCGACTCGCACCGGGCAATCGCGTCCCAGTTCACGGTCCAGCCGCTGGAACCGCTGGCGGGCGCGGGTGCACTGGCGGGCGCGGGTGCGCTGGCGGGCGCCGGTGCGGCCGCGGCGGCCGGTTGTGGGGTCGGATCAGCGGCGGGCTGGGGCGCCGCCGAAGCGGCGGAGACCGCGGGGGCCTGCGCCTGCGGCTGGGGCCGTTTGGTGCCCACCTTGGTGACCGTCGGCAGCGCATCGGTCAGCGTGCGGCGGGAAACCTCTTCCGGCGCACCGGCCTGTCCGTTGGTGATCGTCGTCCGCAGGGTGATCTCGACCGATCCCGGTTGGCCCTGCTGCACCACCGAGGTTGTCCCTGCCGCCAGCGAGCTGTCGTTCTGCCGCTCGTCCGCGGGCTGCGCGAGCTCTTGTGTCTGGGTCGTCGTCTGGTAGCTGATCCGGGTGACGACGATCTGGAGACCATCGCCCACGGGCGTCGCGACCGCTGGCGTGACGGTGTCGTCTGCGCCGACGACAACACCCGCGGCAGCCAACGCGTCACCGACCGTGGCACCCTCGGCGACCTGACTGACCGCGGGGTCCGTCCCCACCGCCACTGTGACGGTCGGCAAGGTGACGACCGTGATCGCCACGCCGTCTGCCAGCGGCGCGTCCAGGGCCGGCGACACCCGGTCTGCCGCGCCCAACGCAATGCCCTGCTCGCTCAGCAGGGCGCCGACCGTGGTGGCCGCCGAGCTGACGGAGGCAGCCGCGGCGCCCCGATTGGTCACCGTGACGGTGTGTAGGGTCTGGGCCGTCATCGTGAGGCCGCCCATCGGGATCGCCCGGGAACGGTCGGCCGACAGCTTGAAGGCGGACGGGTTCTGGCCCAGTTCGGCAAGGGCCTGCTCCACCGTGGTCGCCGTAGTCCAGATCTGCCTGGTCAGGCCGTCGATGGTCAGGGTCAGCAACCGGCCCCGCTCGAGCGCGATCTGGGATCCGTTGGAGATCGCGGCGTCCGCCGAGGGCGCCAGCGAGTCGTGCTCGGAGACGGTCAGCCCGGCGGCGTCCAGCGCGCCGGCCACGGACCCGGCGAGTGTGCTGACCTCCTGCACCGTGCCGTCGACGGTGATGGTCACCGTCTTGTGCATCGCAGCGAGGGTTCCCCCGCCGACGGCCAGCGCGCAGACCAGCGCAGCGGCCCCGATGAGCACCGGTTTGCGCCATCGCGGGGAGCCGGCCACGCCGGGCGGTCCCGGGTCCTGCACCACGACGTCCGGATCTCCTCGGTGCGGGATCGGTGCGTCGTCGACGTCGACTATCGCTTCGCGATTGTCGTGCGTCAGCAGTTCGTTCCCAACGTTTGCCCGGAAACGGTCGAGCACGTCGTCCGGATTCAGATCGTCGTTCGCGCCGTCACTGCTGGCATGGGCGCGGGCGCCCACTTGATCGTTGGTAGAGGTCACGTCACGTCCGAACGTCGTCGCGACCGGGCAGGAGGTTGGGCGCGTTTGTATGCCCTCGGGCATACAAAAAGCAGGACCCGTCCCAATCGGCCAGCACGAAACCATCCGTGCCAGCGACGATGCCGACAAGTCCTGCCCCTGACGCACCCGGGACTTCCCCATCCCGGCTGTTATCACAGGAGGGTAACGGCGGGGGAACGGAACGGCAACCAACGAAACCTGCACATAACGGTCACGCTTCGACGATCGGGACGTCAGATAGCGGGCATTTCCTCACAAATCGGGAAGGCCGTACACGGTCCGTGTGGTGAGCATCACGGTATGACACAGCTCGTCCACCGCAACCGACCGTATCTGCGCCAGCGCTCGCACCGTGTAGGGCAGGGCGAACGGCTCGTTCCGCTTACCCCGATGAGGGTGGGGGGTGAGGAACGGCGCATCGGTCTCCACCATCAGCAGCTCGTTCGGCACCACCGTCGCGGCCTCGACCAGCGAGCGCGCGTTGCGAAAGCTCACCGGCCCGGCGAACGAGACCACGTACCCGGCGTCCGCGCAGGCGGCGGCCATGGCGGCGTCCCCTGAAAAGCAGTGGAAGATCACCGTGTCCGGCGGGCCCTGGCTGCGCAGGATGGCCAGCACGTCGTCGTGTGCGTCGCGATCGTGGATCATCAACGGCTTACCCAGCCGCTTGGCCAGATCGATGTGCCAGGCGAACGCATCGGCCTGCTCGGCAGGCCCGGCATAGTCCCAGTAGTAATCGAGCCCGGTTTCGCCGACGGCGACCACCCTGGGATCGGCGGCCAGCAGCTCCAGCTCGGCGCGGGCAGCCTCGTCGAGTCGGTCTGCCCTGGTCGGGTGCAGTCCCACGGCGGCGTACACCGATGGATGCCAGCCGGCTGCCTGCACCACCCACCGGGCCGACGCCAGATCGTCGGCCACCGTGATCGCGCCCTGTACGCCGACCGCGGCCGCACGGGCCATGGTGGCCGCCACGTCGTCGGCGTCGGCGCAGCCGCAGGCATCCAGGTGGGTGTGCGCGTCGATGACGGGCACGGCCAGCGGCTCCGGGGCGGGTACGAGCGTGCGGTCCGCGACCGCGGGGTGGACGTCCCCGGTCATTTGACTGGGCCACGTTCGCGCGGGCCGACCGCTCTCGTCGCGACCCTGCTCACCCGAGGCTCACCCGACCGGTGCCCACGGCGGGCCGGTTTCTCCGAGTTTCGGGTCCAGCTTGGTGAACAGCGGTGTCGGCTTGGCCAGCGGCCTGCGGGTTTCGATGTCGCGGCGGGCCCAGGTCGCCTGCTCGGCCGCGTAATCGCCGGTGAGCACCGGGTAGTTCACCACGTTGGGCACGCCGACGCCCTCCACATCGTCCGCGAAGTCTGTGACCTCACGAATCTCCGGCTCGGCCGCCCATACCCCCTTACCGCCCAGCGCCCTGAACACCTTTTGCGCGGAATGCGGGATGAACGGCGTCAGCAGGGTTTTCGCGTCGTCGACAACCTGCAGCGCGGTGTGCAGCACGGTGCCCTGCCGCTCCGGATCGTCACCGAGCTTCCACGGTTCGGACTCCGAGATGTACTTGTTAGCCAGCCCGACGATCCGCATGGCCTCACTGCAAGCAGCCTTGAACCGGCTGCGCGCCAAGAGATCTCCAACGGTGTCGAACGCCTGCGCTGATGCTCGCAGCAACTCGGCATCGATTTCGGTGAGCGTTGCCGGACTGGGGATCTGGCCAAAGTTGCGGTGCGCCATGGAGATCGAGCGATTGACCAGGTTGCCCCACTCGTTGGCGAGTTCGAAGTTGTTGCGCCGCACGAACTCCTCCCAGGTGAAGTCGGCATCCTGGGTCTCCGGACCGGCCACCGCGATGAAGTACCGCAACGAATCCGGGCCGTACTCGCGCAAGAAGTCGCCGACGTAGATCACCGTCTTACGGGACGTCGAGAACTTCGAGCCGCTCATGGTGAGGAACTCGCTGGAGACGACCTCGGTCGGCAGGTTGAGCGCACCCAGCCGTCCCGGCGCGCCGCCACGCTCGCCCCGGCCGTCGTAGGCCAACAGTTCCGCCGGCCAGATCTGCGAATGGAAGGTGATGTTGTCCTTGCCCATGAAGTAGTAAGCACGAGCGCCCGCGCTGTCGGGCGACCACCACTTCTGCCAGGCGTCCGTATCGGGGCGCCCGTGGTCGCCGTAACGCCGTGCCCATTCGATGGACGCGGAGAGGTACCCGATGACGGCGTCGAACCAGACGTACAGCTTCTTGTCCGGGCGTTCCCGCCAGCCGTCCAGCGGGACCGGGATCCCCCAGTCGATGTCCCTGGTCATTGCCCTGGGCCGCAGGTCGTCGAGCAGGTTGAGCGAGAAGCGCAGCACGTTCGGCCGCCAGTCGGTCCGGGACCGCAGCCAATCGCCGAGCGCCTGCGCGAGCGCCGGCAGATCCAGGAACAGGTGCTCCGATTCGGTGAAAACCGGTGTCTCGCCGTTGATCCGGGACCGCGGGTTGATGAGGTCGATCGGGTCCAGCTGGTTGCCGCAGTTGTCACACTGATCCCCGCGGGCGCCGTCGAACCCGCAGATCGGGCAGGTTCCCTCGATGTACCGGTCGGGCAGCGTGCGTCCGGTCGACGGCGAGATGGCCGACATCGTGGTGCGCGGCACCAGGTAGCCGTTGCGGTGCACGGTCCGGAACAATTCCTGCACGACCGCGTAATGGTTGCGGGTCGAGGTCCTGGTGAACAGATCGTAGGACAGGCCCAGTCCTTGCAGATCCTGGACGATGACCCGGTTGTACCGGTCGGCGAGCTCGCGAGCGGTCACCCCTTCGGCGTCGGCCTGCACCAGGATCGGGGTGCCGTGCTCGTCCGTTCCCGACACCATCAACACGTCCTTGCCCGCCATCCGTTGGTAGCGGGAAAAAACGTCGGCAGGGACGCCGAACCCGGACACGTGGCCGATATGGCGGGGGCCGTTGGCATAGGGCCAGGCCACCGCGGTGAGGACAGAGGAGCTCATTCCGATCAGGTTAGTGCGCGGGCGCCCTGGGCACGGACTGCGCCCGACCGGCCGGCCCTCCCCCAACCCCCTGGCCCCCCGCTCCCGGCGCGGATCATCTTCGCCGGCGCGCATCAACGTTGCGGTTTGGGATTGGTGTGGCTCAAGTGGCCGATTTCATCCGCGCGATCCGGGGGCGGTGCGGCGGCTCCGGGCTCGGCGGCGAGGCGGCTCCGGGCGAGCCGACGGACTTGCGGTCCTGGCCGGCCCTTGGCAACGGAAGATCACGGTGCCGCAGTCTCGACTTGTCCACACCCACCTGACTTGTCCACAAAACGAGGCGGCTCCTGGATAGCACCCAGGTCGGCCCCCAGGCTGACTACATGGGGAGTCTGGCTGACCGTCGGCAGGTTTCGGCGCTGTTCGTCCACCACGGCCCGGTCATCCTGTCGCGGGACGCGGACGCCGCTGGCGTGTCCCGAGCGGTTCTACGGCGATTGTGGGACCGCGGCGAGCTGACCCGTATCGGAAAGGCGGCGTTCGCCGCGACCCAGACCATGGAGGCGGCTTCGCCCTGGGAAGCCTTCCGGCTCCGATCGATCGCCTTCAGCCTGTCGGCTGGACCGGACACGTTTCTGACGGGCGCCGGGGCGGCAGCGGTGCTCGAGATCCCGATGGTGGGCGATCCTCCCGACCGCCCCTCGGCCGTGCGACCCGGCAACGCGCACATCGGTCACGACCGCTCGCCGTACGGCCGCACTCGTCACGGTTATCTGCCACCTTCGCACCAGACACGACGCGGGCGTGCCTTCACCGTGAGCCCGGCCTACTGCGTCATCGACATTGCCCGGCACTATGGAACACGGGACGGAATCGTCCCGGCCGACCGCGTTCTCGCGTCGGGCGTGCATCGCGAGGTGCTGGCCAAACTGGTCGATGACCTGAACCGATATCCCGGGATCGCGTCCGCTCGGTGGGTGGTCGAGCATGCCGATTCGCGCGCCGAGAGCCCCTTGGAGTCGCTGGGCCGCTTCGCTTTCCTCAGCGCCGGATTGCCCGCTCCGGTGTCGAATGCCTGGATCCCGGTGGCTGGTCAGTGGTTTCGGGCTGACCACCTGCTCCCGGAGCAGGGAGTGATCCTGGAGGCCGACGGGGCCGTCAAGTACGACAACCGTACCGACGCATCGGTGCTGATCAGCGCCGACCGGGATCGGGAACGGCTGTTGCGGTCCCTCTCCTTCGGAATCGCCCGCTACGGATGGAGTCACGCCATCGGCCGACCCACCGAGATCGTCCGACGGGCACAGGAGGCGGCCAGATTGCGGTCCGGGCGGCCGGTACCAACGTGCTGGACGTTGAACCCTCCGTGGGCGGCCTGACTGATTCCCTATGGGGGTTGGGTTGTCAAGGGGGGTGTCCGCGGGCTCGGGCCGCGCGCTTGTACGGGCCGGCCCCTCCCGCGTCAAGGGTGCTGCGCATCGCTGCGCGACGGCCTGCGGCCGCCCTTGACCCGGGAGCCTCTGCCGGCCCT
>JADGOY010000180.1 GCA_017882715.1 Nakamurella sp. | reverse complement strand
ACCGGCGTCAGTACTCCGGCGATCCCGCCGTCCAGCACCCGGCGGAAGGCGTCCAAATCGCTGGCCACCACAGGTGTGCCGGCGCTCATCGCCTCGGTGAGGATGATCCCGAAGCTCTCGCCGCCGGTGTTGGGCGCGCAGTAGACGTCCAAGGACTTGAGCATCGCCGCCTTGTCGGACTCGGAGACGCGGCCGAGGAGCGTCAGCGCCCCGGCCAGCTCCGGCCCAGCCGCCTCCCGCAGGTCCTTCTCGTCGCCGCTACCTGCAACCAACAGTTGCAGGCCCGGCCGGTCGGGCACCAGCAACCGCAACGCGTCCATCAGCACGTCCATGCCCTTACGTGGTTCGTCGAACCGGCCGATGAAACCCACTGTGCCGCCCTGCCGGGGGTAGCCGGGCAGCGGCGGAGCGGAGGCGAAGAACTGCACGTCAACCCCGTTGGGAATGATCACCGCGTCGCCGCCGAGGTGTTCCACCTGGACCTGCCTGGCGAGTTCGCTGACCGCGATCCGCCCGGTGATCTTCTCCATGAACGGCTGAAGCACGCCCTGAAAGGCGTTGAGCATGCGCGAGCGGGGGTTGGCCGTGTGGAAGGTCGCGACGATCGGTCCGTCGGCGACCATCAACGCGAGAAACGACAAGCTCGGAGCAACTGGCTCGTGCACGTGCAGCACATCGAACCGGCCGGCCCGGATCCAGCGCCGCACCTTCGTGTAGGAGACCGGCCCGAACGACAACCGCGCAACGGACCCGTTGTAGGGAATCGGCACGCTCCGCCCCGACGGCACGACGAAATCGGGGAAATCCGTCGATCCCTCCGAGTCGTCGCCCGGCGCGAGCACCGACACGTGGTGGCCGAGCGTGATCAGCGTGCGGGCCAGGTCGGCGACGTGCGCCTGCACGCCGCCGGGAATGTCGAACGAGTAAGGGCAGACCAGGCCGACCCTCATGGCGCGCGTCCCGGCGCCAGGTCGGCCAGCCACAGCGGCTGCATCATGTGCCAGTCCCCGGGATGCTCGCGGATGCCGCGGGCGAAGATGTCCGCCAGCTCCTGGGTGCCCGACCGCACCTGCTGCGCCAACCGGGTCCCGGGCAGCTGCATCGGTGGGTGGATGACCTGCTGCCACCCGTCGTCGGTGAAGTTCAGATGCACCGGGCACAGGTCGGCGCCGGTCAACGCGGCCAGCATCGCCGGTCCGGCGGGCATCCGGGTGGCCTCCCCGAAGAACGTCACCGGTACCCCGCTGACCGACAGATCGCGGTCGCCGATCAGGGCGATGACGCGGCCCGCCCGCAGCCGCTCCTTCAGCAGCTGGGAGGCCGGAGTGCCGCCGGTCAGCGGCAGGATCTCCATGCCGAGGGACTCCCGGTAGGCGACGAACTTGTCGTACAGCGACTCCGGCCGCAGCCGTTCGACAACGGTGGTGAGGTGCCCCCACCGGCGGGTCACCATCAGGCCGGCCACGTCCCAATTACCCGAGTGCGGCAGCGCCACGACCGTCCCGCGGCCGGCGGCCTGCGCGGCGTCGATGTGCTCCAGGCCGACGGTGCCCCGGACCACCCGCTCGTAGACCTCGTCATGGTCCATTGCCGGCAGTCGGAAGGTCTCCTTCCAGTACCGCGCGTACGAACGCATCCCGGTGCGCACGACCGCGGACAGCGAGGCCGGGGTCGCCTGCCCCCCCAGCACCCGCCGCATGTTGCGGGCGAACTGCACGACCGCCGGTCCACGGCGACGGGCGGCCGCGTCGGCACCGGCCCTGAAGGCCCGGTCCACCACCGGTTCCGGCAGGTTCTTGACCAACGACCAGCCGGCGGCGAACCCGAGGTCCGACAACCGGTCGACGAGCTCACCCACCGCTGCACACCCGAAGCCGGCGAGTCCCAGGAGAATCCTGCCCTGATTCCGACCATGCCCCTGGGCCCGCCCGGCTCACAGTGCGGGCCGTCCCGTGCCGCGGTTCCGGGTGTCGTCCGCGGCGGCCGCCACGGCGGCACGGCGGACCTGGACCAGCCGCTGCACGACCGTGGCGACGCCGGCGACCGCCAGGATCCACAGGCAGATGTCGATGGCGTACGGCACCCCCAGCCCGGACAGGCCGGCTCCGACCAGCCCGAGGACGTTGCGCTCGGCTCGTTCGGCCAGCGCTCCACCGATGACCAGACCGACCGAATCAGCACGGGCCTTGACGTAGGAGATGACCTGCCCGGTGACCAGGCAGATCAGCGCGGCGATGCCGAGCAGACGTTGATCGGAGACGAACGCGTAGAACGTCAGCGCGCCGAACAGCGCGCCGTCGGCGATCCGGTCGCACGACGCGTCCAGGACGACGCCGAAGTCGGTGCCGTACCCACGGGCCCTGGCCATCGCCCCGTCGACCAGATCGGCGAGCACGAACAGCGTGACGACCATGGTCCCGGCGAACAAGTACCCGGGGGCCAGCAGCGCCACCGAACCGGCGACGACGCCGACGGTGCCGATGACCGTCACCAGATCAGGGCTCAAACCCGCGCGCAGCAGGCCCTTCCCGATCGGGTCGGTCACCTTGGACACCGAGGCCCGGGCCAGCGAGTTCAGCATGAAGGTCCGTTTCGTCGTCGGCGGACGGCGATCGTCCGCGCCGTCAAGGCATCGGCGGGGTTCCCACGATAGCCGGGCCGGCCGGTTCATTGGCCGCGCCGGGCCGCCGGGGCACCCAGCCCAGCACATCGGGACACCTCGGTCCGGCCGCCTGAACAACCAGGCGGGGGCCTCCTGCCCGGCGGGAGCCGGACGAGCTACTCCGCGGCGACGGCGGCTTGGGTGCCGCGCCCGCTGCCGGCCCACGCCTGGGCCAGCAGCCGCCGGGTATCAGCGAGCAGTTGCGGGAGCACCTTGGTCTGACCGACGACGGGCATGAAGTTCGAGTCGCCACCCCAGCGGGGCACGAGGTGCTGGTGCAGGTGCGCGGCGATGCCGGCGCCCGCCGCCGACCCGGCGTTGATCCCGATGTTGAACCCGTGCGGAGCGCTGACCGACCGGACCACCGCCAGCGCACGGCGGGTGAACTCGCTGAACTCGCCGAGTTCGTCGGCGTGCAGGTTGGTGTAGTCGGCGATGTGACGGTAGGGCACGACCATCAGGTGCCCGGGGTTGTACGGGAACAGATTGAGCACGGCGTACACGACCCCGCCGCGGGCAACGATCAACCCCTCCTCATCGGGCAACGTCGGGATGCGGCAGAACGGGCAGCTCGGCTCGCCGGGCTCGGCGATGCCCGCATCGGAACCCTCCGGCCGCGAACCCGTACTCGAACCGCCGGTGACGTAGGCCATCCGGTGCGGCGTCCACAGCCGGGCCAGGTGGTCGGGCACACCGATCCCGTCCTGGGCGACGAGTTCGGGATCACTCACGTGACGCCCCGACGGCGTCGCCGGCGTCCTTTGCCTGCCGCAGGCTCGCGAAGTCCTCCGCCGTCGGCGAGGAATTCTCCCGCCGGGCGATCCATTGGTCGATGGCGTCGACGGCCTGGCCGGCCGGCACGCCGTTGACCTGGGTCCCGTCGCGGAATCTGAAGGAAACCGCGCCCGCCTCGAGATCCTTCGCTCCGGCCAGCAACAGGAACGGCACCTTTCCGGTGGTGTGGTTGCGGATCTTCTTCTGCATCCGGTCGTCGGAATGGTCGGCCTCGGCGCGGATCCCACGGCGCCGCAGCTGGTCGACGATGCGCTCCAGATAGTCGCCGAACGCGTCCGCGACCGGAATCCCGACGACCTGTACCGGCGACAGCCACGCCGGGAAAGCGCCGGCGTAATGCTCGGTGAGCACCGCGAAGAACCGCTCGATCGAGCCGAACAGCGCGCGGTGGATCATCACCGGTCGATGCCTCGAGCCGTCCGGGCCGGTGTAGTTGAGCTCGAAGCGTTCCGGGGTGTTGAAGTCCAGCTGAATGGTGGACATCTGCCAGGTCCGGCCGAGCGCATCCTTGGCCTGCACGGAGATCTTCGGTCCGTAGAACGCCGCGCCACCCGGGTCTGGAACCAGCTGCAAACCGGACGCGGTGGCCACTTCCTCGAGCGTCGCAGTGGCCTCGGCCCACAGCTCGTCGGTGCCGACGTACTTGTCCTCGTTGCGGGTGGACAGTTCCAGGTAGAAGTCGTTCAGCCCGTAGTCGGCAAGCAGGTCCAGCACGAACCGCAGCAGGCTGGCCAGCTCGTCGCGCATCTGTTCGTGCGTGCAGAAGATGTGCGCGTCGTCCTGGGTCATCCCGCGCACGCGGGTCAGCCCGTGGATCACGCCGGACTTCTCGTAGCGATAGACGGTGCCGAACTCGAAGAAACGCAGCGGGAGTTCACGGTAGGAGCGGCCGCGCGCCCGGAAGATCAAACAGTGGAACGGGCAGTTCATCGGCTTGAGGTAGTAATCCTGGCCCGGCTTGCGCACCTCGCCGTCGGTGCCGAGCTCGGCGTCCACGTGCATCGGCGGGAACATCCCGTCCGAGTACCAGTCCAGATGACCCGAGGTATGGAACAAGTCGGCCTTCGTGATGTGCGGCGAATTCACGAACGAATACCCGGCCTCGGTGTGCCGCTGCCGCGAGTAGTCCTCCAACTCCTTGCGGATGATGCCGCCGCGCGGGTGGAAAACCGCCAGGCCGGAACCGATCTCCTCCGGAAAGGAGAACAGGTCCAGCTCGGCGCCGATCCTGCGGTGATCCCGCCGCTCGGCCTCCGCCAGCCATTCCAGATGCTCCGCAAGCGCCTCGGGTGACTCCCAGGCGGTGCCGTAGATCCGTTGCAGCTGAGGGTTCTGCTCACTCCCCCGCCAGTAGGCAGCGGCCGTGCGGGTGAGCTGGAACGCCGGGATGTACCGGGTGGTCGGGACGTGCGGGCCGCGGCACAGGTCGCTCCAGATCCGCTCCCCGGTGTGCGCATGCAGATTGTCGTAGATGGTCAGCTGGCCGGCACCGACCTCGACGCCCGCCTCCGCGCTGTCGGCCGCCTCGCCGTCGGCGACATCGCTCTTGATGTCGATCAGTTCCAGCTTGTACGGCTGGTGGGCCAGCTCGACCCGAGCTTCCTGCGGCGAGTCGACGACTCGGCGGGAGAACCGCTGGCCCGACTTGATGATCTTGCGCATGCGCTTGTCGAGATCGACCAGATCTTCTGGTGTGAACGGCCGGTCGACGTCGAAGTCGTAGTAGAAGCCGTCCCGGATCGGCGGGCCGATGCCGAGCTTGGCGTCCGGGAACGCCTGCTGTACGGCTTGGGCCAGCACGTGCGCCGCCGAATGCCGGATCACCGACCTGCCGTCTTCGGAGTCCGCCGGTACCGGCGCGGCCTCGGCCGGCTCCGTCGGGGCCCAGGCCAGGTCGCGCAACCCGCCCTGCGCGTCCCGGACGACGACCACGGCCTGCGGGCCGCTGGTCGGCAGTCCGGCCTCCCTGATCGCCTGTCCGGCCGTCGTGCCCGCCGGAATCTTCACGCTCGACGGGGGCGCGGCGGCGGTGGCGGTGGACACAGGGTCTCCTCGGTGGTTGGCGGGGGACTGCCCGGCAGCCCTGGACAGCGTTGATCGGCCGTGCGGGACGGCACTGGATATGGACGTCCGATGCTAGTCCGGCCGACGGACCGCCATCCCCCGATATCCGCGCGCCGAAGGGTCGTCGCATTCGGGTCGGACCGATCAGGCCAAAGGTCCCACGGGCAGAGGACGGCCGGCCGTCGTGCCAGGCGCGTCATGAGCGGAGCATCATGCTCGGGCACCGACGCGCGCCAGACAAGGAGTCGTCATGATGACCGACATGAAGCGCTGGCAGGTCGACATCTTCATTGATGAGCACGATGCCAAGACGCGCGCAGAGGCCCGGTTGATCAACCCCGACCACACCCATCTCGTCGGGGTGGGGCCGGCCCGGCGCAAGCCGGTCGACCCGACCGTTCCCGAGGTCGGCGACGAACTGGCCGTGTCGCGGGCGCTGGCGCGCCTCGCGCATCAGCTGTTCGATTCGGCGGTCGATGACGTCCAAGCGATCAACAAGAGTCCGCTGCGACTGGATTCGTGAACCCCACAGGGGCGCGCCCGGGGGACCCGCGCCGCGCGGCCGACAAACGCGCGACACCGCCAAGGTGGTGCGGGTGAAGGGATACCGGACGTCAGCATTTTGGTAGTACGCGCAGCTCACCCGGGCCGAGGGCCGGACGCGCGCCCGATGACCCTGGGAACCCTGTCATGCGGGCCTCGTGACGCGCGCGCACCGGCCTGCGCTCACTCCTCGGACAGGTTGGTGACCTGCGAAACGTGGTGGGCGATGCAGGGATCGAACCTGCGACCTCTTCGGTGTGAACGAAAATCAGGGGGTGCTCAGACAGTGCCGAAACAGGCTCCGACCTGCGCATATGACTCACATCAGTCCACGTCGGCTCAGGCCAATTCCCACTCGTTTGTGGGTGTTTTGTGGGTGCTGTCTATGCGTCAGCATAGACCGCCATGGCTGGGCGATCGAACCCATCGGACGAGCCAGCACGTCATGCCTGCTTCCTAAGCCCCCTGGCACACTCGTCGGCACCGCTCGCAGCCCCGCCGTCCGCCGTTCTTGGGCACCGGGTTCTCGTGATCCGTCACTCCTTGGGCCGAGTCAATCTCCTCCCAGTGCGGGCTGCGCTCGACGGCAGGACTCCATCAAGCAAGAGTTGGGCCCTCGGCCGATGTCATGCGACTGCTGACGGCGGGAACAGGTCGCTGATCCGTTCCATGATCTCCCCGTCCAGGTCGAGGACCACCGCCTGCCGGACCGCGGTCCACTGCTCCGCCGTGCGCGGCGACACGATGGGCGCGGTGACGGCCGGATGGCTGCGCAACCAAGCCAGCGCCAACGCCGAAGTGGAGACACCCATCTTCCGAGCGATGACGGCGAGCTCGGCCACTCGTTCCAGGTTCTCCGCAGAGTTCGCATCGGCATACATCACGCCGGCCACATCGATCCGGCTGCCGGGCTCCGGCGGCGCACCGCTGAGGTAGCGATCGGACAGCAACCCGCCGGCCAACGGCGAGAACGGGGTATAACCAAGCCCTTCCGAGCGGACCAGCGGCAGCAGATCTCGTTCATCCTGCCGAGCCAGCAGACTGAACCCGTTCTGCACCCAGCCGGGCCGCTGGATCCCGAGCCGGTCCGCAGTCCTTAGCAGTTCCTCATGTTGGGCGGCGGCGACGTTGCTGCAGCCGAAGGCCCGGATCAGACCCGTCTGTTGGGCGGCGGCGAACGCGCTCAGGGTCTCGGCCACCGAAGTCGATTCATCGGGGCCATGGCTCAGATACAGGTCGACCCGCCCAAGCCGCTCGATGCTGCGAACAAGTTGACGCCCGATGTGATCCGCGCGCAATGACACATCATGCTGACCCGGCTCGACCCTGCCGCCGACCTTGGTGGTCACCATCACGTCGGCGCCGGTATCGGACAGCCACCGGCCGACGGTGCGTTCGCTCTCCCCGCCGGCGTAAGAGTTGGCCGTGTCGATCACCTTGATGCCCATTGCGTACGCCTCGTCCAGCCGTTGCCGGCCCTCGTCGACCGTCAGGCCACGGCCGCGGGTCGACTCCGCCGATCCGATTCCGCCGATCGCCCCGGCCCCGAAAAAGAACTCCGAGACATCGATCCCGGTGCTGCCAAGGCGAACAGCCTTCATGCCGAAGACTGTAGAACGTCGTTGCTGTTCGATCCCGGGCAAGCCATGTGAACCGGATCGCGGCGCCGGAAACCCAGCGCAGAGAGGCCTC
>JADGOY010000044.1 GCA_017882715.1 Nakamurella sp. | reverse complement strand
CGCACGATGAAGGTGTCCAGCAGCACGCCGAACGCCACGATGAACGCGATCTGCGCCAGGAACAGGATCGGGATGACGGCCAGCGCCGCGAACGTCGCGGCCAGCACCAGACCGGCGCTGGTGATCACCCCGCCGGTGACCCGCAACCCGCGCATCACGCCGTCGTGCGGGCCGTAGAACGCGACCTCCTCCCTGGCCCGCGTCATCAGGAAGATCGAATAGTCGATGCCCAACGCGACCAGGAAGACGAACGCGAACAGCGGCACCGCCGGATCGGCGCCCGGGAAGTCGAAGACGTGGTTGAACATCAACGCCGAGACACCCAACGCGGCACCGAAGGACAACACCGTGGCGAGCACCAGCAGCACGGCCGCGACCAGTGACCGGAGCAGCAGGATCAGCACCAGCAGCACGGCGATCAGCACCGCTGGGATGATCACCCGCAGGTCGCGCGCCGAGGTGTCCACGGTGTCGATCTGGATGGCGGTGTTGCCGCCGACCAGGATCTGGCTGCCGTATTCCGGAATCGCATGCACCGCGTCGCGAACTGCCCGAACGGTGTTCTCCGCATCCTCCGAATCCGCGGTGGCGGTCAGTGTGGCCTGCACCTGCACCAGGCCGTTCACCACCTTCGGCGGTGCGGCCGCGGACGGTGCGCCGGCACCGGCGGCGGTGACCAGAGTCGGCCGGCCCGAGATGCCCTCGACGCCCGCGACGGTGCTGACCACCTGATCGGCTGCGTACTCCGGGGCGATGATCACCACCGGGTTGCCGGATCCGCCGGGGAAGTGGTCGCTCAGGGCCTGGGTGCCGGCGATCGAGTCGACGTCGGTGAGGAACACGTCGGTCTGCGCGGTGCCGGATGCCTTCAGGGTGGGCACGAACAGGCAGGCGATCGCGAGCCCGGCCGCGGTGATCAGCCAGATGCGCCGCGGATGACGGGCAACGGTGACCGATACCCTCGCCCATATCCCGCCCTTGGAGCCCGTCCGGACGTCCAGGTCGTCGTGCTGCCCGGCCGCTTCGTGCGCAGGGGCGTGATCCTCGGACTGATGATCGGCGCGTGCAGCGCCCTCGGCCTCGTGCTTGCCGGGCGCGGCGACGTGCCGCAGCTGGTGCGTCACCGGGTGCGGGATACGCGGCCAGAACAGCCACCGCCCGGCCATCAGCAGCGCCGGCAGCAGGGTGAGCGCGGCCACGAACGCCGAGGCGATGCCGATCGCACCCACCGGGCCCAAACCGCGATTGGAATTCAGGTCCGACAGCAGCAGGCAGAGCAGGCCGATGATCACCGTTCCGGCGCTGGCCGCGATCGGCTCGACGCACGCCCGCCAGGCCCGCGCCATCGCGGTGAACCTGGATTCGACGTTGGTCAGCTCCTCCCGGTACCGGGAGACCAGCAGCAGCGCGTAGTCCGTCGCCGCGCCCACCACCAGGATGAACAGGATGCCCTGGCTCTGTCCGTTCAACGGGATGACATCGTTCTTGGCCAGCAGGTACACCACGCCGCCGGCCATCGCCAGGGCACTGATCGAGGTGAACAGCACCACGAACGGCAGCACCAGCGCGCGGTACACCAGGATCAGGATGACCAGCACCGCGGACAGCGCGACCAGCAACAGCAGCCCGTCTATGCCGGCGAATGCCGCACCCAGGTCGGCGATCAGACCGGCCGGACCGGCAATGTGCACCTGCGCAGCGCCGGCATCGGCCTCCGCGGCGGTGCGGATCCCCGCCACGACGTCGCCGAGCGGGTCCTTGCCCTCGGAGTCCACCTGTGTCACGGCGTCCGCGGACAGCGGGACCACGACCAGCGCGGCCTGCCCGTCCTGGGAGGGGATCAGCGGGATGGGCACCGGCTGGCCGGGCGGACCAGCCACCAGGTAGTCACCGATGGTGCCCAGGGCGGGCTTGCCCGGATCAGCGGGCTGGGTGGCCAGGTTCTCGGTGAACGACTTCCAGGACGCCAATTGCTCCGGCGTGGCCGCCCCGCCGTCGGTCTCGAAAATCACGAAGGCCGGCAATGCGCCGGAGTCCTGGAAGGTGGCGGCCGCGTTGGACGCCTGCACCGATTCCGCGCCACCCGGCAGGAACGACTCCTGGTCGTTGGACTGCACGGTGGACAACGACCCGATCGCCGGGCCGCCGAGACCGGCGATCGCCAACCACGCGACCACCACCGCGATCAGACCGAGGGCCCGCAGCACGGCCTTGCGTCGGGACGGCGGTGGCGGTGGAGCTGACGACGAGCGTGGTGACACCGTGGTTTCTTCTGCTGTCTCACTCGACCCGGTGGGCATGACGGGCCACTTCCATTCTGTCTGGGTTCGTTCCGTGTTGGTTCGTTCTGTCTGGGCAGGCACGTTCTGTATCGACTCGGTAGGGGCCTGGTCGGGCGTACCTGGAAACTGGCTCGCAACCAACTACCGCGCGAACGCGCCCATCGGATGCTCAGCAAGCTGAGTATTGTCAAATGGTGCCACACCGGGGGTCGGCTATCGGTACGCCACACACCTGGGAGGACGGGATTGTGACAGCTGGACCCGACCCCAGCCAGTGGGTCACCGGACGGCTGCTGGGGACCGCAGCTCGACTGGTCGAGCAGTCCTGGAACACCCGTCTTCGCCAACACGGCGTCAGTCACGCCGGAATCATCGTGCTGTCCTCCTTGGCGGCCGGGCCGGTCGGACAGCGAGAACTGGCCAGGGATCAACACGTCACCGAACAGACGATCGGACGGACGATCGCCCATCTGGAGTCGACCGGTCACATCCGGCGGAGCACCGACCTCACGGACCGCCGCAGGCGGACGGTGGAATTGACCGACGCCGGCGCGGTGCTGCTGGCCGAGATGTTCGAACGCGGCGAACGCCTCACCGACGACATCCTGCGGGCCGCCGACGCCGACATACCCCAATTCCGTCGCACCCTCGAAACCCTCATCAGGGCGATGGATCCGGCCGCCCTACGTCCAACTCCCCAGGCAGCGGACGGAACGTCATCCTCGCTGGCGAACGGGTCATGATTGGCGCCGAAATACGCATTTCCGACGCCCGGCACCTGCTGGTCTGGCTGGTGCTGCCTAGTGCTGCCTACGCTCATCGCCGCCGGTGGCCACGACCAGCAGCTGCATCACATCTGATGCTCAGCGCCTCACCGTCAAAGCAAGATTCCCGGCCGGGGCGACAAGCAATTCGTCACCGTCACCGAGGCTCAGTCCGAGATTCTCGTCGAGATCACGGAAGAAGACGACGACGAGATCGACTTCATCACCATCGTCGGTCAGGCCCAGATGTCCCTTCCGCCCCGGAGAGAACGAACGCAACTGCGGGTGGTCATCTCCTTCACGGCCGACGCGGTGATTTACGCCGAGGTGTTCGACCAGGCCAACGGGCTCAAGCTCGGCGACCTGGAGATCGAGCGCACCTCCAACCTCAGCCGCCGCGAGATCGAATCGGCGACATCGATGCTGCAAAGTTGGGACGTGAGCTGATGAGCGCACCGAAGCCCCTCAGCAAGTCCTCCCGACGCTGGGATGACGCGATCTTCGAGCTCAACGAGGCATTGCGGTTTCGGCGCAGCGCGGACTATTACGCCGAACTCGGCGAGATCAACCAGGCTGCCGGCTACTGGGAGAACGCGGTCGCCGCGTATCGGAATGCCGCTGAGTTGGATCCGTCCGAACCCCGACACGACCTCTCCGCGGCTCAGGTGTGGATGAGCCAGTACCGGGTGGATCTGGCCGTACCGATCCTGGAGTCGCTACACACGGCGCATCCCGATCGGGAGGACATCAACCGATCTCTGGCGTACGCGTTGTCGGCCAGCGTTGCTTCCTGCCTCACTGTGCTGCACGACAATTCCGTCCTTTTCACCAGCGCACAGCAGATCACCCGGGCCCGGCTGGACATTGCGCGCGCACTGTCGCTGCGGTTCCAGGACGACGGCCTGCGCAGCCAGCTCGACGTCCAGTTGCGGGAGGCGAACCAGGCAGCCCAGTCGGTGTGGAGCTTCCCGCCGAAGGCCACCGACGGGGCACGGTGGGCACGCCGGATCGGCTGGCTGGTGGCTGCCTGGTTCGCATTCGTCATCCCCTCGAGTGCGGTGCAACCCCAGGGCTTCGGCGTGATCCTCGGGCTGATCGCGTTGGCCGCGGTGTGGTGGGGATTCTTCAAGCTGTACCGCAAACCGGCGTGGCAGCGGAATGCCCAGCGGTTCCGTCACAGGGTCCGGAGGTGGGGAATCTGAGGGCCGTCCGCGATCAATTCCGCGGACCGCACCATCAGCGCACCGGGATCGTCGTCGTTGACGTCCACGATCACGGTCTGACCGTCCCGGATCCGGCCGGCCAGCAGTTCCTTGGCCAGCTGGTCGCCGATCGCCGACTGGATCAGCCGGCGCAGCGGCCGGGCGCCGTACAGCGGGTCGAACCCGCCGATGGCCAGCCATTCCCGCGCCTCAGGGGTGACGTCCAGGATCAAGCGCCGGGCGGCCAACCGCCGGCTCAGCGCCTGCACCTGGATGTCCACGATCGCCGCCAGTTGCTCGGTGTCCAGCGCGTGGAAGAACACGATGTCATCCAGTCTGTTGAGGAATTCCGGCTTGAACGCCACCCTGACCACGGACATCACCGCCTCCCGCCGCTGGTCCTCCGACCGGGAGGTGTCCATCAGCGCCTGGCTGCCCAGGTTGGAGGTGAGGATGAGCAGGGTGTTGCGGAAGTCGACGGTGCGGCCCTGGCCATCGGTCAGCCGCCCGTCGTCGAGCACCTGCAGCAGGATGTCGAAGGCGTCGGCGTGGGCCTTCTCGACCTCGTCGAGCAGGATCACCGAATACGGCCGGCGACGCACGGCCTCGGTCAGCTGGCCGCCCTCCTCGTAACCGACGTACCCGGGAGGGGCCCCGACCAGCCTCGCCACGGAGTGTTTCTCGCTGTACTCGCTCATGTCGATGCGGACCATCGCCCGCGGGTCGTCGAACAGGAAATCCGCCAGGGCCTTGGCCAGCTCGGTCTTGCCGACACCGGTCGGGCCGATGAACAGGAAAGAGCCGGTGGGTCGGTCGGGGTCGGAGATGCCTGCCCGAGCCCGCCGCACGGCGTCGCTGACCGCCCGGACCGCCTCGCGCTGCCCGACCACCTGCTTGCCGAGTTCTTCCTCCATGCGCAGCAGTTTCTCGGTTTCGCCCTCCAGCAGCCGGCCCGCCGGGATCCCGGTCCAGGCGGCGATCACGGTGGCGATGTCGTCCGGACCGACCTCTTCGCTGACCATCGGACCTTCGTGCTCGTCGACCTCACGCTCGGCCGAGATGGCCTGCGACAGTTCGCGTTCCAGCGCGGGAATCCGGCCGTACAGCAATTCCGACGCGGTGGCCAGATCGCCCTCGCGTTGCGCCCGCTCGGCCTGCATCCGCAGCTCGTCGACCTCTTTCTTCAGCTGGCCGACCCGGTTCAGCCCGGACTTTTCCTGCTCCCACCGCGACGTCAGAGATGCCAGCTGCTCGCCCTTGTCGGCCAGGTCACGGCGCAGCCGCCCGAGCCGCTCCACCGAAGCCGGATCGGACTCCTTCTCCAGTGCCAGCTCCTCCATCTTCAATCTGTCGACAGTTCGCTGTAACTCATCAATTTCCACCGGCCGCGAGTCGATCTCCATCCGCAGCCGGGACGCGGCCTCGTCGATCAGGTCGATGGCCTTGTCCGGCAGGAAACGGCTGGTGATGTACCGATCGGACAGGGTCGCGGCGGCGACCAATGCGCTGTCGGCGATCCGCACCCCATGGTGGGCCTCGTAGCGTTCCTTGATGCCGCGCAGGATGGCGATGGTGTCCTCGGCGCTCGGCTCACCGACGAAGATCTGCTGGAAGCGCCGCTCCAGGGCAGCGTCCTTCTCGATGTGCTCGCGGTACTCGTCCAGCGTCGTCGCGCCGACCATCCGCAGCTCACCGCGGGCCAGCATCGGCTTGAGCATGTTCGACGCGTCCATCGCGCCCTCGCCGGTCGCGCCCGCGCCGACCACCGTGTGCAACTCGTCGATGAACGTCACGACCTGTCCGTTGGAGCCCTTGATCTCCTCGAGGACGGCCTTGAGCCGCTCTTCGAACTCGCCCCGGTACTTCGCGCCGGCGATCATCGAGCCCATGTCCAGGGCGATCAACCGCTTGCCCCGCAACGATTCTGGGACGTCACCGGCGACGATGCGCTGGGCCAGGCCTTCCACCACGGCGGTCTTGCCGACGCCGGGCTCGCCGATCAGCACCGGGTTGTTCTTGGTCCGCCTCGACAGCACCTGGACCACCCGCCGGATCTCGGAATCACGCCCGATCACCGGGTCGATCTTGCCCTCGCGAGCCCGGTCGGTGAGGTCGACTCCGTATTTCTCCAGCGCCTTGAAGGTGCCCTCCGGATCGGGCGAGGTGACCTTGCGATCGCCACCGCGGACCACCGGGAACGCCTCGATGAGGGCCTCGGAGGTCGCGCCGACGCCGGTCAGGATGTCCGCGACGTCGGTTCCCGGCCGGGCCAGGGCGGCCAGCAGATGCTCGGTGGACAGGTACTCGTCACCGGCCGAGCGCATGATCTGTTCCGCACCGGTGAGGACGTTGACGACCGCGCGGGAGAGCTGCGGCTGGGCCACGGTGCTGCCACTGGCGCGGGGCAGCCGGGCCAGCAGGGCCTCCGCGCGGGACTTGACCGCTTCGGGGTCGGCGCCGACGGCCCGCAGCAGGCCCGGCGCGGTCGAGCCCTGGGTGAGAAGCAGAGCGCCCAGCAGGTGGGCGGGTTCGACGGAGGAATGTCCCGCAGCGGAGGCAGCGGTGACGGCCGCGGTGACGACCTCGCGGCTCTTGGTGGTCAGGATCTCAAGGTTCACGGCGGGAACAGTGCCTTTCTGGGCGGCTGGGCGTCCTCGAGCCTACGCGCGGCTCCACAGTATGCAACGCAGAAAAGTTGAGCCTATTCCGCTCAACATTTGGCGGTACCGCGATCATTCTCGTCTCGCGACTTCTACCGCCAGCCAGCGACTGATCTCTTCTCCCGCCAGCACTCCCGCCGACGTGGTCACCCGGACATGCGGCCGGAACCAGCCGGCATCGGCCAGCTCACCGTGAGCCGGTCGGATCGCCGCGTCGGCCAACGTCAGAAAGCCGGCGTCCAAGGCGCCGTCGCCTGCCGCGAGCAGCCGATCCGCGCCCGCGCGCGTCACCACCTCGGTCAGCGCGGCCTCCTTGGTCAGTCCGCGGGGCAACGCATAGATCCTGCGTCCCTGCACCGACACCACCCAGCCCCGGGCGGCACACCAGCTCGTCCACGCCGGCAGGAAACTCCGCGGCAGCTCGGCGAGGTCGACCACGAGGTAGCAGAACAGGTCGTCGGCGACCCGCCGACCGAGCACCCACGGTCCGGCCGCCTGCCGGGTCACACCGGCGACCACCTCGGCCAGTGGCACGCCCGAGCCGGCGATCCGGGCTTCCACGGCCCGGCTCCAGCCGTGATCGACGGCGCCGTCCACCACGAGGCGGCCGCCGTTGCTGGTCACCGCGAACGCCGGCATTCCCCCGGGGATCCGTACCCGGGCGTACTGCGCCAACGTCCTGGTCGTCGTGGGCACCAGCACCGCCTGCGCGCGGACCCGCTCGAGCAACCCGGCGGCCCGAATGGTCATGAAGGAGTGCGGCCGGCCGTCCAGTTCCTCCACGCACAACAACGGCGGGACCGGGCCGTGGCCGTCCGGGACGGAGTAGATCAGGGTGCGGTCCAGGTCGACCGCGGCGACAGTTCTCATCCTTGGCCCGTCTCATCCTTGGCCCGCGTCGGCACCGTCGGCTCCATCGGTACCGTCGGCGTGCGTCACCAGACGGCGCACCAACCCCACACAGGAGTAGGCCAGTCCCGGCGCCAACTCGATCGGCACTCCCCGCTGCGCGGCCAGCAAACGTAGGTGAGCATGGTCGGGGTGATCAGGTTCGCGGACCAGGATCTTCCAGGGCAGCCGCCGTAGCAGTACCCGGGTCGCCTCCCCCACACCCGGTTTGACGAAGTTGACGGACTCGATCCCGTACTGCTGACGGATCTGCTCGACCGCGGCCCAGCCGGCGAAGCTCACCCGGCGATCGGATGTGGCCAGCGAGGCGGCGCCGGCGAAGACATCAGCTGCGACCGCGGCGAAGTGATCACTGACGGCGTCGAGCAGTACACCGGAGACGTCGTTGCCGGCCAGCTGCCGGTAGAACTTGGCGCCATGGAAATCGGCCGGGCCCAGGTGGTCCGGGGTGAGCACCGTGCGCGACACCAGGCCGGAGACCGTCGAGTTCAGGCAGGCCGACGCGATCAGGAAATCATCGCGTGTGCCGAAGGTGCGGACGCTGTGCCCCGGGTCGGCCAGCACCGCCAGGTCGTCCGAGAACCGCGGGCCCGCGGCTTCGCCGACCACCCGCAGGGCCGCGGTCAACTCCCGGGCGATCGCGCCCTTGCCGGTCCAGCCGTCGACGAACACCACCGAAGCCGGATCGTGATGGGCCGCCAGGTACTCCAGCGCGACACGGTCGATGCCGCGACCCCGGACGATCGAGACGGCGTAATGGGGGAGGTCAAGGCCATGGAACCGGTGCGCCCACCGCCGCATCAGGATCCCGATCGGCGTTCCGGCCCGGGCCAGCGACGCGAGCACCACCGCTGATCCGCGTTCGGCCAGCACCAGTTCGGTCACCGACCCCACCGCGTGCGCCAGCCGCGTCGCGGAGCTGTCCAGTACCCGGGTGAACAACCGCTGATAGGCCGGATCTGGCTGGTACTCGATCGGTAAGGACTCCGCGTAGTGCCGCCGGCCGGATTGGATCGCGGCCTCGCGGACCCGGACATCACCCTCGAGGTCGACCGAGGACAGGTCGGTGAGCAGCCACGACACCTCCTCCGGCCGGTAGCTGCCGAACGCGGGGCCGACCAGCGGAGCGGGCAGGGTGGTGGTCAGGTCTCGGCCCTGCGCCGGTCGGCCGGTTGTCGGGTCGACGGCAGGACGGCCAGCACGACGTCCGAGCCGGTGGCAGCGGCCATCGCCGCCGCGACGCCGTCCGGACCGGACCTGGCGTCACCCTCGTCGATCACCACGATCACGTCGGCCGGCACCGGTGAACTCCCGGACGTCGATCCCGGCCACCCGGCGTTGTACACGTGCCGGATGACTACCTCGCCTCCATCGTCACTGACGAAATCGATGCGCCGGCGAACCGGGTAGGTCGGCCGGTCCACGGCGTGCACGGGTGATCGGGTGGTGGACTGGAAGGCCACCTGCCGCCGCGAGTGTCGACCGGACGCGCTGCTTGCCAGGTCGAGTGCGATCCGCAGCGGCAGGTACATCAGTTCCTCCGACCCGATGACGAGCACCCGCTCGGCCGCTCCGCAGGCGCCCGCGAGCACCGCCGCAGCGGCCGTCACCGCGCGCTGGAACCCCGGCCGGTCGGCAGGCAGGAACCCGTGCCGACCGCCGGTCGGCACGGTCGCCGGCCAGAGCAGGTCGATGCGGCGAACCTCGGCATGGGGCCGGTCGGTGAGCGGTTCAACGGGCGGTTCGCTGGGCGGTTCGCTGGGCGGTGCTGTGCCGGTGCCGAACTCCCGGGCCACTCGACCGAGCAACCCGGCGGCCAGCTCGATCCTGCCCCGGGCCAGCGCCACCACGTCGATCCGGCAGCCCAGCCGTTCGGCGACCTCCGCTCGCGTCCGATCGTCGGCCGGCGACCGGACATCGACCAGGCCGGCCAGCACGTAGCGGCTCCGCTGGTGGATCGCGTGCAACTCGGCGATCACGTTCAGGGCGGTGCGGCCGGTGGACAACTCGTCGTCCACCAGCACCAACGGGCCGGTGCCGGTCAGCAGCGATGCGGGGCGAGGAACCAGCAGGTGACCCGTCGCGTGCGAGTGCAACTCCTGGAACTCGGCCGATACCGGGACGCCCGGCACCCGCCGGCGGGTCGAGTGCAGGTAAACCGCACCCGGCAATTGGTCGGCCACCAGATGGCCGAGAGCGGTCGCGGTTTCGGCGAAACCGATCACCAGGACACCCCGGTGGTCGGCGTCGACATCGGCCGGCAGCCAGGGTTCGGCACCGGCCAGCACATCCAGCAAGGCACCCGGCTTGTCGGTGCGGACGGCCGCCTGCGCGGCCGCCGACCAGCGCGCAGGTGGTTGCCCGGCCTGGCCGGCGAGCCGCCTGGCGACCACCGCACCGAGCAGTCGGCCGAATCCGGCGACCACCACAGGGTCCACGGCCAGGTGCTTGCCCAGCACCGTGGACACCAGCAGCTGAGCCCGCCGTGGGTTGTGCCGCAGACCGACCTGGACCAGGTCGGACAGACCCACGTCAAAGGGTGTGTCGACATCGACCAAGCCGATGCCGAACCGATCGCCCGCCCACGATCCGATGGTCGCCGGACCTCCCACGGCGGCCCTGCCGACCGTGCCGACCGTCATCCGGTCTCCCGCTGGGCATTGAGGATGTCAACATGCGAGATCCCGTGCCGGGCGACGCCGAACGCGTCGGCCCGTTGCAGGGTGCGCTGGGCCCAGATCCGATGCGGCCGGACCTCGTTCATCTTGTTGCCGTACTCCGACCTGCGGACGCCGCCGTCCGACGACGCCGGGTGCAGCACGTCGAGTGCGTCGAGGTACTCCTCGTGTGTCACCACGGCCAGCGCATGAACGGGTGCGACATGCCGCGGGTGGATCACCGACTTGCCGATCAGCCCGTTCGCGCGGTCCAGCAGGATCTCCCGCATCAACCCGTCCAGATCTCTGCTGAGCAGTTCGCGCCGCAGCCCGGCCGCATGCCGTTCCTCGAACGGGGTCTGGCGCAGTTGTGGCCGCAGGATCCGCTCGTGGTCGGCGAAGTACTCCCAGACCGGACCGCTGACGGCGAACCCGGTGCCGTCCACCCGGCCCAGCTGGTTGACCACCTGGGTGATCAGGTCCGCAGCCACGCCCACGTCATAGATGGACAGGTCCCGGTCCCGCCGGATACCGAACAGCCCGCACAGGTCGGTCGCCCCGATCCGGATGGACAACACCCTGTCGCCCTGCGCGTGCAGCAACTCACGGATACCGGCGAGCTCGCTGTCCCGACTTTCGCGGTACAGCGCCTGCGGTGTCTCGATCACCGGCATCGCGTACACCGGGTGCTCGGATTTCTCATCGGCATCCGCGACCGCCTGCAGGTAACCGGCACCGGCCGCCACCGAGAATTTCGGCAGCACGAACCCACTGACCACCCCCAGCGCGGGGCCCAGGTGGTCGGCCAACGAGTGGATATGGCCGGGGCGGCGGACCCGGACGAACACCAGGCAATCAACCGGGTCCTCGTTCAGCTCGCACAGCGAGTCGGCGGTGCTGGTCAGTGCCCTGTCCACGGAGCCGTCGGAGATCGCGTCTTCCAGGTCGATGACGATCGACCGGACCCCCTGAGCGGCCTGCCGCCGTACCGTGCCGGCCAGTGCTTCCTTGGTTGCCGGTACGTACAGTGTGGCGCCGAGCGACTGGGCAAGGACCGCGCGTTCGCTGTCCCGGTCGAACGATTGCGGCGCGCGATGGAACAGGACGTCACGCACCGCCGGTTCGAGCTGATCGAAGTGACGCATCCTCTGTCCCGGTTCGGAGGAGTGACGGGGGGCTTGGCGGGGAACCATTCACTCCGAGGGGGAGTTCACCCAGCGATGTTGCCGCAGGGCCCACTCGGGTACTCGACAGATGCCCGAGAGGCGGGCGACGGCTACCGAGGACCGGCTGTGCGGGCTCCTGTATGGACGGTACAGGTGAGCGTCACAGTGATCAGGATCGGACGACCGCTCCGATTCGTTGATGGGCGAAAGGGAAGAACGATGGGTGTCAGCCTCTCCAAGGGCGGAAATGTCTCTCTGACCAAGGCGGCTCCGGGCCTGAAATCGGTGGCGGTCGGTTTGGGATGGGACGCCCGATCCACCACCGGAACGGATTTCGACCTGGACGCCAGCGCGCTGGGGCTCGCGGAGAATCACAAGATCGTCTCGGACGACTTCTTCGTCTTCTTCAACAACACTCGCTCCCCCGAAGGCTCGATCGAACATCAGGGCGACAACCTGACCGGGGAGGGCGAGGGCGACGACGAGGTGATCAAGGTCGAACTCACGGCGGTTCCCGCGACCGTGTCCTCGATCGTCTTTCCGGTTTCGATCTACGAGGGAGACAGCCGCGGCCAGTCATTCGGGCAGGTTCGCAATGCGTTCATCCGGGTCGTCGACGAGTCCAACGGCACCGAACTGGCCCGGTACGACCTCTCCGAGGATGCGTCGACCGAGACCGCGATGCTCTTCGGTGAGCTGTATCGCAACGGCTCGGAGTGGAAGTTCCGGGCCGTCGGGCAGGGCTACGCGTCGGGGCTGGCCGGGATCGCCCGTGACTTCGGCGTGAACCTCTGACCTTCCGCACCGCCCGTCGACCGATTGACACCGGGCAAATTCCTACCGGGCAAATTCCTACCGAGCAAATCCTTACCGGGCAGATTCCTGGTGGGCAGATTCCCGGTGGGCAAACTCTTACTGGGCCAACTTGCCATTGGGGCACCCGCCTCGGGAAAGGCCGGCTGTGCACCTGAAGATCTTCATGTGGTCCTACATCGTCACCGGGCTGTCCCTGGTGGCCGCGTTCCTCTACGGCAGCTGGTCAGCCGTGGTGTTGTGCATGATCCTGGGCGTCCTCGAGGTCTCGCTGTCCTTCGACAACGCCGTGATCAACGCCACCGTGCTGGAACGGATGAGCGACTTCTGGCAGACCATCTTCTTGACCGTCGGCATCCTGATCGCGGTGTTCGGGATGCGGCTGCTGTTGCCGCTGGTCATCGTATGGCTCGCCGCCGGGATTTCGCCCATCGACGCGTTCACCCTGGCGATGAACCCGCCGGCGGACGGCGCGGCGTACTTCCCGGACGGCTCACCCAGCTACGAAACCCTGCTGACCGATGCCCATCCGCTGATCGCCTCGTTCGGTGGCATCTTCCTGCTGATGCTGTTCTTGAGCTGGCTGTTCACCGAGCGTGAGTTCACCTGGCTCAGCTGGCTCGAACGTCCGTTGGCCAAGGCCGGGCGGTTGGACTACCTGGCCGTCATCGTGTCGGTGGTGACGCTGCTCATCGTCTCCCAGACCCTCGCCGACGACCCGCAGACAGTGCTGTACTCCGGGTTGATCGGCCTCGTCACGTTCCTGACCGTGAACGGCCTGGGCACACTGTTCGAGAACACCTCGGGGGAGGAATCCACGCGGGACGTGGACGAGCCGGTGGCACCGGCGCGCCGCGGCGGGCCCAGCACGCTGGTCCGGGCGGCGGGCAAGGCGGGCTTCTTCCTCTTCCTTTACCTCGAAGTGCTGGACGCCTCGTTCTCGTTCGACGGCGTCATCGGCGCGTTCGCCATCACCTCCGACCCGATCATCATCGCCCTCGGCCTCGGGTTGATCGGCGCCATGTTCGTCAGATCACTGACCATCTACCTGGTCCGCAAAGGAACCTTGTCCGAGTACGTCTACCTGGAACACGGTGCGCACTGGGCGATCGGCGCACTCGCGGCCATCTTGATGGTCTCCATCGGGCACCACGTCAACGAATTCATCACGGGCCTGCTCGGCGTCGCCTTCATCGGCGCGGCATTCCTGACCAGCATCCGGCGTAACCGGGTGTTGGCCGCCAAGGGCGAACAGGTCAATGCGGTCCACGCCTGACAACCCCGTGAGCGCTGCAGAAAGGACCCGCACTCATGCCCATCGATTACACCAAACGACCTCAGCCGGCCGCGGCACCAGCGGCTGATCCGCCGCGGAAGGTGACCCTGACAAAGGGTGCCCCGCGGGTCTCTCTGACCAAGTCCGGAGGTGCGGGCGGGATCGCCAGGGTCAACCTGAACTGGTCGGCGCAGCCCCCGGCCCCGGCTGCGCCCCCGGCCACCGGCGGATTCTTCTCCCGGATGAAGAGTGGCGCGCCGTCCGCCGCAAGTCAGGGCGTGGATCTGGACCTCGGGTGCCTGTACGAACTCGCCGACGGCAGCAAGGGCGTTGTGCAGGCGATGGGCGGCGCGTTCGGCTCGCTGAACTCGCCGCCGTGGATCTTCCTCGACGGCGACGACCGTTCGGGCAGCGTCGCGGGCGGCGAGAACATGTCGATCAACCTCGACCAGCCCGGCAGGTTCCGTCGGGTTCTGATCTTCGCGATGATCTACGAGGGTGCGCCGAACTGGGCGGCCGTCGACGGGGTGGTCACCCTGACGCCGGCCACAGGGCAGCAGTTCGAGGTCCGACTCGACGCCACCAGCGCAGCCGCTCGGGTCTGCGCCGTCGCCCAACTCGTCGAATCCGGCGGCGAGCTGACGTTTCAGCGGGAGGTTCGGTACATCGACGGCGGCCAGGTCGCGCTGGATCGCGCCTACAGCTGGGGCATGAGTTGGGCGCCTGGCCGCAAGTAGGTCCCGGGGACCCGGCCGGGCGTCACAACGGATCGAATTCGGCAGCGGGAACCCCCACCAAGTAACAGGGCGGCGCCGCCCGGGCGTCAGAGCGTACGTAACGCCAACGGCACGAGTTCCTGTGCCGTGCGGGCATTGCCCGGCGTGCCGATCGCCGTGAAGGTCCAACCGGAGCCGGCCCTGGACAGCCGGGCCATCACCACGGCGGTGTGGGTACCCGACCCGGAGAGGGCATAACTGACGAGCTCGCGATCCCGATCGGCCGAATCGACGACCCGCGCGGTGGCGTTCTCGATCTGGGTGAAGTTCTGGCCGCTGAACGAGTTGACGACGAAAATGATGTGCGCCACGGACGGCGGCACTCTGGGCAGGTCGACCATGATCGACTCGTCATCCCCCTCGCCCTTGCCGGTCAGGTTGTCGCCGGTGTGCTGCAACGATCCATCGGACGAGCGCAGGTTCCCGTAATACACGATCTCCAGCACCTGGCGGTCCGCCGACAGCAGCAACGCCGACGCGTCCAGGTCGACCGACACCGCTTTCATACCGCCGAACAGGCCCCTCTTCTTGATCGCGTCCCAGCCCAGGCCCATCCGCACCTGGCTGAGTCCCCCGCCGCCCTGCTTGGTGAGGCTGACGGTTTGTCCCTTGCTCAGGCTGACGCCCATGGAAACACCCTTCTGTCACGCGTCGGTGGCACAGCAGTCACAGCTCGAATGTTCACGCCCAGCTACAACTCCTCCGGCAGTTCTCCTGCTGCCGGTGCGGGGTCATCGCGAGATCACGATCAGCCGACGTTGACGCCGAAGTCGCGGGCGATGCCGGCAAGACCGCTCGCGTAGCCCTGGCCGATCGCCCGGAATTTCCACTCCGCGTTGTGGCGGTACACCTCGCCGAACACCATGGCGGTCTCGGTGGAGGCATCCTCCGTCAGGTCATACCGGGCCAGTTCGACGCCGTTGGCGAGGTTGACCACCCGGATGAAGGCGTTACGAACCTGCCCGAAAGACTGCCGGCGGTTCTCTGCGTCGTAGATCGACACGGGAAACACAATGGATGCGATCTGCGGGGACATGCCCGCAAAGTTGACGTTGACGACCTCGTCGTCACCCTCGCCCGCCCCGGTCAGGTTGTCGCCCTGATGCTCGATGGAACCGTCAGGCGACTTCAGGTTGTTGAAGAACACGAAATACTCGTCGCTGATCACCTTGTGGCCGCTGTCGAGCGCCAGCGCGCTCGCGTCCAGGTCGAAATCGTCGCCCGCGGTCGAACGAACGTCCCACCCCAGCCCGACGGCGATCGCCGTGAGGTTCGGCGCCGCCTTGGACAAGCTGACGTTGCCGCCCTTGGTCAGGCTCACTCCCATGACGCAACGCTCCTTTCTGTGCGCCCCCGGCATGGGCGCTGATCAGATTGTCCCAGGCAACGCCGGCCGGTGCTCGGGTCAGTCCACCGGGTGGGACTCGTCCAGCCAGGTGATCCGATCGAAACCGTAACCGCGGCATGCCTCCTGGATCGTCCGGCCGACCAGATCCATCTCCGAGCGCAACACGAACTCCCCGCGCAGGTTGTACACGGACGCCAGCACCGCAACCGCGTTGGACGGCGGCAACTCGATCGGCAGTTCGATCCGCGCTCCGCCGAACGTGGTCACCACTAGCGTTCCGGCCCAACGGATGTCGGCTTCATTGCCCGAGAAACCGAAAATCACCAGGCGTTCCAGTTCCGGCGACTGACGCAGGTCCACCTCGACCCGCTCGAACTGCTGGCGCTGCGCGAGCAGGATGGGCCGCCTGGTCTCCCCCGGCGGGGCGGTGCGGCGATCGGCCGAGTGCTGGACCGTGGACGATCGACCCGATCGCAACTGGTAGGCGCACCCCAGCCGCACATCACCGATGGAGGCCGCGGTGACCGCCTCGAACAGCAACGTCCCGATACCGGATTGCAGCCTGGTCAGGGTCACCGTTGGCGATCGGGCGGTGAGAATCGTCGGGACGTGCGGGTTCGTCCGCGCCTCCCGGCGCGGGGGGTAGCCGGAACTGTTGACGGCGGAGGGGGCGGGTCGGCCCGGCCCGCCGGACCGCGCGGGCTGGACGGAGGACGAAGCCCCTCGCGCCGACGGGACCGGGCCGGACTCCGCTGGCGGGCGCGGGGCAGGGCCGGAAAGATCAAGGGAGGTATCGGTTCTCGGGCTGTCCGGTCGCCGGGTGGGAAGCCGCGCGGGCAGATCAAGCGAGGTATCCGGCCACGGCGCCCTGGTGTGCGGCGCAGCGGGCCGCGGCGCCGACAGATCCGATGGATCAGCGAACAGATCCAACAGGTCATCGTTGGGCGCCGGTCGCGCAGCCGGCGGTCGTGCCGGTGCCGTAGGCAGGGGTGGGGGCGGAACGGTCGGTGCGGGCGATGCCCCCGCGCGATGCCCATGGCCGGGCCGCCCGGCGAGGAACTCGGCCAGCGGCGACCCCGCCGCGACCCCATGCCGGGACCGATGTCGCAGAAAGGTCAGATCAGGGCGGTCCGGAGCGCGATCCGGTGCCGACACATCAATGCTCACAGCGCAACCCCGTAGTCGGCGGCGATGCCCCGGACGCCGTCGTCATACCCCTGACCGATCACCTTGAACTTCCACCCGGTCGGATGCCGGTACAGCTCGCCCAGGCAGATCCCGGTCTCCGACCGCAACGGCGGCGCCAGGTTCTCCGACCGTACCAACTCCTGCCCGTCCCGCAGGTCGAGCACCCGAATGACGCACTCACGCAATTGGCCGAGGGTACGGCGCGCGCCGACACCGTCGTTGATGTACAGCGTGACGACGATGCGCGCAATGTCGGGCGGCACGTCGTCGAGGTCGACCTCGATCTGCTCCCGATCATCGCCCAACGCCTGGTTCAACTGGGCGACCGACATATCCGGCGAAGTGAGTTGGTTGAAGAACACGAAATACTCGTCGGATGGGGCGCGATTCTGTGCGTTGCAGAGAATCGTTGCGGCCACGAGGTTGTCGGCGAGAGTCCGCTCGGCGCCGGAGTTCCAGCGAATGCCCAGCACGACACCCGTCAGACTGGGTATCTCCTGAGTGAGAGCGACGTTCGCGCCGCGTTTCATGGGTGCGGCCATTTACAGGTCGAGTTCTGATCGCGCGAACTTGGCGCGCAGAAAGTTGCCCTGCGCGACCAGCGAGTTCGCGTCGTCGTTCCGCACGGCGGTCAGCACCTCGGTGGCCGCGTCGAGCAGGGCGTCGAGCTGCTCGCCCAAGGCCACCGTCGCGCCGGGGCCGCCGGCGCGGGGTTGGTCACGACTGGCGGGGTCCAGCGCCAGGTAGGTGCGGAGCGAAGTCGGCAGGTAATCGCGCACGATGCCGTTGAGCGACACCCGGGCGTGGATGTCCAGGTCCCGATCCCGGGTGGCGTGCAGCACGGTTCCGACCGTGTCGGTGATCCGGCGCGCCACCACCATCGCCTCGGTCGGGAGTTGGCCGGCAGACGCATTGATGAAACGGGTCAGCCGGAACAACTCCGAGGCCAGCGCCGCCGGGCTGTCCGGCACCTCGGCCTGCGGCCGCGCCTCGACGGTCGGCGCATCCTCGCGCCGCCCGAACAGCCAGTTGATCACCACGCGTCCAGCGTCCTCCCGAGCGGTCTGTGCACACCTGGAGCGATCAGGCTCCGGCGGCCAGCTCCCCGCGCCGCACCCGCTCGAGGTACGGCTTGGCCCGATCGATCTGCCCCTCCAGTGCCGTGACGGTCGCAGCCATGCTGTCGACCGCTTGCGCGCGGAACGTGTCGACGGCGTCCATCGCCTGGAACACGTTGTCAAACGCTGCCTGCAACTTCTCCACGGCGACGGTGCTGCTGGCCGCCTGCTCGTTGATCTGCGCGCCCTGGATCCGCAACTGCTCCGAGGTGCGCTGGATCAGGTCTCCGGTGGCTGCGTTCAGCCCGGTGATCTGATCGAGCACCAGCTTCTGCCGGGCCAGCGCCTGGGACACGATCACCGCGGTCCGCAAGGCGGCGATCGTCGTGGTCTGGGCCCTGTCGACCCCGCGCATCAGCTCCAGGTTGTTCTTGCGCACCAGGTCCAGCGCCATGTACCCCTGTACCGCAACCGCCATCTGCGTCATGATGTCCTGTCGCCGCTGCCGGATGGGGAACAACGCGTCCGCGCGCAGTGTGTTGGCGTCGTCGGTGCGACCGGCAGCCTCGAGGCTGGCAACCTCGTTCTCGACGGCGGCGTCCAGCGCCGTCGCCAGCTCGTTGTACTCGCCGAGCTTGCCCATCAGCGCCCACATATTGGCCTTCTCGACCTCGATGCTGGCGTTGTCCTTGCCCAGTTCGTCCTTGCCCGACGCCAGCGCTCGCACGATCGCGTCGAGGTGGCTCTGCGCGGACTGGTATTTGGCGAAATAGCGGTCGACCTTGTCCCCGCCCGGGATCCACTTGAGCACCTTCTTGATCCCCGTCAGGTCGGCCCGGTTCGGATCCAGTTCGGTGATCGTCACCCGCAGGTCGGCCAGGGTGCCGGCGACGCGAGTCTGCGCGTCGCGAGTCTGCGCGTCACTCCCGCTGCGCCCACGGCCGCCCAGCGCCGCGGCCGGGCGCTCCAGCATCCTGCTGGAAACGTTCGCCGACTCGCGCATCTCCCGATCGCCCAACGAAGTGATCGACTGGACCTTCTTGGCAAACTCCGGTGACCGCACGTCGAGTGCGGCCAGCTCGCCGGCGAACGACGAAGCCCTGGCCTGAAGTTCGGCCTGGCGCGCGTCGGGAACGGGCACGGCACCGGCGGCCTGCTCGGGGGCAACGACCTGCACCGGCGCCGGCGGTGTCAGCACCAAGGCACCGGCAGCGGGCTGGCCGGCCGGAGCGGACCCGCTCGAGTTGAGATCGAGGTCGGTCATCGGTGAACTCCTTCGATGGTCACAACGGCCGGCTTCGACGCCACCGCTGCGCTCTCGATCACCGCCGCCGAAGCCCACCCCATGGTAGGCGGAACTTCTGTGCGGCGGAGCAGTCCTGCGACCGGGGCGGACGATCAGTCACGCGGGCGGTACGCCGCGACCAGCGGGCACTGGAAGGGATCCCTGGCCCGTAGGCCGACCCGGTTCAGGTAGCGCACGACGATGCCGTAGGAGCGGAACAGTCCGACGTCGGTGTAGGGCACGGACCGGCTCCGGCAGAACTCGCGGACCGTCACCTGGGCCCGGCGCAGGGTCGGTCTGGGCATGCTGGGAAACAGATGGTGCTCGATCTGGAAGTTGAGCCCGCCGAGCACGAAGGTCACCAGACGCCCGGCACCGACGTTGCGCGACATCAACACCTGGCGTCGAAAGAAATCGACCGTGACATTCTCCGGGACCAACGGCATGCCTTTATGGTTGGGCGCGAAAGAACATCCCAGATAGACGCCGAACACCGCGAGCTGCACCGCCAGGAAAGCCGCGGCGAGCCCGAAAGGCAAGAAGATGAACAGCACCGCCAGATAGCCGAACATCCGGATCGTCAGCAGGGAGAGTTCCAGCCACCGGCGCTTGACGACCCCGCCGGCGAACAGCGTCCGGACGCTCTGCTGGTGCAGGTTGACGCCCTCGAGGACCAGGATCGGAAAGAACCACCAGCCTTGATGCTGCGTCAAGAAGGCGACCACCCGAGAGCCTTGAAGGCTGGGGGGTGGGTAGAACCGGAAGACGGTGGGCGCGATGTCCGGGTCCTTGCCGACCTGGTTCGGGCTCGCGTGGTGCCGGGTGTGTTTCTTGGTCCACCAGGTCGAACTCATGCCGACCAGCAGTCCGCCGATCACCGACGCGGCCATCTCATTGGCCGGGCCGGAGGAGAAGATCTGCCGGTGCGCGGCGTCGTGCCCGAGAAACCCGAACTGGGTCAGCAAGGTACCGAGAACGCCGGCCAGGATCAGCTGGAACCAAGAATTACCGAGCGCGAAGAATCCGGCCCAGATCGCCCCGAAGACAAGCAGCAGTAACGAGATTTTCACCGTGTAGTAGCCGGTGCGGCGCCTCATCAGCCCCTGGTCCTGAACAGCTTGCAGCAGTTCTGCGTAGTCGGAGGGCTGTCGATGACGCCCTTGCACCGGGAGCGGGGTGGCGATGGTCATGCGGACCTCATCCGAGGGAACTGACACACCGGGCGGCGAGTCGATACTCAGCGGCGCCACGGCCCGAAGGCGGCAGCACCGGCCCCGGCCGGCTGTTACGGTCAGCAATCCCCAGGTAACCCGAGTGCACGTGCACTGTCAAGTCGCCCGGTCTGAATGATTCGCTGGGCGCGGTACGGTCGGGGTAGTAGCCCACGGAATGACACCGGGGATGAGGATGAAACAGACACCGCCGACCGGACCGCTCCAGCGAGCCGACGCAGTCGTTGACGACCTGTCGCAGGCGCCGCCTTCGGTAGGAGCCGACGACTTGCAGGCCAGTCTGTCTGCGCTCGCCCGTCTGTCGACCGGCAAGCTGGGTCTTGAAGAGCTGCTCGTGCAGGTCGCCACCTTCGCGGTGCAGGCGATCCCGCACGCCGACGGCGCGGGCCTCACGATGATCGAACACGACCGGGCCGACACCATCGTGGCCAGCGCACCGTTCGTCCGGGAGATCGACGCGATCCAGTACGGCATCGGCGAGGGTCCGTGCATCAGCGCCGTCGCCGAGCGCTCGACCGTCCGATCCGGCTCGCTGGGCGGCGAACCACGCTGGCCCCGATTCGGCCCCAGGGCCGGCCGGTTGGGGGTGCACAGCGTCTTGTCACTGCCCCTGCTCACGCCGGACGGCGTCTTCGGAGCGATGAACGTCTACGCCTTCGACAAGGACGCGTTCGACCGGAATGCTGCCCACATCGGCGAGATGTTCTCGATTCCCGCAGCGATCGCGGTCCAGAATGCCCAGGTGCTGGCCCAGACCAGACGGGTGGCGACCACGCTGCAGGCGGCCCTCAGCGCTCGTGCGGTGATCGATCAAGCGGTCGGGATCCTGATGAGCCGGGCCGGGTATTCCGCCGACGAGGCCTTTGACCGATTGCGGCACATGAGTCAGACGCAGAACACCAAACTCGCCGTGGTGGCCAGATCGATCGTCGACGAAGCAGTGCGGCGGGCACGATCCCGGCACACCGGAGGCTCCGCAGGGGCGTAGCGTCGGCGTTACCGGGGACATGCGACGGACCCCGATCCGTCGCCGACCTCGAAAGCCGTGCGCCGCATCCGCGCTGCACGGGCCGGGCAGAACCGAACAGCGGTCGGGACGCCCAGGAGCCTTCCTGTGGACATGTCCGCCGGGCTGGCATCTGACCTCACCCGGCTGACCGAAGCCTTGGCCTACCCGGAGACGGACGTGGCAGGCCTGGTGAGGTCGCTGCACGACACCTTGACGACCGCCATCTCCTCGGCGCTCGGCCTGTCCATCACCGTCCAGGTGGGCGGGGTCGCCGTCTGCGTCAGCACGCTGGACCGCGGGGGGCCGTCGGCCGGAACGTCGCTGGAGGTGCCGCTGTCGTTGTGGTCGGACATCGCGCCGGAGACCCGCGTGGTGTTGTATGCGGCCACTCCCGGTGCCTTGGTCGACCTTGCCGCGGATCTGGGATGGCTGCTCGGCTACGAGGACGTGCTCACCCTGGATGCCCACCTCCCGCCCCGCCGTGCCGATGAGGCGATCACGGGTCTGCACGAGCTGTCCGTCATCCATCAGGCGTTCGGCGTGCTGATCACCCGCGGACGGTCGCCGGAAGCGGCACGCGAAGAACTGGATCAGGCCGCCATCGCGTCGGAGACGACGGTGGATGTCATTGCCGAACGCCTGATCCGGGGTCTGCGCCCGGCGAATCCACCGCTCGGGCGATAAGAACTCGAACAGGTCAGCGAGTCGGGTGGTGGAACGTCGCACGACCGGGTACCAACAGAGCATGGCCGTCCGTCAGAAGCCCGCCGCGACCGCCGGACCCGCGGGGTCGGCCGGCATCGGGTCGAAGGCCACCCGGCACGCGGAGATCGAGACGAAACTGGAGATCGCTCCCGACGCGGCGTTGCCCGACCTGACCAAGCGCCGCAAACTTCTCGCCGCCGGGGTGGTGAGCGCTGCGGAACCGGCGACCTACCACCTCGACGCGACGTACTACGACACCCGGAATCTGGATCTGCTGCGCTCCAAGATGACCCTGCGCCGGCGCACCGGGGGGCCCGACGCCGGCTGGCATCTCAAACTCCCGGCCGCTGCCGGCGCGAGAACCGAAGTGGGGCTGCCACTCTCGGCCGGGGATGACGGGCAGGTGCCGGCGGAGTTCGGCGACCTCGTCCGGGGCGCCGCCCGCGGCCGCACGCTGCGACCGGTGGCCCAGGTGGTCAACGACCGGACCGTGCGGCACCTGCTCGATGCCAACGGACGGACCTTGGTCGAGATCGCCGACGACCACGTCAGCGCGACCCCGTTGCCCGAGAGCGCCGCCAAACCCGCCCGTTGGCGGGAGGTCGAGGTGGAGATCGTCGAGGGCACCATGGATCAGCTGGTCGCCACCGTGGATCTGTTGATGGCTGCCGGGGCGGAAAGGGCCTCGTCTGCGTCGAAGTTGGCGCGCGCGCTGGGAATCGCCACCAGCACACCGGCCCGGCGAACCAGATCGGCCGGCTCGGCCGTGGTGGCCGCGCTCGGTAAGCAGCGCGACCTGTTCATCGCCGCCGATCGAGGCCTCCGCGAGCGGACCGAGGCGGCACCGCACGACGCCCGGTCGGCCGCACGGCGCCTCCGGGCCGGGCTCACGGTGTATGCGCCGCTGTTCGAAGGCCAGGCCGCGCCCGGTCTCAGGTCGCGGCTGCGGTCACTGGGCTCCACGCTGGGCGCGGCTCGCGATCTCGAGGTCGCCGAGCACCGGTTGCTCGCCCAACTGTCGGACGAACCGGACGCCTACGCCGAACCAGCGCGAGCCCGGATGCGTGATGCGTTCGGGCGACGATCCGCTGCCGCTCGCACAGAGATCGAGGTGCTGATCGACTCCGACGACTACTTCCAACTGCTGCGTGATCTCGACGACTTCGTCGACCATCCGCCGTTGTCGCGTCGCGGGCACGGGGCGGCGGCTGCGGAACTTCCTGCGATGATCGGCGACGCCTGGCTCGGATTGCGCGAACGGGCCGACGTCGCGCTGGCCGACCCCGGCAACATCCCGGCGGTGCACCAGGTCCGCAAGTCCGCGAAGACGATGAGGTACGCCACGGAAGCCGCGGTCGGTTCGCTCGGCTCGGATGCTGTGGTGCTTGCCTCGGCGCTGGAGGAGATCCAGGAGACGCTGGGCGAGTTCCGGGACGCCGGAATCGCGGCGGCCTGCCTGGCGGAGTTCGCATTGGAGGATGCCACCGACGGCGTCGCGGGTTTCACCTTCGGACGGTTGCACGCATTCGAGCAGGCAATGGCACACGGCGCATTCGACGAGTTCTCCGACGCCTGGGATCGGGTGGAGGACGGGGACCTGGTGGCGGCGCTCGGTCGGTAAACCGGCTCTGGGTCGGCCATGGGCAGTGGGTCGGTCATGGGCGGTGGGTCGGTGATGGGCGGTGGGTCGGTGATGGGCGGTGGGTCGGTCATGGGCGGTGTGGACAACTCCGCCGCGATTCGCGCCGCTCTGGTCATGATCTGACGCGACGGGATCGCGCCTCACGACGATCCGGACGGGTCGCACTCACCCCAGCGCGCAGTTCCGGGTGCCAGAGGAGATCCGCGAACAGGCTCAGAGTCGTGCGGCCGCGGAAGGGATCAGCCTGTCGGCGCTGGCCCGGCGAGCACTGGAGCGTTACCTGGCATCCTGACGATACGGCCGCGGTTCAGCGCCGTCCGCGATCGGCGGCGAGTCGGTGCAGGGCGGCCACCAGCACGTCGATCTCCTGGCAGGTGTTGTAGAACGCCAGTGACGGCCGCACCGTCGCCTCCACCCCGAACCGCCGCAGGATCGGCTGCGCGCGGTGGTGACCGGAGCGCACCGCGATGCCCTCCTGGTTCAGTGCGGCGCCGACCTCTTCGGTCCGGTAGCCGTCCAGCACGAACGACATCACGCTCGCCTTGTCCCTTGCGGTGCCGATCAACCGAAGGCCGCTGACCTGTCGCAGCCGCGGCGTCGCGTATTCCAGCAGCGAATGCTCGTAAGCTGAGATGTTTTCCAGCCGAGGCGGGGTCACGTAGTCCAGTGCAGCTTGGGTGGCCGAGTGGGGAGAGTCTGGCGACGTCGGCGGGATCGGGGTGGTGACCGTTGGCGGCGAGGTGGTCGAGGGCGGTCTGGGTGTAGACGGTCTGGCACGGCACGATGATGTTGAGCATGATGCCGAGGGTGTCGAGCTGGTTTTCCTGGCCGACTTGGTAGTGCTTGCGGAGTTGGCCACGGTGGCCGTGGAATACGTCGCGGGCCAGGCTGTTTCGGGTTTCGCCGCGGTTGAGCAGGTGGCGGATGGTGCGGCGGTACTCGGGGTCGCGGCAGTA
>JADGOY010000179.1 GCA_017882715.1 Nakamurella sp. | reverse complement strand
GGACGCGTTCGGGGTCCGCGCCAAGCTCGGCGAAGATCGCCTGGGCGAACCCGAACCACGTCGTCTCGCCGCTGTTCGTGGCGTGCAGCACGCCGCCGGGACCGGGGTGCGCGGCCAGTTCGAGCAGACCCGCCGCGAGGTCGCCGGTGTAGGTGGGCGTGCCGCGCTGATCGTCGACCACGGTGATGCCGGGCTTCGACGCCTCGAGCGCGGCCATCGTCTTGACGAAGTTCCCGCCCGTTGTCCCCCACACCCACGCCGTCCGGACGACGTGCGCCTCCGGGTGTGCGGTGAGCACGGCGTGCTCGCCGGCCAGCTTGGACGCCCCGTACACGCTTTTGGGTTCGGTCGGGTCGTCGATCTCGTACGGCCGGGTGCCGTCCCCGGGGAACACATAGTCGGTGGACACGTGGATGAACCCGATACCGAATCGCGCGGCCGAGCGGGCCAGGTTCGCCGGACCGGTCTCGTTCACCGCATACGCGGCGTCGACGTGGCTCTCCGCGGCATCCACCGCTGTGTAGGCGGCAGCATTGATCACCACGGCGGTCCCGCCGACGTCGTCGCCGGCCGCGTCATGGGCGAACCCGGCCAGGGCGTGGTCCACCGCGGCGGCGTCGGTGATGTCCAGCTCCGACGATCCGAAGCCGCTGACGGGAAGGCCGGCGGCGGTGGCCTTGGCCATCAGATCGGAGCCGAGCTGTCCGCGGGCTCCGGTGATCAGCAGATGTGTCACGACGGGTCGATCCTCCTGGCGGGCATGGCTGGGACATCGGCAAGCGGTCCGAGGGCGACCGAGCCTAGCCCGGACCGTCCCGGCCGTCGATTCCCGCCGCGGAGCGTGGCCGAGCTCACTCACCCCGGCTGATCGGCGGCGGCGCCTGAAAATCCCAGACGCGGAACAGGACCGCGTTGGCGACACCCATCGCCCGGCCCTGCATCGCGGTGATCATCGGGATCATCTGTCTCGGCGACGGGTGGCCGGGGATACCGGCCAGGTACCGCGCGTGCGCCTCCAGCGAGGCAATTCCCCGCTCGAGCGGTTCACCCGTGACGTCCACGCCGTGCGTCGGCCGGGTGTGACCACCCACCAACAGCCAGCGCACCGACCACGGCTCCAGGCCCTCGTCGGCCAGGTCGGTGAACACCCAACGGTTGCCGGCGTCCCGGACGGCGTCGATCGCGGCCACACCGGCGGCCCGGTGATCTGCCTGGTTCAGCCCGGCGACGAACTCGACCTCCCAGGTGCCGACGGCCACCACATCGGGGCGCAGGGTCCGGATCGTGCTGGTGATGTCCCGGCGCAAGGCGATGCTGTACTCCAGCACGCCGTCGGGGTACTCGAGGAAGTCCACCCGCGGCACCCCGACCTCGGCAGCGCCTGCGGTCTGCTCGGCCATCCGCAAGAGTGCGGTCGCCTCCGGCGGGGAAGCGTCCATGCCCGCCTCGCCGCGGGTCAGCATCAGGTAGCTCGCCTGGACACCCTTGGAGGTCCAGACCGCTACCGCTGCGGACGTTCCGTACTCGATGTCGTCAGGATGCGCGGCAATGCAAAGCACCCGACGAAACGACTCATCGGGCAGGGCAGGCAGCAGTGGGGTGCTCATCACCCGACGATATCGGCTCTGGGGATCGGCGTTCGGGATGGGGGTTGCGGACCGGGGTTGCGGACCGGCGCTGGCGATCGGCGTTGCCGATCGGTGCCGTCCAGCAGATCAGCGGTCGATCGCCGACCGCGCCTTCAGCGGCTCCCACCAGTCCCGATGGTCGCGATACCAGATGACGGTGTCCGCGAGCCCCTGGTCGAACGGCACCTGCGGGGTGTAGCCGAGCTCGGTGTGGATCTTGCTGATGTCCACCGAGTAGCGCTTGTCGTGACCGCCGCCGCGCGGATCGACGATCCGCTCGATGAACGACTCGTCCCGACCGGTGGCCTCGATCAGCTTGCTGGTCAGCTCCGCGTTCGTCAGCTCGGTGCCGCCACCGATGTTGTAGACCTCACCCGCCCGGCCGCCGGTCAGCACCAGGGCGATGCCGCGACAGTGGTCTTCCACGTGCAGCCAGTCCCGGACGTTGGCGCCCTCGCCGTACAGCGGCACGGTTTCGCCGTCCATCAGGTTCGTGACGAACAGCGGGATCACCTTCTCCGGGAACTGGTACGGGCCGTAGTTGTTCGAGCAGCGGGTGATCGCCACCGGGAGGTCGTGGGTCTTGGCGTATGCCCGCGCGATCAGGTCGGAGCCGGCCTTCGACGCCGAGTACGGCGAGTTCGGCTCCAGCGGCTGCTTCTCGTCCCACGAGCCGACCTCGATCGAGCCGTAGACCTCATCGGTGGAGACATGCACGAACTTCAGCAGCTTGGTTTCCAACGCGGCCTGCAGCAGCGTCTGGGTGCCCAGCACGTTGGTGAGGACGAAATCCGCCCCGTCCAGGATCGACCGGTCGACGTGCGACTCGGCGGCGAAATGGACCACCGCGTCGGAGCGACCCACCAGTTTGCTGGTCAACTCAGGATCGCAGATGTCGCCCTGGACGAATTCGTAGCGATCGGAATCCTCGACGTCCTCCAGGTTGGCCAGGTTGCCGGCGTACGTCAGCTTGTCGAGCACCGTGACCTCGGCGCCCTCGAGGCCGGGGAAACGATCGGCCAGAAGATGACGGGTGAATGCCGAGCCGATGAAGCCGGCACCGCCGGTGACGAGAATGCGCATGGTTGGCCATTGTGCCGTACCGCTATCCATTCGACCGCATCGGCGGGAACGGCCCTCGCAGCGACGACGCCGACCCGCGGGGGCGGTGTGATCACCGGATCGGGACCGCGCCGCGGATACCCTGGGCAGCACTCCCGGCGCCCAGTGGACAGCGGGACGGGCAACCGATGTGCATGCACCGGCGTCCTGCCTGCGGGTATTCAACGGGCACCAGAGCATTCACACAGGGGCATTCACACGTGGGTATTCACGATCGGGTACTCACACACGGGTAGTCATCGGGAAGGGCAGTGGGCATGGGGTACTCGAGTGACTCGGATCCGCGGCGGGGTGCCCGCCGGTACGGGCCGAGTTCCGGGGGCCCGGTGGGCGGGTCGTCTCCAGGTGACGCAGCGGGTCAGGGCGTTCCCGGCAACGCGGGCTACCCGGCGGGTCCGGGAGTTCCCGGCAACCCGGGCTATCCAGCCGGCCAGGGCGTTCCCGGCCAGCCAGCCGGCCAGGGCTTTCCCGGCCAGCCAGCCGGTCAGGACGTTCCCGGCAACCCGGGCTACCCAGCCGGCAGGCCCGCTCCTGGTAGTCCCGCCGGCCCGCGCTACCCCGGTCAGCCCGCCCCGGCGGGGCCCGGCCAACGGGCCTGGTCGCAGACAAGCCCGCCCACCAAACAATTCACCGCTCAGCCGGTTTCCCCGCCGTCCGGCCGCCCGCCGCAGTGGAACCCTCCGCCGGGTCCGCCGAAGCCGCCCCGAGGACCGGGTCAACCCCCGCCCGGAGACCCTGGCCAGCCAGGGTCCCGTCACACCAACCGCGGGCTGCTCGCAGCCCGGATCGTCGCGCTGGTCGTCGCGGCCGCTCTGTTCATCACGGTGGGTGTCGCCTACGCCTTCACCGACCTGCTGCAGTCCAATAGCGGCACCTCCGACGCCGCCGCGAACGCGGGATCCGGCGGGGTGACGTTCAACGGCGGGATGACGATCCTGCTCGTCGGCTCGGACGCCCGCACCGACGCCGACGGCAATCCGTTGACCGCGCAGGAGTTGACCCAGGTGGCCACCGAGGACGACGGCGGCGGCATCAACACCGACACCATGATGGTGGTGCACGTGCCCGAGGGCGGCGGCAAGGCGACAGCCGTGTCGCTGCCCCGCGACACCTGGATCACGCAGAAGGTGGCCGATCGGGTCACCGGCCCGTACGCCGACGGCACCGAGGGCACCTACAAGGCCAACAAGATCAACTCGTATTACGCGACGGCCAAGGCCTACACCGAGCAACGCCTGGTCAACCAGGGCGTCAAGGACCCGGCGCAACGCGAACGGGAGTCGAACGAAGCCGGCCGGACCATGCTGATCCGGATCATCCAGGCGTTCACCGGGATGCAGGTCGACCATTACGCCGAGGTCAACCTCCTCGGCTTCTACCTGCTGTCCAACGCCATCGGAGGCGTGCCGGTGTGCCTGAACGAGGCCGTGAACGACCCCTGGTCCGGAGCGGATTTCCCGGCCGGCCAGCAAGAAGTGCAGGGCACCGCGGCGTTGTCCTTTGTCCGTCAACGGCACGGGCTACCCGCCGGTGACCTCGACCGGGTGCGTCGCCAGCAGGCATTCCTGTCCGGCGCCGTCAGCAAGATCCTGTCCGTCGGCACCCTGGCCAACCCCTCGAAACTCAGGGACCTGACCGACGCAGTCAACCGGTCGGTGATCTTCGACAGGGGTTTCTCGGTGCTCAGCTTCGCCGAGCAGATGGCGAACCTGTCCTCCGGCAACATCACCTTCGAAACCCTGCCGACGACCGGGCCCGAGTCCTCCACCGACAACGACGCGCTGGCGACCGATCCGGCGCAGATCAAGGCCTTCTTCGGGGCAATCGACAGCGGTTCCGCCGATGAGGCCGGCGCAGCCGAGTCCACCGCGGCCACCGTCGATCCGTCGTCCGTCACGGTGGACGTGCAGGACGGCACCATCGCCGACGGCGTGACCGCGTATGCGTCGGACATCGTGAACAAGGGTGGCTTCACCCTCGGTTCGCTCGGCGTTGTGCCCGGCACCGCGAAGGGCAAGGAGCAACAGACCACCGAGGTGCACTACGGCGCGGATGGTTCCGATGCCGCCCAGCAGGTGCTCGACGCTTTCGGGGTCGGCGACCTCGTCCAGGACGACACGCTGAAATCCGGGCACGTGCTGGTGCTCGTCGGCACGGATCTGAAAGTTCCGGGCTCGGGATTGCGCGCGCCGGGGGCGGCGTTCCAACCACCGGCCGCCGCTCCCGCCGCCAACCCCGCCACTCCCGTCGCCATTCCCGCCGCCCAGGTGGCGCTGTCGGCGTTCTCGGTCCCGTGCGTCAACTGACCTTCCCTTCCGTGCGTCAGCTGACCTGCCCGGAGCCCGGAGTGGGCATGGACGGGACGGGCCCGTGGTGACGCCCGCTGCTCGCCCCGCCGCCGGCGTCACCGCGACGCTGTTGGGCCCGCCGTCGAGCGGCGATTCCGGGAGGCCACGGATCACCTGGTACGGCGCAGGGCGCACGGAGCTGTCCACCGCATCGCTGACGAACTGGTCGGCCAAGGTCGCCGGCCTGCTGTGCGACGAGCTCGGTGGGGCGGCGGGCGAGGTCGTCGCGGTGCGGACCACCCCGAGCTGGCAGACGGTGCCGCTGCTGCTCGGCGCCTGGTGGGCGGGCATGACCGTCACCGATCAGGACGACCCCGCCGCCCTGGCCACGTTCGTCGACGAGGGTGACGACGCGGCGTCGGACGAGGTGTTCGTCGTGTCGGGCCATCCGCTCGGCGCGCCCAGCATGCGGGTGCAGGCTCATCAGCGCGACTTCTCCGGTGCGGTGTTACCGCAGGGTGATCGATTCGCGCCGCGCGGCCCTGGACCGGGAGCCGATTCCGCGGCCGTCCGCACCGCATCCGGGGCGACCAGTGTCGCCGAACTGCTCCAACTCGCCCGTCGCGCGGCCGAGCGGATCGGGCCCGGCGGCCGGGTGCTCTCGGTGATCGACCTGACGCTGCCCGACGGGGTCTCGGCCGGACTGCTCGGCGCGCTCGCCGCGGACGGTTCGCTGGTGCAGGTCGGATCCGGCTTGGCGGCGCAGGCGGGCCGGCTCGCCGCGGTCGCCCGCGACGAGCGGGTCACTGCGTCGCTGGGCGTGGACGTCCCCGGGGTGCCGCGGGTGGACCGCTGCACGGAGCGCTGAGGGCCACAATGAGCGCCGAACGACCCGCCGGACCTCGACCTGATCACCGAACCCCCGCGGGCACCGACGATCGTGGGAATCGCGACCGCGGACGCAGCCGGAATCTCCGCGATCACGAGCGAACAACCGGCTCAGGGCCGTCCCCGCGCCGTCAGGCCAGCAGTAAGAACAGCACGCCACCGGCGTTGACCGCCCAGTGCAGCAGGCACGGTGCGATCAAGCTGCCGGAGCGGACCCGGAGTTCGCAGAGCAGCACCCCGCCCAGTCCGGTGATCAACACCGTGCCGGCCAGCCGCATCGCGGTGCCGCCGAAACCGTCGCCGAGAGCGTCGGCCATGGCCACATTGGTGGGCCCGCCGGCGAGCGCGGGAACGATGTGCCAGAGCCCGAACAACACGGACGATCCGAGCACCGCCGCCCGCCGCCCGCTCTGCCGGCGCAGCACCCCGAACAGCAGTCCGCGGAACGCGAACTCCTCGTGAATGACCGTGCCGAGCGGAATCAGGATCACGGCGCTGATCATCGCGGCGGACCAGGATGGGGTGCCGACCACGGCAACGGAGGCCCGCAACCGGGTGATGGCCAACCCGACCGCGTACCCCAGCGCGACAACGGCAGCCGCCCCGAGACCCCACCGCGCGCCGCTGCCCCAGGTCGAGCGGGCGAGGCCGAGGTCGTCCGGCCGTAGCCCCGCGAGCAGGGCCACCAGTGTCAATATCCCGATCAGGCCCAGCCCGACAACGATGTCCGGTCCGGGACCCACCCGGCTGGCCAGCACGTCCGCCGCGATCAGGGCGAGCGGGACCAGTATGGCCAGGAAGCCGGCGACCAGGGCGGGCGTGGACCGGGGTGCGATCGTGCGCGGGCGGGGCCCGGCCGGGCTGACGGTAACCATGGTGCTGTTCATTCTGAACGATGTTCGGGCCGGCTCAGTGCGGCATGAATCGACCCAGGTGATCGTCCACCAGTTCGGCCACGGCTGATGGGGCCTCCCGGTGCGGGAAATGGCCGACACGGTCGAGCAGGACGCGGCGGTAGGGACCCTCGAACCACGTCTGCAGCCCTTCCGACGATGACGGCTCGTCGCAGGCGTCGGACCCGCCTTGGATCATCAGGGTGGGAACCGTCAGCCGGTCGATCGATGCGAGGTGCTGCCGTGCGCCGTCGTAGCGGGTGTCCCTGGGCTCGTCCGCCAGGAACCGTGCGCGATAGGCGTTGAGCGTGATCGGCAGCCAGTCCGGGTTGCGGAAACTGTCTGCGGTGGCGGCGAACTCGTCGTCGTCGAACCACCCGGGTGGACTCCAGGTGTCCCACTGGATCCGCGCGAACCCGACGGGGTCACGACGTATCGCCTCGACGCCGTCGTCGACGTACATCAGCCACTGGTACCAGAAGGCGCGGGCCTGACCGAAGCCCGGCATCCAGAACTCGGCTCGGGGTTGAAAGGCCAGGGCGAGGGCGGCGATCGCGGTGACCCGTTCCGGGACCAGCGCCGCAAGGGTGTACGCGACCCGTGCCCCCCAGTGGGCGCAGCCGATGGATCACCTCGCGCCAGCCCCGCCCGGCGTCCGGCCATCCGTGCAGCAGCAGAACCGGAAACCCTTCCGCCGCGCCGTGTTCCTGGTAAGAGATGTCGAGCAACTCGGTACGGATCGACGTCATCGGCGCCCTCTTTCGTCTGGACGCTGACAGCGCACCCGCCTCCGAACCACAACCAGCCTCTATGTCACCATGACCGTTTTGCTCCCAAAGTAGGGGTTGCCGGTAGGCGGACCGACATTGATCGCATACAGGTCGAAGCGTTGTTGACCGGACGGCGACTGAACCGGAATGGAGAAGCCGTGATTGCCGCTGATCCCGAACGCCGCATTGACATCCGGGCGACTCCCGCCGGTCGGGAACCACCCGACCCC
>JADGOY010000403.1 GCA_017882715.1 Nakamurella sp. | reverse complement strand
GCGGTAGTTCCGCACGCTGGGATCTGTGCGGGGGGCCGCCCGCAAGGGCGGTCCCTACCGCGATTGAATAGCCGCCTCCCACGGTTTGTCCCGCTCTCCCCGGATAGGGCGAGCCTGCTTCGGAGCGCTTATGGATCTCCCCCCGGTGCGAGACCGGCATGTTCATGGCGAAGTGTTCGCTTCAGAATTTTCCCGCTAGGATTCTTCGGCAGGCTGTCAGCAATCACCACGTACTTCGGAGTCTTGTAGCCGGCCATCGCCGAACGGCAATGGGTGAGGACATCCTCCGCGTCGATCGTCGCACCGAGGCGGGGAACGACGACCGCAACCACGGCCTCAATCCACCGTGGGTGTGCAATACCGAACACCGCGACCTCGGCAACTGTTCCCATCCGATAGATGATTTCTTCAACTTCTCGACTGGCGACGTTTTCGCCGCCGGTCTTGATCATGTCCTTCTTGCGGTCGACGATCCTCAGCCTGCCCTGCTCGTCAAACACTCCGAGATCTCCGGAATGGAACCAACCGTGGCGAAAGGCACGGGCTGTTTTCTCCGGATCGAGGTAATAACCCAGGGCGGCGTGCGGGCTGCGGTGCACGATTTCCCCGACTTCGCCGGTTTCGACCGGCCGGTCGAACTCATCCACGACAGCGGTTTCGACGTTCAACACGGGTCGTCCAGCTGATCCTGCGTGCGCGACCTGTTCCTCGGGCGGCAGGATCGTCGCGACCGGGGCCATTTCAGTTTGGCCATAGAAATTCCATAGGCGAATTTGTGGGATACGCCGTCGAATTTCGTGGAGCACTTCGACGGGCATGGCGGCAGCCCCGTAGTATCCCTTGCGTAACGACGACAGGTCCGCTGAGTCGAAGGCTGGTGACCGTAAGAGAGAGATCCAAACCGTTGGAGGCGCGAACAGTTTCGTGGCGTGTTCCGATTCAAGGGCGTGCAGCAGCCGTTCCGGTTGTGGGTCGGGCAGGATCACACTTGTTGCGCCGAGATAGACGTCCGGGCCGAAGAAGCAATCCAGTTGGGCGCAGTGGTACATCGGCAGTGCGTGCACCTCGATGTCGTCAGCGGTCATCCCTCCGTCCACGATGCAGCTCACGTACTGACTGATCAGTGATCGACTGCCGAGCAGCACGCCCTTGGGGCGGGATTCCGTGCCGCTCGTGTACATCAGGCGTAGCGGGTCGTCGTCGTTGATAGAAACGGCCGGTTCGCCGTCATCTGAATGTTCTGCCCAGTTTCCAAAGTCCTCGAACCCGGCGGCCGGGGCTGCACCGGACAAAGCGATCCATCCGCGTAACCCACGGGCAATTCCCGCTTCGGCAAGTGCCGCGGTTCCTGTATCGCCCAAGGCGTCTTCGACGACCAGACCGGAGGCCCCGCAATGACTGAGGATGTAAGCGATCTCCGAGCTGCCGAGCATGAAGTTGATGGGGACGAGGACGACCCCAATTTTGGCGGTCGCGAAGGTTAGGACCGCTGACTGCCAACTGTTGCGGCTGAGTAGAGCCAGTCGGTCGCCTTTGGTCAGGTCGCGGACCGCCAGGCTATTCGCCACCCGGTTCACGATGGAGTTGAAGTCCTGGTAGGTCAGTCGACGTGCCCCGGACACGATGGCCAGCCGCCCCGGTGTTCGCCGGCTTGTCCGGCGGAGCACATCACCGATGCTGTGCTGGCGAGCTCGACGGACCGCTTCGGTGAGCTCGGCGTCGAATGGGGTAGGACCGACTTCGGCGACGGCAGAGTGGAGCGATTCGCCGTGGTGCGCCGGCGCCGTAGCTCTCGCCGTGTCCGGCTGTAATCCTTGATCGGCAGCACCCATGTGATGTCCTCCTCCGCGAGGCAGTTGTCGAGCGACCGGGACCTAAGGTTGGGCACCAGGGTGCTGGGCGAGCGAATGAGCCACCACCCTGCAGCGCCCGATGATCGGAAACGGAACAGCCGCCTCCTCGAGCAGTTTTGCGTCCCATCTCCTGACAGCGTCGCCGGTATCCCTTGCCAAGACAAGGACAGCTTGCGTTGAGAGGGCGTTGTCAACTTGATGTGGATGTCGCTGGGTGCGGGTGTGTTGGTGCTCCGGTTGAGGTGGGTGGGTCAGGCGGCGACGGGCAGGGTGGTGCCGGTGACCTGATGCCAGGTGGTGAATCGTGCGGTCATTTCTTGTCGGTACTGGTTGGTGGTGAGCCGGTGTCGGCGGGGCCGGAAATGCGGGGAGATCCTGCTGAACACTGCGAGGAATCGTTGCGCTCCACCCGCTGAGCGGAACCTCTTCCTCGCCCGCTCCCGTTCCCGGGTCGGTTGATAGGAGTTCTCGGCGACGTACCGTCGCGGGACGCGCTGGCGGACGGCCTGTACCGACGGTGAACTTGCTCTTGCCGTTCTTATCGACCTCGTCGTACATCTGCCGAGCCACGCGGGGAGAGCGGGACAAATTGGGGGAGGTTACGCGGCCAGCGCCTGTCGGTCGGGCACGTGGGTGAATCCTGGGTGCCACCGGTGGAAGTCGTCGGCGAGTG
>JADGOY010000178.1 GCA_017882715.1 Nakamurella sp. | reverse complement strand
CCGACCGAGGAGGGGTTCGTGCCACTCAACATCGAGGATTACGCCCTCATCGGCGACACCCACACGTGCGCGCTCGTCGGCCGCGACGGTTCCGTCGACTGGCTCTGCCTGCCTCGGTTCGACTCCCCCGCGTGTTTCGCCGCATTGCTGGGCGACGAGGAACACGGTCGGTGGAAGCTGAGCCCCGTGGCGCCGCCGCGGGCCGTACGTCGGCGCTACCGTAGCGACACTCTGGTGCTCGAATCGGAGTTCGAGACAGACACCGGGGTCGCCCGCGTAGTCGACGCAATGTGCCCGCGATCGGACGAGCACTTGCTGTTGCGGGTGGTGGAAGGCGTGCGCGGCCACGTCCGGATGCGCAGCGAGCTGCGGTTGCGATTCGACTACGGCCACGTCGTCCCCTGGGTACGCCGCCGGGAGGGACGCACGATCGCCATCGGCGGCCCGGACGGGGTGGCGATCCAGTCAGAGGTTCCGCTGGTGGGTCGCGATCTTGCCACCTGGGCCGACTTCGACCTGCAGGCCGGTCAGTCGGTCGCCTTCTCCCTGACGTGGTTCCCCTCCCACCTTCCGCTTCCGAATCCGGTGGACGCGCGGGCGCTCCTGACCACGACCGAAGCCTGGTGGGCGAACTGGATGGGCTCGTGCACCTACGACGGCGAGTGGCAGGAGGCCGTTCGCCGTTCGCTCGTCACGCTGAAGGCCCTGACGTTCGCCCCGACCGGCGGGATCGTCGCCGCGGCAACGACGTCCCTGCCCGAGCAGCTCGGCGGGCCCCGCAACTGGGATTACCGCTTCTGCTGGCTGCGAGATGCCACGATCACTTTGACCGCCCTCATCGAGGCGGGCTTCCAGGAGGAGGCCCTCGCATGGCGGGAATGGTTGCTGCGAGCGGTCGCCGGTGACCCGGCCAAGACCCAGATCATGTACGGAGTCTCGGGCGAGCGTCGGCTCACCGAGTTCGAAGTGCCGTGGCTGCCGGGCTACCAGGGGGCGGCGCCGGTCCGGGTGGGCAACGCCGCGGTCGACCAGTTCCAGCTTGACGTCTTCGGCGAGGTGATGGACGCGCTGCACGCGGCCCGCGACGCAGGGATGCAGGCGGCCGACGGGGCGTGGTCGCTGCAGCGCAAGTTGATCGGGTTCGTCGAGAGCGTCTGGCGCAAACCCGACGAGGGCATCTGGGAGGTGCGTGGCCCGCGCCGGCACTTCGTGTACTCCAAGGTCATGGCCTGGGTGGCGCTGGACTGCGCCATCCGCGGCGTCGAGCACAGCGGCCTGCCCGGCCCGACCCGACGGTGGCGAAGCGTTCGGGACCAGATCAGAAACCAGGTGCTGGAACAGGGCTACAACGCGTCCCGCAACACGTTCACGCAGTACTACGGGTCCACTGCACTGGATGCATCCCTGCTGCTGCTGCCTCTGGTCGGCTTCCTGTCGCCGGCGGACGAGCGCATCCGGGGCACGGTCGACGCGATCGAGCGTGAGCTGTCCGAAGACGGTTTCATCCTGCGGTACTCGACCTCAGCGGACGGCAACGTCGACGGGCTGCCTGGCCATGAGGGAGCCTTTCTGGCCTGCACCTTCTGGCTTGCCGACTGTAAGGCTCTCGACGGTCGGGTGCGCGAGGGCCGGGAGCTGTTCGAACGTCTGCTGGCTCTTCGCAACGACGTCGGCCTGCTCGCCGAGGAGTGGGATCCCGCCGCAGGTCGAATGACCGGCAACTTCCCGCAGGCGTTCAGCCATGTGCCGCTGGTGAACACGGCGCGTTACCTGTCGCAGGTCAGCGCGGGCGTCCGCGACGGGGCGCACGCCGCGCGCCATCCGCATCGCAGAAGCGCTGTCCCCCACCCGCAGGAGGTGTGACGAACCGCAGGATCAGCCCGCACCGGAGGCCAGCAGAGGTACCCCGGCCGCCGCCGCGATGAGGGCGGACGCCGCATCCGCCGGGCGGCCCAGGAAGAAACCTTGCCCGTACGGGCATCCGAGCAGGCTCACGGTTCGAAGCTGCTCGGCGGTTTCCAGCCCCTCGGCGACCGCCGCGATGCGCATGGTGCGGGCCAGGGTCACGACGGCTTGAATGATCGCCAAACTACCCTTGTCGCGGGGCAAACCCGAGATGAAACCCCGGTCCACTTTCAGCCCGTCGACCGGGAAGTGTTTGAGGTAGGCCAGCGACGAATAGCCGGTGCCGAAGTCGTCCACGATGAGACGGATACCGATGCTCTTGAGGCGATCGAGCACGTGCAGCGTCGCTGCTGCGTTCTGCATCAGCACACCCTCGGTGATCTCCAGGCCCAACTGGCCGCCCGGCAGGTCCGCCGCGGCCAGCGCGGCCCCGACCACGTCAAGCAGGCGCGGGTCGGAGAACATCCGGGAGGACACGTTGACCCACACCGGGAGCGGCCGCCCAAGTCGCTCGCTGAGCAGGGCAATGTCGCTGCAGGCACGGTGGAGCACCCAGGAGTCGATCTCTGGCATCAGGCCCGCATCGTCGGCGAGGTCGAGGAAGTGGCCCGGAGCGAGCTGGCCGCGCTCGGGATGCCGCCAGCGCAACAGGGCCTCGACGGCGACGACAGCCCCGGAGGTCAGGTCGACCTCGGGCTGGTACAGCACTTCGAACTCCTCGCGATCGAGCGCCCGGTGCAGGGATGTCTGGAGGTGGAGCCGTCCGACGGCCTGGGCCCGCATCGTCCCGTCGAAGATCTCGAAGCGGGATCGCCCGGCGGCCTTCGCCGCGTACATGGCCGCATCGGCGTCTCGCAACACGTCCTGCGCCACATCCCCGTGGGCCCCGAGGGCGACCCCGACGCTGGCGGAGACGTAGGCGGCGTTGCCCCGAAGAGTGAACGGCTCCGAAAGCGTCGCGACGACCCGGGCGGCAACGGCGGCCGCGGCCCTGGTGTCGGCGACGTCCTCGACCAGCAGGACGAACTCGTCGCCTCCGAGCCGTGCGACCGTATCGGCCGGGCGCATCACGTCACGGAGGCGGGCGGCGGCCTCCATCAGCAGCTGGTCCCCCGCGTCATGCCCCATCGAGTCGTTGACGACCTTGAACCGGTCGAGGTCGAGGAAGAGGACGGCCAGATGGCCGCGCGTGCGGTCGAACCGCGCTATGGCGTGCTCTATCCGCTCGATCAAGAGCGCACGGTTGGCCAGGCCTGTGAGCGGGTCGTGCATGGCCTGGTGGGCGAGCCGAGCCTGAAAGTTACGGCGCTCGCTGATGTCGCGGACAACCCCGGTGAACAACCGTCGCGCGCCCAGCCAGACCTCACTGACCGCGAGATCCATCGGGAACGTCGTCCCGTCGCGGCGCAACCCGGTCACCTCGCGTCCGATGCCGATGATGCGACGTTCCCCGGTACGCAGGTAGCGCGCCAGGTGCTCGTCGTGCTCCGGGGCGTACTGCGCCGGCATGAGCGTCGTGACATTGCGCCCGACCAGCTCTGAGCTCGACCAGCCGAACAGGCGCTGCGCGGCGGGATTCAGGGTCTGCACGACGCCGCGTTCGTCGATCGTGAGGATTCCGTCCACCGCGGTGTCAATGGCCGCGCGAGACAGTTGTTCACTTTCCCGCAGCGCGGTATTCGCCGCTCCTTCGATTTCCCGCATCCGCAGCAACTCGGCAACCGCAGAAACCCGCTGGGCCAGGGCAACAAGCCGGTTGCGGGCGACCGGCCAGCGCCACGATGCCCCGCGGCGAAGGCCGGCGACCAGGGCGCCCCGCAGGGAACCCGACTCCAGCGGCACGGCGACCAGATGCCGCAACCCCGCGCCGGGAGGGATGTCACCCCCGCCGGCATGCCAGGTGCGTGGGCAGCCGCAACGGGAAGCCTCTTCGGCGACGCCGATGACCTCGGCCGGCAGCTCCCGCGTGGCGTCGATTTCGGCCGTCGCGGCCGGGCGGCGGGCCTGGCGGGCGCAGGTGGCCAGCAACGACATCCGGCCCGAAGGCTCGGCGAGCAGCATCGCGACGACGTCGGCATGGGCAGCGTCGCGCACAGCTCGGACGAGCGCATCCAGTCCCTGCGCCGACGCGGTCCGAGAGGCGGCCGTCATGCGCATCGTCCCTCCTGGGAGGAGCTCCTCGCTGCTGAGCGTATTCGATGCTGCGCACACAGTGAACGCCCCGGTCCGACCCCTGTACAGGGCGCGCAAATCCATCCATAGAGTGCTCCCCGAACGAGTGTGCCCCGCCCGGCTTTCCGGCCCGGTCGTTCCCAGAACGACCGGCGCATTGGGCCAGCCGGCTCTTTCCAGGAGGACGGCATGAGCGCCGACACAACCTCTGCTTCCGCCGGCTCTGCCTCCGTCGGCTCTGCCTCCGCCGGCTCTGCCCCTGCCGGGTCGACAGGTGTTCGTCCACTTACCGCCGACGAGCTCCAGCGCATAAACGCATACTGGCGAGCGGCCAACTACCTGTCGGTCGGCCAGATCTATCTGCTCGACAACCCGCTGCTCCGCAGCCCACTCACGACCGAGCACGTCAAGCCCCGGCTGCTGGGGCACTGGGGGACGACACCCGGCCTCAACCTCATCTACGCCCACCTCAACCGGGTCATCAAGCGCAGAAACCTGCCGATGCTCTACGTCACCGGACCGGGGCACGGGGGGCCAGGCCTGGTGGCCAACGCCTACCTCGAGGGCAGGTACACCGAGCTGTACTCCTCGATGACGCAGGACGAGGGCGGGATGCGACGGCTGTTCCGCCAGTTCTCCTTCCCGGGCGGGATCCCCAGCCACGACTCGCCCGAGCGACCAGGCTCCATCCACGAGGGCGGGGAGCTCGGATACGCACTCAGCCACGCCTACGGTGCTGCCTTCGACGACCCGGACCTCATCGTCGCCTGCGTCGTTGGCGACGGCGAGGCCGAGACCGGACCCCTGGCGACCGGCTGGCACGGCAACAAGTTCCTCAACCCGGTCACCGACGGGGCAGTGCTCCCCATCCTGCACCTCAACGGATACAAGATCGCCAACCCCACCATCCTGGCCCGCATACCCAGGGAGGAGCTGGCCAGCTTGCTGGTGGGCTACGGATACCGGCCCTACTTCGTGGAGGGCAGCGACCCGGACGAGGTCCATCAGCTCATGGCGTCGACGCTGGACGAGGTGATCGACCGGATCCGGGCGATTCAGAACGATGCGCGCACCACCGGCTTCAGCGGCCGCCCACGGTGGCCGGCGATCGTCCTGAAGACACCGAAGGGATGGACCGGGCCGAAAGAGGTCGACGGCAAGCCGGCCGAGGGAAGCTACCGGTCGCACCAGGTGCCGTTCGCCGAGGTCCGCACGAATCGGGACCACCTCAAACTGCTCGAGCAGTGGCTGCGCAGCTATCGGCCCGAGGAGCTCTTCGACAGCGAAGGGCGGCTCATCGAGGAGCTCCGCGAACTCCCACCGAAGGGCACGCTGCGCATGAGCGCCAATCCCGTTACCAACGGCGGAGAAGTGCTGTCTGGCCTCAACCTGCCCAGCTTCGCCGATTACGCCGTCGAGGTTTCCCATCCCGCAACGAGCTACAGCGAAGCGTGCCGCGTGCTCGGCAGCTTCCTGCGCGACGTCGTGTCGCGCAACCCCACGAACTTCCGAATCTTCGGCCCCGACGAAACCGCCTCAAACCGGCTCGGTGCGGTCTTCGACGTCACGAACCGCGCCTGGGAAGCAGACATCTACCCCACCGACGACAACCTCGCCCCCGAAGGCCGCGTCGTCGAAGTGCTCTCCGAGCACCAGTGCCAGGGCTGGCTGGAGGGCTACCTGCTGACCGGACGGCACGGCTTCTTCAGCTGCTACGAGGCGTTCATCCACATCATCGACTCGATGTTCAACCAGCACGCCAAGTGGCTGAAGACCACCAACGGCATTCCGTGGCGGCAACCCATCGCATCCCTGAACTACCTGCTGACCTCGCACGTCTGGCGCCAGGACCACAACGGCTTCTCCCATCAGGACCCGGGATTCATCGACCATGTCGTGAACAAGAAGGCCTCGGTCGTCCGTGTCTACCTGCCGCCCGACGCCAACACCCTGCTCTCGACAGCGGACCACTGCCTGCGCAGCAGGCAATACGTCAACGTGATCGTCGCCGGGAAACAGCCGGCGCTGAACTACCTGACGATGGAGGAAGCCGTCCTGCACTGCACGCGGGGCCTGGGCATCTGGAAATGGGCCAGCAATGACGAGGACGGCTACCCCGATGTCGTCATGGCCTGCGCCGGCGACATTCCGACGCTGGAAACCGTGGCCGCGGTCGCGATGATCCGCGAGCATCTGCCACACCTGAAGGTGCGCGTCATCAACGTCGTCGACCTGATGCGGCTTCAGGACGAACGGGAGCACCCGCACGGCCTGCCGGACAGGGATTTCGACGCGCTGTTCACCCCCGACCGACCGATCATCTTCGCGTACCACGGGTACCCGTGGCTGATCCACCGGCTCACCTACCGGCGGAGCAACCACCCGCGCATTCACGTGCGCGGCTACAAGGAGGAGGGCACCACCACCACCCCCTTCGACATGGTCATGATGAACGACCTCGACCGGTTCCACCTGGTCATCGACGTCATCGACCGGGTCCCCGAACTCGGGCCGCGGGCCTCGCACGTGCGCCAACACATGGTCGACGAGCGGCTGCGCGCCCGGATCTACACCCGCGCCTACGGCGAGGACGTGCCGGAGATCGCCGACTGGAAATGGCCGTACTGACGTTTGCGGCTGCACACCGGCGCACCGGTCCGGTTTGCCGGCTCGCGGGACACAGGGTGCTGTTGCTCAGCGGGACAGGACCTCATCGGTGAGCAACCCGCTTTGGTGTCGGCCGATATTTGGCGGAACCTATGACAGTGCCCGTGACGATCTACGCTGGGCCGTGCGGTTTGAGCCGCGGCTGCGTGACGATCATCGGAGGGTGGAGCATGTTCGCGCTGATCGTCCACTTCCAGGTGCGGTCGGGCCACGAGGACGCCTTCGACGCGCTCGTCGCCCAGACTGTCGACGGCATCCGGGCTCATGGGACTGGGACGCTGCTCCACGCGGTGCACACCGTGGACAGCGACCCAGGTGCGCGCGTCTTCTACATGCTCTACGAGAACCGCGCCTCTTTCCACGCCCATGAACAGCGCGACTACACCGCCCGCTTCATCTCCGAACGCGCCCGTCACCTCGCCGCCCCGCCCCTGGTGGAGTTCCTCTCGACGCGGTCAGTCGTGACCGGCACATATCGGGCGGGCAGTTCCCAGACCCCGCGCTCGCCCGAATCCTGAGCCTGGATCCACCGAAGATCTTCGAGCCTGATCGGCGCGTCGGAGACGCGAAGACCCCTTGACCTGGAACTTTGACCTTGCTGAGGAATCAAAGAATCACAGGTCAGGGGGTCATCCGGTAAGTGCAACTGTTGCATGAGTTGTCGCGGCTTTCGATGAAGTTCGACGAGCCGAACCTGGTGTCGTGCGCCGGGCTGGCGCCGGTGATGGCGTTGGCCGACTCGTGCGGGCTGGCCCAGCTCGTCAAGACGACGGTGACCGTGCCGGGGTCGGCGGGAGCCAACGCGTATCTGAAGGTGCCGGCGTTGGTGGCCGGGATGGTCGCGGGCGCGGACTGCATCGACGACATGGACCTGCTGCGGCACGGCGGGATGGACCGGTTGTTCGGCGGGATCCGGGCGCCGAGCACGCTGGGCACGTTCCTGCGGGCGTGCACCTTCGGGCATGTCCGCCAGCTTGACGCGGTCGCCGCGACGGTGCTGGCCGGGTTGGCCGGGCGCAGCCCGCTGCTGGGTGGGGCGTCGGCGGTGGCCTTCGTCGATGTCGACGACACGGTCAAGCAGACCTACGGCTACGCCAAGCAGGGCGCCGGGTACGGCTACAGCGGGGTGAAGGGGCTCA
>JADGOY010000402.1 GCA_017882715.1 Nakamurella sp. | reverse complement strand
AAACCTCGACCCCGGTGACGCAGTCCAGCATCGACCGCAACAGCATCCGCGAGTCCACGATGTCGCCGGCCAGGATCACCCGGACAGCGGGTACCTCGAAAGTCGTGCTGATCGTTCCCGAATCGGACATATCCGATCGTCTCCAACGCTCGCGTTTCCTGCGGCGAGCGCCGAACAGCGCGGGCCGAGCACACCCTTCAAGGGGAAACTCGATGCCCTCTTCCAGCCCCGATACGGCCGCCCCGCAACGGGGGCAACATCACCTCCCACTGTACGGGGCGTAACCGGCTCGCGACCCTTAGTAGCGCGGGAGAAAAACGCTTACCCCGGCGCTCGTCGCGCCCACCGGACACGGCGGCCGCGGAGCAGCGCGTCCGAGAGTGGCCGGTTCGTTGTCCTCTGGCCGCACCCCTCAAAGCTCCCAGGCCGCGGTCCCACCACCATCCGAGTTGAGATCCGGCGCTAAGGGACCGAATGGCGAGCGGTGTTGGCCGTCGATGATTTCATGTCGAGCGTGATCGATGAGGGCGGCTACGGCCGGTTCGGCCGCCTACTTGCGTGTCGAGTTGGAACGGTTATCCACCTGGACGACGAGGACCGGCGGCTGATCGAGGCGCGCCGCCGCGATTACAACCGATTGGGCTTTGCCCTTCAAGTCGTCACGGTGCGGCATCTCGGCATGTTCCTTCCTGATCCGCTGGAGGTACCGCCCGAGCTAGTGGGCTACCTACCTCGGCGGCGCCCACAGGCCACCAGCAGTACTTTGTTAAGTCGGCGTGTCGGCGTTGCGCTGCAACGGTTTTCGGGTTGAATTGGGGGGTGGATGCTGCTGGTTTTGCCGCGGTCGGCGAGAAGCTTGACACCTTCGCGGGGCAGGTGTTGGGGTGCAGCCAAGGTAAGCCCGATACCCGCCATGAGCGGATCCTGAGCAAGTAGAAGGGCTGTTTACGGGCGGGTGGCGAGGTGTTGCGCGTCGGTTTCGGCCAGGGCGCGGTAGAGGAGATGCGACCGAGGGGTGTTTTCCGGCGTCCTTCCCGCTCTGGATCTTCAACACCTCGTTCCAGATCTACCCATGGCGGGTTCTGGGCTTACCTTGGCTGCACCCCTGATAAAGGTCAACCGGGACATCACCGCCGCCAGGAACGCCGAACGGTACGCCCGCAGCCTGATCGAGGCCAGCCCGGACCCGCTGCTGGCAATCAACCCGGCGGGGAGGATCACCGACGTCAACCAGGCGACCGTCCGGGCGGTCGGCGTCCCCCGCGAGCAGGTCATCGGCACGGACTACGCCGGCTACTTCACCGCACCGGACCGGGCCCGCGACGCCTATCGGCGGGCACTGGCCGATGGTGTGCTGGCGGACTGCCCGCTGGCGATCCGCCGTCCCGATGGCGAGGTCCGCGATGTGCTGGTCAACGCGTCGCTGTACCGGGACGCCGCCGGCACCGTGCTCGGCCTGGTGGCCACCGGCCACGACATCACCGACCGGCGACGCGCCGAACAGGAACGAGCGATCCGCGCGGTCGAACTGGAACGGGCCAACGCGGCGTTGGCCAGGTCGAACGCGGAGCTGGAGCAGTTCGCCTACGCCGCCTCCCACGACCTGTCCGAGCCGTTACGGGCGATCTCCCGACCGTTGGCGCTGCTGGCCCGCCGCTACCACGGCCGGCTCGACGAGCAGGCCGACGAGTTCATCGGCTTCGCCGTCGACGGCTGCCAGCGGATGCAGAACCTGATCGACGGTCTGCTCGCCTTCTCCCGGGTCGGCCGACCGGAGGACGACACCGTCCCGACCGACGCCGACGTGACCCTGCACGCCGTGCTGGGCGCGCTCGGCCCGACCCTGGACGACGCCCACGCCATCGTCACCGTCGACCCGCTGCCGGTGGTGATGGCCGAGCCGACCCAGCTGGCCCAGGTGTTTCAGAACCTGATCAGCAACGCGGTGAAGTTCACCGCGACGAGCACCTGCGCGGCATCCCGGTGGTCACCCTGACAACATCGTCCACCGACACCGACATCCAGCGTGCCTACCGGCCGGGCGGGAACTGCTACGTCAGCAAACCGATCGGGCTCGACGACTTCCTCCGCGCGATCAGCGGCATCGAAACCCTCTGGCTGAACCCGGCCCGATTAGCCAAGAAACTCCCCCATGGAATTCCCTGACCTCACACCAGAACATCCGGCGGCCCGCCGGCAAGAAAACCTCGGGAAACCGCGACCGTTCAGTGGCCATATCCAGGCCATTGCCGATGGGCGCGGGAAATTGCACTTTGCCTGCCTGGTCCGACACACCACCGCAGCTATACGGGCCAAGGCGGTTTCAGGTGGGAATATTTCCCGCCGCAGCACGGCCGTCCAATGATCGGACTCGCCGCTGATCGCGTGCCAACGAAAGGGCACCGCTGCCCCCCTCGAGCGGTCCGGTTGGGCACTGGCGGCAAGTTGTTCAGATTCATCGATGATGGCAGGAAGTTGCTCGACAACCGCGAGGTCCGCGAATGTCTTACGATCCCACCACATCAGAACCGTCCGGTAGCGATCGTCCG
>JADGOY010000177.1 GCA_017882715.1 Nakamurella sp. | reverse complement strand
AATCGTGGACGCCGCCCTGTGCCTGCGGGTACTGCCCAAAGCGTTCAGGGCCCGGTCCTCCGGCGTCTGGGTCAGCCCCACCCGACGCGCGAACCCGTCCGCGGCCGTGACCACGACGCGCCCCGGCGGTCCAGCGGCTGCGTTGGTCCCCTCCGGGATCGCCGCCAACTGACCTGCCGGAAGGCACCCGATCGAGAGATCAGACCGAGACCGGCGAGATCAGATCGAGTACTCCCAGATCGGGTTCGAACGGTTCGACCTGCTGCCCGTGCGCGGGGCTGCTGGAACTCCTGCGCAGACCTTGAGCCACCTTGAGCCAGGCATCGCCGACCCGGTATGCAGCATTCACTGCGACTATATTGAACGCCGGCGGCCGCCACGCAGGCGTCGATCACCGCAGACTCGGCCGGCAGCTTCGTCCGCGGCGGCAATTCGGATGCAATTTCGGTTGCTGCAGACACACGCCGACCATCAGAAGATCGCCCCGACGGTCGTGAAGCCTTCTGCGCGGGTCCACGGAAATGCCCCGACCCGCGCAACCGCGACGTGAATCCGAGACCTCCCGGACGGCCGTGGAACTCCGGTTCGCGCACCCGGGAAGACATGCAGCGGCGGCGCCTCCGGGTTGATCTGCAGATAACCAGTTGATATCCACGTCGAAGACAGCCGCGCCGCTCGGGTCGAGCCAGAGGGGCCGCGCAGGGAATCGACCGGCGTATCCCTACCCGTCGCGCCGCCGGCCATCCGCGTCGACAACCGCGTTCCGGGTCGCGTCGACCGGAGCGCGGGTGCACCGTTACCGTGGGTTTGGCTCCCGCGCTGATAAGGCCGTGGTCGGTCTATTCGACCGTGACCGATTTGGCCAGGTTGCGAGGCTTGTCGATGTCGTACCCGCGTGACCGCGCGATCTCGGCGGCGATGATCTGCATCGGTATCGCCGCGACCAACGGCTGGAACAACGCCGGCACTCTGGGGAGTTCGATCAGGTAGTCCGCGAAAGGTGCCACCGTGTCGTCGAATTCCTCGGCGACGACGATGGTGCGAGCGCCTCGGGCCTGTATCTCGCGGATGTTCGACAGCATTTTGGAGTGCAGGATCGGGCGTGACTTGGGTGAGGGCATGGTGACCACGACGGGCAGCCCGTTCTCGATCAGGGCGATGGGGCCGTGCTTGAGTTCGCCGGCCGCGAATCCCTCCGCATGCATGTAGGCGAGTTCCTTGAGCTTGAGCGCTCCCTCCAAAGCCACCGGATACCCCACATGCCGGCCCAGGAACAGCACGGCGGGCGAGTGGGCGAGCTCACGAGCCAGGTCACGGACCGGGCCCATCACCGTCAGCGTGGCGGCGACCGCCTCCGGCATCCGGGACAACGCGGCGTACTCCCAGGCGACCTCGCCGCGGGACTTGGTGCCGCGGGCCTGCGCCAAGGCCAACCCGACCAGGTAGTTCGCGGTCACCTGGGCCAGGAAGGTCTTGGTCGCGGCGACGCCGACCTCGGGTCCGGCGCGGGTATACAGCACGGCATCCGATTCGCGAGGAATCTGCGACCCGTTGGTGTTGCACACCGCCAGCACCCGGGCCCGTTGACGGCGGGCGTAGCGGACCGCCTCCAGGGTGTCGGCGGTCTCGCCGGACTGGCTGATCGCGACGACCAGCGTATCGCGACCCAGAACCGGGTCACGGTAACGGAATTCGCTGGCCAACTCGACTTCGACCGGTAACCGGGTCCAGTGTTCGATGGCGTATTTCGCGACCAGCCCGGAGTGGTAGGCGGTGCCGCACGCCACCACGTAGACCTTGTCGACCGTCCGCAACTCCCGGACGCCCAGTCGCTGTTCGTCCAGCACAACGCCGGATCCGTCGAAATGCCCCAGCAGGGTTCGTTCCACCGCGACCGGTTGCTCGAAGATCTCTTTCTCCATGAAGGTGGAGAAGCCGCCCTTCTCGGCCGCGGCCACATCCCAGTCGACGCGGAACCTTTTGAAGTCGGGTTCGGCCGCCGCGAAGGACGTGATCTCGGCACTGTCCGGGGTGATGACCACGAGCTGGTCCTGGCCCAGTTCGATGGCGTCCCTGGTGTGCGCGATGAACGCGCTGACATCGCTGGCCACGAACATCTCACCCTCGCCGACACCGACCACCAGCGGCGAATTCCGGCGAGCCGCCACCAGCACCGAGGGAACGTCGGCATGGGCCGCCACCAGGGTGAAGGCGCCCTCGAGTTTCCGGCAGACCGCCGCCATGCACGCCGGCAGGTCCCCCGCGGTCGGACCGTCCCGGTAGGCAGCGGCCAACAGATGCGCCACCACCTCGGTATCGGTGTCGCTGCGCATCCGGGTCCCGGCCGACTCCAGATCGGCGCGCAGCGCCGCGAAGTTCTCGATGATGCCGTTGTGGACAACGGCGACCTTCCCCGACCCACCCGTGTGCGGGTGCGCATTCCGGTCCGTCGGCCCACCGTGGGTGGCCCACCGGGTATGCCCGATCCCGGCCCGGCCGGCCAGCGCGAGAGACCCCGACCCCAGGTGGCCGTCCAGGTTGGCCAGCACGCCGGCCTTCTTGGCGATCTTCAGACCACCTGCCCCGTCCAGCACGGCGATGCCCGCGGAGTCGTATCCGCGGTATTCCAGCCGACGCAAACCCTCCAGAACCAGCGGCAACGCCTGCCGTGAACCGGTATATCCCACGATGCCGCACATGATCACTCACGGTAGCCGATGTGCCGCGGCTGTCTCGTCCCCTAACGGATGACAGAACCGCTCGATAGTGGGGTTCCGGGGGATCGACTCTCTCCGAATTTGCCTCCCGAAATCGCGGTATACACGATCTGGCAATGGACGATCACTGAAAGTCAGCGTTCTGGCTCGCGCCGGACACTTGCCACGGTGAGCCGCGGAGTCCCCGTCGGGGATTGGCATCAACCGGTCATCCGGCAGGGTCGCGGAAGCCGCGGGAATGGACCTCAGCTCGCCCGACTCCGCACGAACCATGGTGGATGACAACGGGTGTCTCTCCACGCGCGGGCGGGCGGGATGTGTGCGCGCGGAATGTGTGCGCGGAGAAAAAGGGTGTAGCGACTGGCACAACCCGGACCTTCCGCACGCCCATCCATAAACTGATTCGACGCCAATTGCCTGGAAGCGTCCGCCCGGCACGACTCTATCGAGTGGTTTCGTGACCAGAACGAGGGGTCGAGATCCGATGACTGGTCCCGAGCGTGACGACGCTGATAGCTTTCCGAGGATGGGCTGATCGGGCCCACCCGGCATTCGACTGGCCTAACCCGATCGTCACCAGTAGTAGCATCGGAGGGGCGTCATGCGGTCACGGCTCCGGCCACCTCGTCTGACTCACAGTCATGCCCGCGGCGACCATGGCCTTCGTTGGGGCGGCGGCGAACGGAGCCGCTCAGGCACTCACCACGGTGGCCGCGGTCGAACCGGCGGAGGCATCGGCGGCCGCCCTCACCGCACACCCCGGTCCGACCGTCGTGATCTCACCCGACCTGACTCGGGGACGAGCAGCCCGCGCAGTACCCACCCGCCGAACCGATCCGGTGGCACCGCCGGCGAGGCTCATCGCATCGCAGCAACCCCGTCAAATGCCCACCAGCTCAATCCCTGTGATCCGAGTGCGGCCGACTCGGGCCGCCACTGGGCCAGTCCGTCGCCGACGGCTGGAAAATGCCGACGGACGCACAACAGGGGAACGGCTCTGCGGGCCTCGAGCATCACCCAGCCGACCATGCTGACTCCGGCGGCCCGGGCGCGAGGCTCCGGGGCGACAGGGAACGGGTTTCGGTACCAACCCGACGACCGAGACCTGGTGCGGGACCGGTCCGTCCGGTCGCCTTGTGGTTCACCGCACGGCGCCGGTGCCGCCGCGCACCCCCAAGAATCTCTGCCAGGGGGCCTGCCATGTGCCTGACCCGGGCCAACGCCGCCGCGGTGCTCGACCATCAGGACAACGCGCCGCCGGCACGCGGATACACCCGCACCCAACACCACGCCGGGTACCTCTCACCGGGCGACCTGTGGCGGCCCGACCCGGACGGCCAGCCCCACGTCGTCACCGCGATCAGCCGACACCACGGCCGGATCACCCTGGTCGACCAGTACGGCCGCACCTACCCGTACCCGGCCGACGGCCTCATCCCCACCGCGCTTCCCGACCCCCTGATCAACCCATCCGCACCGGCACCCCACCTCCACGGGTGAAACACCTCTAGGTCAATCAGCGCAAATGCTGAGTGGACGCCCCCTTTTTTGTGGCACGCCGACATTTCACCAATCCAGATTGTCAACAACCTGGGACACAAGGCCCCCAGTCAACCCGACGGGCCATAGGCGTCACCGAAAACGGACAGGAGTGCACATGACCGCTCCCAGCGTTCACTACATCGGTCAGGTCGAACGCGACCCCGAGGGCCTGCTCTGGGCGGTGTTGTACATCGGCGAGAACCTGATCAGCCGAGAACAGGTGCGGTCCCTGCGACGCGGCCGCCGACGGACAACCGACATGCTCCTGGCCGCAGCCGATACCATTTTCAGACCGGTCGGCGCCCGGCGCCCTGCTACCAGTCGCAGGAATCTGGTGATCGTCTGCATCATCGGTCGGCCACCAAAACCCGGCCGGGGGCTGCCGGCTGCCCCTCCGAGGGCTTCGACGTGAAGGAACCCCGCAAAGCCTGCCGACGACACGGGGGGACGTCGGGATCGCCAGTCTCCGCTGGCTGCGGATCGCCTGCGCGCCACCCGCCTGGCCTCCTCCGGCAGAGCACGGAGCCCCGGTCAGCGGCGCGGAGCCGGCACGGCCGACAGACGGTCGCGCGGCGGGTGCAACGGCATGCGGGCGGATCTGTGGTTTCTCTCCTGACCAGCTCCATGGCTGGGCAGGCCCTGGTTGGACTGACCTGGTCGGGAGTAGGGACTGTGCATCGGTGAACCACGTCCCGGCGGCGCCCGGCGCGGTGCACCCGCTGCACGACGCGTCCGCGGCCGTCGGGCCACCGCCGACGCAGCGGTCCCCGCAGGCCACCTCGGCGACGCTGTTGCGCGCGGCGACGGTGTTGCTCGCCGATCCTCGTCCGGCCACCCGGGTGCCGCTGTCGGTGGGTCTGCGTGGCAGCGGAATCGGCTCTGTCCTGGAAGCGGCGTCGGTGGCCGAGGTGGACGAGGTGACCGCCCTCGGGCTCGTCGGGGACGTGGCCCTGGTCAGCGTGGAGTTCGGGCCCGTGGCGGATCGGCTGATCCGGGACCTGCGCCGGACGGGATGGACGCGGGTGCTGGCCACCACCCCCACCGCCGACCCCAGGCCGGTGATCGGCGCGTTCCGGGCCGGGGCCTGCGGGCTGCTACGCGGCCCGCCCGGCACTGCGGCGGCCTATACCGGCCCGATCCCCGTCCATCACCTGACCGTCCGCGAAATCGCCGTGATCAGGCTGGTCGCGGACGGCCGGAACAACAGCTGGATCGGTGATGAGCTGAACTTGTCGGCGCTGACCGTGAAGAGTCACCTCGCCCGGATCGGCCGCAAACTCGGCACCGGCGACCGGGCCCACACGGTCGCCGTGGCCATGCGCGCAGGACTGATCCGCTGACCCCGGCGCGCGGGGACACCCGCAGTCAGGACGGCCGACCGCCGCCACTCGCTACGGCCCACCTGACCTGCTCATCGGCAATTCGCGTCAAGGTCACCATTCATCGGCGACGCAAGCTTGCCCTGAATCGGGAATCGTCGGCGGCACGCCTTGTCGGGCCGGGGCGACGCCGGTTAGTCCTGGATCCTGAACCGGTCTCTTGGTGTATCACAACTACTACTGAATACATCTATTATGTGATAGTCCGTCTGGTGCGGTACCAACTGGGTGACCGCGATGGTGTGCAACGCGGAGTTGAGCTGCCGGTCCCCCGCCCGGGACAGCCGGTGACGGGCCTTGTCGGCACTGGCCACCTCGACCGACGCGGCGCCGGTATAGGTGGCGTACGCGGCGGAGCTGGGTCGGCCGGTCCGGCCGACCCACCGTCCGGCGATGACCGCGCCGTGCCCACGGTCTGGGTGAGTGTGCTGCCCGAGGCCTTGACGAGTTCGCCGATCGCCTTCTCGTTGCTCTTGAGCCGGGCGTCCAGAGACCGGATCTCGGCCACCAGGCCGCCAGGCCTCCAACGATCTGTTTGCGGACCCGTTCGGCCTCACCCACCGGTCGGACCGCATCGGCGCAGCGCCGCGGCAGCTGCCGGCGGATAACCCGGTCGGTGCGTCGCCGGCCAGCAACGCGCGGAACAGGGCCTGCAGCTGGTTCTGATTGATATCCGATGCTGGCCGGCGGCTACGGGTTGGGTTGATCGTCGCCGGGTTGTTCGTCGGCGACCCAGATCTCGGCTTCCCGCCCGACGCCCCGGAGGGAATTCCGGAGCGGAGTTGGCACGCCATGGTGCACGCGGTCGCCCCGCCCGTGTCGTTTCGGAGCGCTGATCACCGTGTGCCTCGTGCTCACCCGCCGGTTTCTCGGCGTGGAGCGCCGCGGTTGGGCGGTGTGCCGCGCGTCGACCAGGAGCGCGACGCTGGCACTGCTTGCCTGACCGGGCGCGCGGCGGCGCCGTTCGACCGGCATTGCGGTGGTGGCCACCTCGGCGCGGATGACGGCGATCACGATCGAGCTGACGGCCGAACTGCTCGAATCCGTGGGAGCGGTCCACTCCCCCCGCTGCGCCGTGGTGACGGTCTTGGTCGGAGCCAGGGGCCCGGCGGCGGCAGTCATCATCGGAACGCCACCACAATTGGTCATTGCCGCCGGGTCAGGTTACAGCCATCTATGCGGCGCAATTACGACGCTTAGGATCAGCTTTCGGAGTCCGAGAATAGTGATCGATCACTCGCCCCCGGACGAAAGGAGACGTCCAGGTGCGTGCACGCCTTTTCACGACCGTCATTGGTAGCGCACTGCTCTTTCTCTGCGGATGCGACGCAGCAGGGCCCATTGGTGCAACAATTCCCTCGGCTGATGCGGGCATGAGCGGCGCGGCAATCGCAGCTCTACGGAACCTACGGGTGGCAGGTCCGGCCCCGACCGCGGGTTATTCGCGGGATCAGTTCGGCCAAGCCTGGACCGACGACGTCACCGTCGACGGCGGCCATAATGGTTGCGGCACAAGAGATGACGTTCTCCGTCGGGACCTAAAATCCGTCACAGTCAAACCGACCTCACAGGGTTGCGTCGTGGTGAACGGACAGCTCGACGACCCCTACACCGGGCAGCTGATCGGGTTCGTCCGTGGACCGAATTCCGATGATATTCAGATTGATCACGTTGTGGCCCTCGGCGACAGTTGGCAGACCGGCAGCGCACAGCTTACATCCCAGGAGCGTACCGATTTCGCGAATGATCCGCTGGAATTGCTGGCCGTTGACGGGCCTACCAATGAGGCCAAAGGTGATGGGGACGCGGCATCCTGGTTGCCGCCCCGGGAGAGCTACCGATGCCGATACGTCGCGCGGCAGATCGCGGTCAAAGCGAAGTACCGGCTGTGGGTCACGCCCGCCGAGAGGGACGCGATGTCGGCCGTTCTCGGCAGCTGCCCTGGACAACCTTTGCCTGGCGACACCGACGTCGACGTCGCAACACCCCGCCCTGTGCGATAGCCACCTCCAGAGCAACCCCCCAGATCTGGCCTACCCTGCCTGGGTTAAGGGCGGTAGAGGTCCTGCAGATCGGCTTCGAGCGCAGCGAGTTCGGCGTCGCCATCGTGTGGACCGGAGTTGACCGTCTCAGTGTCCTGCGGCGCGGTCGGGGGCAGCGGTTCCGCAGCCGCCTCGTCCTGGAACGGGTCGTCCACGGCTGGCGGCGCAGGGATCGGCGCCGCTGTGGTGGTCTGGTCGATGAGGAGCTTCCAGTCTTCGTCCGGACCCCACAGCGGGTCGGCCGCGGTGATGGCCTGCGCCCATTGGGCGTCTGCGG
>JADGOY010000401.1 GCA_017882715.1 Nakamurella sp. | reverse complement strand
CGCGCTGATCCCGCGCTCGTCGCTCAGCGCGCGTCCATGGAACTACCCCAGCGGCCACCGGCCCTTATAGGTGATGGGCCTTATGGATTCATGCAACACGCCGACGTAAGTTCGGACTAGAAGCCCGGATGCCAAGTCGACTGGTCGGACAACTTCGGTTTCCGGCCACCCCCGGGGGCAGTGCCCCCTGCTGCGGTGACTGCCGCCCCGGTCAGGATGTTTGGCCGGCGGTCATGCTCGACCCGAGTGAGCCGTTCACGATGACGGTAATTCCGCCGGGGAGTTGCTCATCCAGCGCAGCCATCAGATCCTCGGTCGGCGGCAGCTGCTTGTCGGGTGTCTGCACGGCTATGTGCAGGTCTCTGGAAACGAAAGCAACTGACTCGACCTGGGCACCGGGGATCGTGCCGATCCACTCCTGGGCCACGGTCTGCGCGCGGGCGGTCAAGAAGCTGACGACGTAGGCACCGACCGTATTCGCAACCAGCGGGATACCGACAACCACGAGCATGATGCCGACCACCAGGGTCGCCCGGCGCCGCTGGCGGCCCGTGACGCCGACCTGCTCGCCGGCACCGAGCACGGTGAAGACCAGAGTGCCGGCCAGCACCAGAGCGATCAGGTTCGACAGGAACAACGCCAGCGCACCCAGCGCCAGCGCAACCGCCCCCTGGCCAAGGCACACACCAACGACCGCCAACGGCGGAACCAACGAGATCGCGATCGCCACCCCCGGCAGCACCGCCGCCACGTCTCGGCGGGCCAACGCGACCGCGCCGGCGAAACCGGTAGCGACAGCGGCGACCAGGTCTGTCAGACCCGGAGAGGTGCGGCCACTGATCTGACTGTCGCCCAGCAGATCGAACGTGCTCGGCACGACCAAGGCGAACACCACCCCGATCACGACGACCAGGACCGCCCCACCCAGCACATACCGCCCGGACCGCCCCATCGACCCGGCCTCGCGTTTCGCGATGCCCAACGCCATCCCCATGATCGGGGTCGACAGCGGCGCGATGATCATCGCGCCGATCACCGTGGCGGTCGAATCCGACAACACCCCAGCAGAGGCAATGATCGACGAGAGCGTGAGCATCGTCCAGAACGCAGACCGCTTGGCTGCGGTATCCCCCGCAGACAGGTCCAAATCATCCGTCAGATCATCGAGCGTCCGACGTTGCGCATGCGGAAGAACCCGACTAATCACACCCATCGAGCGATCATCCCGTTACCCGCCGCCCACCAACCGGAGGCCGCTTCGGCGTGTCTAGGCCGAACGTACGTGATCTTGGTACTGCCGAGATGCCTGCTGACCCGGGGATATGTCAAAGTTGATGCGGCGGCATTCTGTCTACAACACGACGACCGGCACGGCGAGAGCCCGGGCCGGTGGAGAGTTGATCTCCTGAACTCCCTGAACACCTACCTCAGGAATAAGCCAGGAGAAACGTTCTGTCTACATCCCGACGGTCTCTGAGAGCGTTTCCCTAGGCCACGGCATGGATTCATGCAACACGCCGACGTAAGTTCGGCCTAACGGTATACAGGGGATCACCTGCTCTTGGTGTGGTCTCCAGTGGTGTGGCTACGCGGCGGTGGGTGATCCGTGGCAGTGTTTCCATTTGCGGCCGTTGCCGCAGGTGCACGGTCCGTTGCGGGGGCGACGCGCATCCGCATCCGCGTAGGTCTGCATGAGTTCGGCGGGTGCCCGGTCCTGGCGAAGCAGAGTCACCATGGCCTGCAGGGGTTCTCGGATGTGCCGGAAGAACGACTGGTAGCCCGGACACAGGTAATGCTGACCCGGTTCGCCGTACGGCGAGGTCGCGAACCGGTCCTTCGGGCAGCCGCCGTTACACGCGACCCGCACATCACAGTCCCGGCAGAACCGGGTGAGGGTGTCCCGCTTGTCCAGCCCGAACTTCCGCTGCTGCGGCAACGCGACCAAATCCAGCAGCCGCTTTTCCTTGATGTTGCCCAGCAGATAGCCCGGTTCGACGTAATGGTCGCAGGAATACACGTCACCGTTGTGTTCCAAAGCCAGCTGCTGGCCGCAGGTTTCCGCGTGCACACACATGGCGCCGGGCTCGCCGTACCAATTGGCCAGCGCGGTGTCGAACATCTGCACATACACGGCGCCGATGTCGTGACGCACCCATTCCTCGAACACGTCGATCATGAACCGGCCGTACTGCTCCGGCCCGACCGACCGGTGGGTGACCAGCGACCCGTCCTGCAGGTACAACGGGCGGCCGCGCACATGACTGCCCCACCCGGCGTCCGCGATCGGCAGCGTCTCCGGGGTGGCCCGCTCGATGATCGGGATGTACTGGATGAACGTGGCACCCAACCCGTCCCGCAGGTACCGGTACACCTCCCGGCCGTGATCACCGTTCACGGCGTGAATGGTGGTCAGCACGTTCCAATCCACCCCGTGCCGTTTGAGCACGTCCAGACCGCGGAGCACCCGCGCCGACGTGGGCTTCCCGCCCTTGTCGACCCGGTAGGCATCGTGCATTTCCGGCGGCCCGTCGATCGAGATGCCGACCAGGAAGTCGTTCTCCTTCAGGAA
>JADGOY010000176.1 GCA_017882715.1 Nakamurella sp. | reverse complement strand
TCTGCTCCCCGTCGTCATCGGCCCGGGCGCGACCGCAGGACCATGGCTCGTCGACCGAGCCGACTACATGATGTTCACCGGCTCGACGCCGGTCGGACGCGCCGTCGCGGTGCGGTGCGGCGAACGGCTCATCGGGTGTTCGCTCGAGCTCGGTGGCAAGAACGCGCTGATCGTCCGGGCCGACGCCGACATCCAGCGGGCGGCCGAGATCGCCGAACGGGCCTGTTTCGCGAACTCGGGGCAGCTGTGCATCGGCATCGAGCGGCTGTACGTGCACGAGGCGATCGCCGACGAATTCCTCGCGGCGTTCCTGCGCCGCGTCGAGGCGCTGCGGCTCGAGTCCGGTGTCGGGTGGGGCGCCGACATGGGCTCGCTGGTCTCGGCCAAGCAGCGTGACGCGGTGCTGCGGCACATCGACGACGCGGTCGGCAAGGGTGCGCAGGTGTTGACCGGTGGCCGCGCTCGTCCCGACGTCGGGCCGTTCTACGTCGCACCCACAGTGCTGCGCGGCGTCACCGAGGACATGCTGGCGTGCAGGGACGAGACGTTCGGCCCCGTCACATCGGTGTACACGTTCGCGGCCGACGACGAGGCCGTGGCCATGGCCAACGACTCGGAGTACGGCCTGAACGCCTCGGTGCTCACCCGCGACACCCGGGCCGGCCGGGCAATGGCACTGCGGATCCACGCCGGCACGGTCAACGTCAACGAGGCGTACGGCTCGACCTGGGGCTCGACGGCCGCACCGATGGGCGGTATGAAGGCGTCCGGGCTCGGTCGCCGGCACGGGATCGAGGGCCTGATGAAGTACACCGAGCCTCAGACGATCTCGGTGCAGCACCTGCTGGGGTTCGGTGCCCCCTTCGGCCGCACCGACAAGCAATGGGCGGCGATGCTCACCACGGCGGTCCGAACGATGAAAAGGTTGGGAGTGCGGTGACGACGTCCAGATCAGCGCAGCACTACGATGTTGTCGTTGTCGGGTCCGGTTTCGGAGGGTCGGTCACCGCTCTGCGGCTCACCGAGAAGGGTTACCGCGTCGGCGTTCTCGAGGCAGGGCGGCGGTTCGCCGACGACGAATTCGCCGCCACATCGTGGCGGATCCGCAAGTTCCTGTGGGCTCCTCGCCTCGGCCTGTACGGCATCCAGCGCATCCACCTGCTGCCGGACGCCGTCATCCTCGCCGGCGCCGGCGTCGGCGGAGGATCGCTGGTGTACGGCAACACCCTGTACGTGCCGCCGCGAGAGTTCTTCCAGGACCCGCAGTGGTCCGGCATCGCCGACTGGGCGCACGAGCTCGAGCCGTACTACGACCAGGCGACCCGCATGCTCGGGGTCACCGACGTCCCGCATCGCGCGCCGTTGGACGACACCTTCGCCGCCGTGGCACAGGACATGGGAGTGGGGGAGACCTTTCGGCTCACCCCGGTGGGCGTGTTCTTCGGCGCTCCCGCGGGCCAGACCGTGCCCGACCCATTCTTCGGCGGGGTGGGCCCGGCGCGCACCGGCTGCACCGAATGCGGCGAATGCATGACCGGCTGCCGGCACAACGCCAAGAACACCCTGCCCAAGAACTACCTCGGCCTGGCCGAGGCCGCGGGTGCGGTCGTCCATCCGATGACCACCGTCTCGGTCGTCCAACCGCGTCCAGCGGGCGGGTACGCGGTCCACACCGTGCGCACCGGTCCGCTCGCCCGTGGGCGGCGCACCTTCACCGCCGATCACGTGGTCGTTGCCGCAGGCGCCTACAACACCCAGAAGCTGCTGCACCGGATGCGCGGCGAGGGCTTCCTGCCCGCGCTGTCCCCGCGGCTGGGGCAGCTGTCCCGCACCAACTCGGAGTCGCTCGTCGGCGCGATGTCGCGGCGCAAGGACGTCGACTTCACCCGGGGCGTTGCGATCACGTCATCGTTCCACCCCGACGAGCGCACCCACGTCGAGTCGGTGCGCTACGGCCGGGGCAGCAACCTCATGGGTCTGCTCGGCACGGTGTTGACCGATAGAGTGCAGGGCACGGCGCGATGGAAGGTGTGGGCCAAGACGATCGCCGCGCGACCCATGGACGCGGTGCGGTCGCTGAGCGTGCGCAGGTGGTCCGAGCGTGGCGCGATCGCATTGGTCATGCAGTCCTTCGACAACTCGCTCACGGTGAGCGGGGTGAGGTCACGGCTGGGACGGTGGAAGCTCACCTCGAAGCAGGGTGAGGGCGAGCCGAATCCGACCTGGATTCCGGCCGGCAACGAGGCTGCGCGGCGGATCGCCGAACGCATCGACGGATTCCCGATGGGCCAGATCGGTGATCTGATCGACGCGCCGATGACCGCTCATTTCGTGGGCGGCTGCTGTATCGGCTCGGACGCAGGCCACGGCGTGATCGACGGCTACCACCGGGTTTTCGGTCACGAAGGCCTGCACATCGTGGACGGCTCCGCCGTCTCGGCGAACCTGGGCGTCAACCCGTCGCTGACGATCACCGCGCAGGCCGAACGAGCCATGGCGCTGTGGCCCAACAAGGGCGAGCCGGACCAGCGCCCGCCGCTGGGTTCGGCGTACGTCCAGGTGCCGGCCGTGGCGCCGGTGGCGCCGGTGGTACCGGCAACCGCACCGGCGGCGCTGCGCCTGCCGATCGTGCAGGTGCGGCATGGTGCCGCTGCTCCCACTCCGGCATTCGCCGGCGACTAAGATCCGTGCTCGGCCCGGCGTCACCCATGGTGCGGCTCGGCCTGGGTCGCCCGCAGAGTCAGCGGCCGACTTGGCTGTGGGCCTGGGCCGGCCGGCTGACGGCAGATGCCGTACCAGACCGTTCTTCCTCGCGGCACAGCCAGAGCATGGTCAGCCGACACAGCGCCAGCCGACAGCGCCAGCCGACAGCGTCAGCCGATACAGCGTCAGCCGTGCGACGTCGGCGCGTGTGACGGCGGCGAGCTCGGACCTCACCTCGAGCCGGCCCGACAAGTGGGGCGTGAATGTCACGTGAATGACCACCTGAGTTGAGCATGTCCGTTGACGACTCAGGCGCGCGGGCACCTTCACCATGACCGGCGCCTTCCGGGCGGCCGGAATTTGACCGGATCTTGATCACTTCGAGACGGCCCTTCGGGGTCTGTCGCGCAAAGTAGGCACAAGAAAGAACGCCCGATTGGCATTTATCGGTCCCGCTTCGCCCTCTGAACTGCTATCGAGCATCGCAGCAGGTCCGCACCACTGACCCGCAGCCGCGACCCGGCCGCCGCGAGTCGATCATCAGAAGGAGCCGGACATGACCAATCTCGTCTCACTTCGCGCGATCCAATCCGATCGCCCCCTCACGGAGGACGAGCGGCGCGATCACTGGCGCCGGCAAGCGGGCACCCTACCCCCGGATCATGGACCTGGATCCGCACCGCAGCTTCTCGACGCCGACGTGAATGCCGAGGCCGAAGGCTGGTGCGGCTTGGTGATCGGCCCGCAGTGGCCGGCCCCGACCCCGTTGCACAGAAGCCCCGAGGGGTCACACCGGATTGTCGACCTCCAGCGGCTGCGCGCGACGGCATAGTAACCCGCGACGGCCGCGGGACAGCAGGAGCGCTGCTGCTGCACCCGTAAGTCGTTCATCCGTCCCGGTTTTCGCGGACGAGGCACGAAATGTTCGTCGCGCAAGTCCCTCAGCGGAATGCAGGCTAGGCGTGCCAAGGGATGTCCTTCCGGTACGAAGACGCCCAGTCGTGATATCGAGATGATCCTTCTCTCCAGTCCCTGCCCTTTCATGGGACCACCGACCAGGCCGATATCCGCCGATATCCAGCGAGTCCTCCTTGATCATCTTGACGATCTCACGGGTGCGTCGTGATGTCTCGACCTTCAGCTCGAGATGCGGGTCTTCTTGCCCGCAGGGCTGACGCGAGTATGACTAGATTGTCAGCCGCGAACCCCGCGTTGAATCCGATCCGAGCCTTTCCGTATTCGCCCCCGGAATCGGACACCACGACCCGCTCCTCCGTCAGGCGCAGGCCTACGCCGATGCCCTGCAGCGCAGCGGCGTGCCGACGCTCCTGCGCGAGCACCCCGACCTCATCCACGGCTTCTTCCGGGAGGGCGCGATTTCCGCGGGTGCCGAACGGGCCGCCGACGAGCTGTCCCGCGATCTGGCCACCATGTTGCGGGACCGGACCCATCTGAATTGAGCGGCGTGATCGCGCGGCATCTCACCGACCGAAGACCGCCCCTCGCCGACTCCATCGTGCTGGTCGGACGGCGCTGGTCGGACGGTGAGATCAACTGTTCAGCCCAGCAGTTCGCGGATCAAGTTGTGTTCGAGCCAGGTGCGGTACTTCTCGACCCTCCAGCCTCTGTGCTGGCGCAGTTGTTGGTGCGTGTGCGCGGAACACAGGGCGGACATGTGTCGGCGGCCGAGGTGGGATCCAGGTCGTCGCGCAGCGCGCCTCGCCGGTGCAGGGCCTGAGAGAGCGCAAGGTGCACCCGGTGGGTTGCCCGGGCGCCCTCGTCGGCCGTGGCCCGCATCTCAGGGTCGGCGCCGGCGGCCTCGATGCTGACCATGATGAGATCGCCGGCCCGCTCGAGCAGCTCTGTCGAATACGCGACCGACAGGGCAATCGCCTTCTCGGGATCGACCTCGGTAAGCGTCAGGCGGACTTCCGGGCGGTCGGCAACGGCGATCGCTTCCTCGTCACCGACGACGGCCACCCGAGGGTGTGCGCGAAGAGCGCGGTCTTGCTGGGGAAGGCGTCATAGAGGGTTCGCTCATCAACATCGGCCAGCGCCGCAACTCCTCGCATGGTCGTGGCCAGGTACCCCTGTTTGAAGTACAGCTGGGCCGCCGCCGGCCGGATGCGAGCACGGGTGGCCGCTGCCGCTGCGGCGCGTTCCGTCGAGCGATATCTCCTCTTGACGGGTTCGGTCATCGCGAGGATCGACACAGTAACACTCGGTGAATGTAAGGAAGGATGCTCATGTCGCAGCCGAAACTCGCCGGCATTCATCATCTGAAGATCCCGGTCACCGACCTCACCCGTTCGATCGCCTGGTACGAAAAGGTCTTCCGGCCCCGGGTGACGTGGGAGTTCCCGGAGGCCGACGGCGTCTGCCGCGGTGTCTGCCGGAGAATTGCCCGGGCTGGGCCCCGTCATCGTGTCGATTCGACAGAACCCGCAGGCGGCGCTGGGCTGCAAGGACTTCGACCCGGTGAGTTTCGCCGTGGACGATGCCGCCGATCTCCGCGCCTGGGCCGACCACCTGCATCAGTTGGGCGTTGCGCACTCACCGGTCATCGAGCCATCAATCAGCTGGTTGCTGGTGTTCAGCGACCCCGATGGGCTGCAGGTGCACTTGTACAGCTGGGCCGTGCACGGCATCGACCAGCCCGAGCGGTCCGGCTACGGTCACCGGATCACTGCCTGAGCGGTGGCTTTCGGGCCGAATCGCCCGCGCGCCTGACAAGCGACCCAGCGGCTCACATGACCCGGGCTCCTGCGTCGGTCGATCCGGAGACGCGCCGTCAACCCGTCGGATCGATCGTCAACCGGAAGACCGGGAACTGCGCAGCCACCCGCTCGAATTCCGCCAACGGCGCGTGGCGGTCCACGGGAATGTGCGGCCGCGCGCCTGGTGCCACCGCCAGGTAACGGCGCAGGATCGGCGCGCGGGCGCCGGGGTCGATCTCTTCCAGTCGCACGGGCACACGTCCGCGACGCCGCAACACGGCGCGCCCCTGGGCGGCCCGAACGTTGCGCACCCAGTTGGCATCGTTGCCGAGCATGGACACTAGGTAGCGCTCGCCGTGATAGTCGGCGAGCGCGACCGGGAAGGAAATGACTCGACCCGTGCGACGCCCGGGCACCTCCAGCGTCGCAGCGCTTTTCGGCGAGAGCAGTCCGGCCGAGAACTGGATCTCCGACATCCGGTTCATGACTCGTGCCAGCGTGCCTGGTCGACCGCCCCGGTACATCCACCGCTTCACCGAGTACAGCCATCGGACCAGTTCGCGCGCCCGATCGTGCGCCCAGCGCATTGCCGCACCCCGTCCGTTGTGGATCTCCTGCTGCTCAAACGTAGGCCCAGACCCTGCTCGCGTGCAGAGGACGGTCCGGTACTCCGTGTGCACCGATCAGGGGTGGCCGCCTCCTACGACCCAGGCGTGGGGTACCACTTCCACCTGGCAGTCGCGGGTGCCCGGGCAGTTCGGCGCGTCCGGCGGCCCACAGCAGGGTGGGCCAGCGGTCCGTGGTGGCCGGCGCGTCGGGACACAGCCGCGCAAGTGCCCCTGAGCACAGCGGGCGGGTCCCAGGAAAGGTCGAGGCCGCGGGCGAGATCGTGGGTGTGCACCAGGATCTCCACGACACCCATCGCTGCGAAACCTCCCGGGTCCGTCACGCCGTCGCTGTGGTACGCGCGGACCTCCGAACGGGTCGTACGGACCATGGCAACCAGCAGCGCGCCGCTCGCGTCCACCACCTGTATCAGCCCGGCGGGCCCCGCGGAGCGGTCCGCGTGCACGGCGGTCTCGGGGCCGGGCCCTTCACTGACGCACTCCAAAGGGATGTCGCCGGTCAGCGGAGGTGTCTTTGGGCCGAGCGTGAGGGCGTAGGAGAAGACGGCGTCGCTGATGTGATCGGCGGTCTCCCAGCAGGTGCAGGTCAGCGAGCCGGCGTTGCCGTCTCATGACGCAGATGGGGGTCCTTTCGAGCGCGGCGACGGCGAGCTGGACGGCGTGGTCGAGGTCGTCCGCGGTGACGGGTGACCGTTCGGCTTGGTTGATCGGGTCATGGCGGGAACCGTAGCGGAGGTGCCGGCGCCGACTCCGCTCCTCCCGGCAGGCCCCCGAGCCGCGCTCGTTTCTCTGCCAACGTCACTCGAGAAAGAGATGGGTTCATGCGTGATGAAGCCGTGGCGGCGACGGACTACACCCCTTGACCACCGCCGGTACCGCACCGTCACATCCGAGACTGGCTGACCGCGGGGGCGTACCGGGTGTTCGGCAGCGTCCCGCTCCTGGATGACAGGCTGACCTGATGACACGCCACGATCCCGATCCCCATGCCGACGAGCGGACCACCATCGACCAGTTCCTGGACTACCAGCGGGCGACCCTGCAACTCAAGACGGACGGCCTGAACCGTGAACAGCTGAACAAGCGCCTGCCGACGTCCGCACTCACCCTGGGCGGCCTGCTGAAACACCTCGCGCTGGTGGAGGACGACTGGATCGTAGTGCGCTTCCTGGGTCTTCCCGAGCCCGAGCCGTGGGCGAGCGCCCCCTGGGACGAGGACCGGGACTGGGAATTCCACTCCGCGGAGCGCGACGACCCCGAAGGGCTCCGGGCCCTTTACGACGCTGCCTGCGACCGGAGCAGGCAGGCTGTCGCTGCGGCGGGCCTGGACGACCTGTCGGTCCGAACTGACCGCGATGGCCGTCACTGGAGCCTGCGGTGGATCCTGACCCACCTCACCGAGGAGACCGCTCGGCACAACGGACACGCCGACCTTCTCCGTGAGGCGGTCGACGGTGTCGTCGGGGAATGAGCCCGGACTGCACGTACGGACGCGGTTGAGCGGGCGCGCCGCGGGAACCTTCCGTGAGAGTGACCTTCCGGATCGGGCCGAGCTTCACCAGGTCGTCAAGGTCACGGGCCGGCATCCGGCCCTCCGCACGGGCGGACCAACGAGCCAACGCTGTGTTCAGGTCCGTCGCCTCCTCCGGGGTGGTCACCTTGCGTCGCGATCACGCGCTGGCGGTGCGAAGAAGATCTCAGGGGCATGGTTCCCGCGAGCTCCTGATGGTCATGCCGGCTTCGATCAGCCGCGTGCGGGTGGCGAAATCGCCCAAGCCGAGCAACAGGGCAATGTGCTGAATCGACAGCCCGACGTCAACGTAAAGCTCACGCAGCAGGCCCGCAGCAGGCCCGCAGCAACCGGCCGCGGCACATAGCTCTCAAACGCACCCGCCGGCCGCCATCGACCTTCACCCCTTCACCCGTGTACGACAACATCGTGCAGGCGCAGGGTAGCCACCGGTTGCCACCACCACCTGGAGATCGCCAGACAAGTCGTCAAGTCGTCGACCAACGTCCGTGAACTCTCGATGGCGAAATCCGAA
>JADGOY010000043.1 GCA_017882715.1 Nakamurella sp. | reverse complement strand
GGTGCACGAGGACTGGCCGATGCCGGGCAACACCGCCTACTGCCTGTCCAAGGGCGGGGCGCGAATGCTCACCAGGACCGCGGGACAGGAGCTCGGGCCAAAGGGCATCAGGATCGTCAACGTAGGCCCCGGTGCGGTGGCCACCCCGATCAACACCTCGACCATGGCCGACCCGGAGAAGATGAAGGTCCTGGACACCGCCATCCCGCTCGGCCGGATGGCAGAGCCGTCCGAGATCGCCAGCGTGGTCGCGTTTCTCGCCGGTGACGGCGGCGCCTACATCAACGGCACGACGGTGTTCGTCGACGGCGGGCTGATGCACTCGAGCCCGGGTCTGTAACCGGCAGCTTTGACCCCGACGAACAAGTCTCGGGCCCGGTTCGGGACCGGACACCGTGAGGGTCCTCACAGTCATCCTCGGGCAACGCACTAGGCGGCGTGACGGTCTGCGGCGCGGCACACCCCGGTGCGCCTCGCGGCACACCCCGGTGCGCCTGTGCGACCCCGCCGAGGGCCACGGTGGGCCTCGAACTGGATAGGCTGAACCTGCCGACCGCGCCGCCGATCGGCACCACCGCTCAGAACATCGACGGGCGGCGGTAGTCCCGGTCGAGAAAGGCCCCGGAGTCACAATGTCCCTACACAAGGTTGCGTTGCTCACCGCCGGGGGCTTCGCCCCATGTCTGTCCGCCGCGGTCGGTGGGCTCATCGAGCGCTACACCGAACTCGCACCCGAGGTAGAAATCATCGGATACCGATACGGATACCAGGGGTTGCTGACCGGCGACCGGTTCCCCGTCACCGAAGGCGTGCGAGCCAGGGCCACACTGCTGCATCAGTACGGCGGTTCACCGCTGGGGAACTCTCGGGTCAAGCTCACCAACTACAAGGACCTCTTCAAGCGGGGGCTGGTGCCCGAGGGGGCGGACCCGCTGCAGGTCGCCGCCGAGCGGCTGGCCGCGGACGGCATCGATGTGCTGCACACCATCGGCGGCGACGACACCAATATGACCGGTGCCGATCTGGCCGCCTACCTGCACAGACACGGTTACGAACTGACTGTGGTCGGGCTGCCCAAGACCATCGACAACGACATCGTGCCGATCAAGCATTCGCTGGGCGCGTGGACCGCGGCCGAGGAGGGCGCCCGGTTCGCCCGCAACGTGGTGGCCGAACACAACTCCAATCCCCGGATGCTGATCATCCACGAGATCATGGGCCGTAACTGTGGCTGGCTCACCGCGGCCACCGCCGCCGCGTACGACCGGTGGTTGGGCACGCAGCGGTGGTTGCCCGAGTTCGGCCTGTCCCGGGAGGCGTGGAACATGCACGCGATCTACGTGCCGGAGGCTGCCTTCGACCTCGAGGCGGAGTCCGACCGGCTCAAGGCCGTGATGGACAGCGTCGGCAACGTGACGATCTTCCTGTCCGAAGGGGCGGGCGTCGACAGCATCGTCGCCGAGATGGAGGAACGCGGCGCGGAGATCCCGCGGGATCCCTTCGGCCACGTCAAGCTCAACTCGATCAACCCAGGACAGTGGTTCGGCGGTCAATTCGCCGAGCGGCTCGGCGCCGAAAAGGTACTCGTGCAGAAGTCCGGCTATTTCGCGCGATCAGCGGCCCCCGACGAGACCGACCTGTTGCTGATCAAGTCGATGACCGACTACGCGGTGGGGTGCGCGCTGCGGGGCATCTCCGGTGTGGTGGGTCACGACGAGGATCAGGGCGACCAGCTGCGCGCCATCGAGTTCGACCGGATCGCCGGCGGCAAGAAGTTCGACCTCGGTCAGCCGTGGTTCCGCGAGCTGCTCGAGCACGCCGGGCAGCCGGCACCAGTGCCCGCGCCGGTGCACTGACCTCCCACTGGAGCAATCCGGTGGGCGGCCATCCCCAGGGTGCGGCAAGGTGTTCGGGTGAGCGCATCCGAGCTGACGGTACGTCCGTTGTCCGACTCCGACGTCGACGACATGCTCGACCTGGATTCGTCGGCGTTCGGCGTCGACCCACCCCGGGATTTCCTCGACGACCTGGTGCTGCCGCACCTCGAACTGGACCGCTTCATCGGGGCTCGCGACCCGCTCGCCCACGACGAACTGGTCGCCGCGGCCGCCATCCTGTCCAAACGGATGACCTTTCCGGGCACTGTGGTCCACCCGGTGGCCGGGGTGACGTTCGTGGCGGTGCGACCGGGTTGGCGCCGACGTGGCTTGCTCCGCGCCATGATGACCCACCAACTCCACGGTCTGCACGAAACGGGCGCCGAGCCGGTGGCGATCCTGACGACCAGCGAGGGCGCCTTGTACGGCCGTTTCGGCTATGGCCAGGCGATCGGGCAGGCGCGGCTGGAACTGTTGCACGGCGCGGCGCTCCGGCCGGGCACCCCGACCGAGGCCGTCGTCGAAACTCGGGCGGAACGAGCCCGGCCGCTGGCCCGGGCACTCTACGAACGGGTGGCACCCACCATCCCAGGGCATCTGGCGCGCCCGGACGCGATCTGGAAGCTCAGGACGTCCGATCACGCCGAACTGCGCAACGGCGCATCCCACCGCCGCTGGGCCATGCATCCGGACGGGTATGCCTGCTACCGGATCAAGCCGGATTGGGCCCACCACGGCCCCAACAGTGAGCTGGTGCTGGACGAGATCTGCGCGGCAACCCCGGTCGCCCGGGCGTCGCTGTGGCAGTACCTGATGACGATGGACCTGGTCCGCACCGTCGCCTACCGCCATAGCTGGGTGGACGATCCGCTGCGCGATCTGCTGATCGACCCGCGCAGGATGCGGCTGACCCTGGCCGACCACGTGTGGCTGCGGATCGTCGACCTGGACCGCGCGATCGGCCTGCGCGCTTTCAGTGCGCCCTTCCGGGCCGTCATCGAGATCACCGACTCGTTCTGTCCGTGGAACGACGGGACCTGGGTGCTGGACCTGACCGCGTCGGGAGGACGCGCGACCCGCTCTGCGGGCGCAGCACAGGTGCGGCTGGACATCGCCGACCTCGGGGGCGCCTTCCTGGGCGGGACACCGGTGGCCCGGCTATCGTCCGCCGGGCGCATCGAGGGCGATCCCGCCTCGATACGGGCATTGGGGGAAACACTGGCGACGCCGATCGCACCCTGGTGTCCCGAGGGTTTCTGACCGGGCTTCCAACAGCGCTTCTGCGATCACTTCGGGCCGCCGTCGGGCATGCTGGTGCCATGGAGCAGCCACGGCACCTGCGACGCCGCCGGCGGGCGTCACGACCTGCGGCCGGTCCTGCCGACACCACGGCTACCACGACTCCGGCGCCCGAGGCCGAAGCTGCGCCGAGCGGATCAGCCGCACCGGTCGGGCCAGGCGCGGAGGTCACCGTCGTGGGGTCCGCCGGAGAAGTCGTGCCCGTCGCCGAGAGCGCGGTCGCGCAAGTCGTGGATCCCGCCGAAGTCGCGGGGTCCAACCGCCCCGCTGTGGGACCCGACGACGGCCCGCTGGCCGACCTTGCCGACCGCGGGGCGATCCACCCCATCCACGGCTCGCCGGGGTCGGCGGCCGCTACCGGGCCCCACCCGTCCGCCGAACACGGTCGACCACCCGGGTCGGCGACAGGCGAGGGCGCCCGACGGACCTACCGGACACCGCGCGAGGACCAATCGGAACGATCCCTGCGTGCCTTGGTGACGACCCGGTCCACGCAGGTTTCGCCGACGGCGGCGCTGCGCGCGCGGGAGGTGGCGATGCCCTCTGCCGACGACCTGGCAGTGGCGGAGGCCGAACTGGTCGTGGTACGCCGCCACTACGTGCCGCCGACCGCGCTGGCCGCCGGACTGCGACGGGATCGACCGGAACGCCGCCCGGCAGGTGGCAATCAGCCGGCCGGTCAGCCCAACAGACCGTCACCACCCGGACAGCCGGCCCCTTCGGGGCCTGACGTCCTCTGACAGGCGGCCCGCAGGCCGCGCCAGGTCGCCGGTGCGGGTGACGAAACCGATTGTGGCAGCTCAGCTCTCGGGCAGGGTTTGGTCGACCGGGTCGGCCTCGTAGGCCGCAACCTGGTCGATCCGCCGCTGGTGACGCGGATCGTGCGAAAACGGCGTCGACAAGAACGCGTCGACGAATGAGATCGCCGTTGCCTCGTCATGCATCCGCGCCCCGATGGAGACCACGTTGGCGTCGTTGTGCTCACGCGCGAGCTGCGCGGTCTGCAGGTTCCAGGCCAACGCCGCCCGGATGCCGGTGACCTTGTTGGCGGCGATCTGTTCGCCGTTGCCGGATCCGCCGATCACGATGCCCAGCGAACCGTGATCCGCCACCACCCGCCGGCCGGTTTCCAGGCAGTACCCGGGGTAGTCGTCGGTGGGCTGGTAGGACGCGGGTCCGACATCGACCACCTTGAAACCACCTCCGCGGAGGTGGCTGATGAGAGCAGCCTTGAGGTCGAAGCCGGCGTGATCGGACCCGATGTAGACGCGCATGGCGGTCAGTGTGTCAGTACGCGCCCGGTCAGGGCACCACCAGGACGGGGAACTTCTGCCGCGCGACCACCGCCCTGGACACCGAGCCGGAGGCGATTCGGTGCAGCAGGTCGGAGAAACCGGTGTGTCGTTTGCCCACCACCACACAGGCGGCGTCCCGCTCTTCGGCGATCCGCACCAATTCGGCACCGGCTTCGCCGGTGGTCGACACCAGCTCCCAGGTCACTCCCGTCAGATCGCCGGAGGCTGTCAACGCGGCGACCAGTTCGGCCTCCACCTCGTTCTCCGCCTGGTCGTTCGCGCCGATCTCCTCAGGGATCGGCACGTAGCCCTCGACCATCGGCATTGCCCGGCGCCGGACGTGCACGAGCAACAGCGGCTTGCCGGTAGCCAGCGCCAAGAATGCCGCGGCACGCAGCGGCCGGCCGCAGGCCAGCGCGTCGTCGACCCCGGCCACTATCGGACCGGACCGCATGTCGCGCGGCAGCGGGATCCCGTTCGGGGAGGCTGCGGGAACCGGAGCGGGGGTCGGATCAGCCGCCGGAACCGGGTCTAGCGGTGCCGCGTTCATGGCGGGCCCCCTCCGGGGACATAGCAGCCGACCAGGACCCCCGCGGTACGACAGGACCATGGATGGCCGGGCGTCACGTCGGGCTCAGTCCAACGGTGGCACACTCCGGCCACGGAGGCGAACAGAAGGCCGCGCGTCAGGTACCCGACGGGCTCAGTCGAACTCCGGCCGCTCCGTCCGGGTGCGCTTGAGCTCGAAGAAGTACGGGAACGAGGCAGGGGCAACCGCGGCATCCCGGAGCCGACCCGCTTCCTCGCCGCTTCTCGACCTCCAGGATTCACCGGAACGTCACCCAGGCGACTGGCAGGCCGGATCGAACCAGAAGTCGACCCTGGCCCGCTCGGCTCGCGCGGGCTCACGGTTCGCGGAATCGTCCACGGTTCGGGTGTGGTCGTCGCCGGCGCGGGTCTGCTCGTCGATGTCGCCGGCGGCGTTCGTCACCAGCGTGGTGATCAGCCCTGTTATCAGGGCTCCTCGTCGGCCCGCGGATCGCGTTCCCCGACGCGGGCGCTGTTCACGGTTTTCGCGGTCGCCGACCATCCGGCGCCCGGTCACCGAGGGCATGGTCCTTCGCTCCGGTAACCGTTTCGACTATTAGGTTGTTCCCTGGGCGTCACGGGTGTGACGCCGACTCCAAGGCCGCGTCCCGCCGAAATCGGCGGCACCGGCTCCGCTCCGTCACCACACCAGCATTTGCTGCGAAGGGATCGACTGATGTCGCAGGCGCCCAACCTCACCCGTGATCAGGCCAGGGAGCGATCGGCCACCCTCGGTTCGCCCTCCTACGAGGTCCTCGTCGACCTCACCGACGGGGCGGGCGGCCCGGGCGAGAAAGCCTTCGACACGAGGGTCGTCGCGCGCTTCGCTGCCACCGCAGGGGCCTCCACGGTGATCGACTTCGTGGGTGACGCCATCCGCAGCGCCACCCTCAACGGCAACCCTCTCGACGTCGGCGCCTGGACCCCGTCCACCGGACTCCCGCTGCCCGACCTCGCCGAATCCAACGAGCTGGTCGTCGACGCGGTCGGCCTGTACATGAACACCGGTGAGGGCCTGCACCGGTTCACCGATCCGGTCGACGGAGCTGTGTACCTGTACACGCAGTTCGAGACAGCCGATGCCAAGCGGCTTTTCGCCTGTTTCGACCAGCCGGACCTGAAGGCCTCGTTCACCTTCACGGTCACCGCACCGGCCGATTGGCAGGTGGTGTCCAACGGCGCGACCGCGGCAACCGCGCCCGGTCCCGGCGGCGCGACCACCCACCGGTTCGTCACCACCGAACCGATGAGCACCTACGTCACGGCGCTCATTGCGGGTCCTTACCACGTGGTGCGCGACCACCACGACGGCATCGATCTGGGCCTGTACTGCCGATCCACGCTGGCCGAATACCTGGACGCCGACCGGCTGTTCACCGAGACCAGGCAGGGATTCGACTTCTTCCACCAGGCGTTCGGTGTGCGGTACCCGTTCGGCAAGTACGACCAGCTGTTCGTGCCGGAGTTCAACGCCGGGGCCATGGAGAACGCAGGCGCGGTGACCTACCGGGAGGAGAATGTCTTCCGGTCGCGGGTCACCCGGTACCTGTACGAGCGGCGCTGCGAGACGCTGCTTCACGAGATGGCGCACATGTGGTTCGGCGACCTGGTGACGATGCGCTGGTGGGACGACCTGTGGTTGAACGAGTCCTTCGCCACGTGGGCCTCGGTGGTGGCGCAGGTGTCCGCCACCGAGTATGCCTCGGCCTGGACGACGTTCGCCAACCTCGAGAAGTCCTGGGCCTACGTGCAGGACCAGTTGCCCTCCACCCACCCCATCGCCGCGGACATGGTCGATCTGGCCGCGGTGGAGGTCAACTTCGACGGCATCACGTATGCGAAGGGGGCCAGCGTCCTCAAGCAGCTCGCCGCCTACGTTGGCCATGAGCAGTTCCTGGCCGGATTGCGCGAGTACTTCGCCGCGCACGCGTTCGGCAACGCCACCCTGGAGGACCTGCTCACCGCATTGGAGCGGAGCTCGGGCCGCGACCTGCACAGCTGGGCCGGAGCCTGGCTGCAGACCACGGGTCTGAACACCATCAGCACCGACTTCGCGGTCGACTCGCAGGGCTGCTTCACCGGATTCGCCGTGCTGCAATCGGGTGCCGAGCCCGGAGCGGGCGAGCGACGGCCGCACCGGTTGGCCGTGGGGATCTACGACCGGGACGACGCCGGCGCCCTGGTCCGAACGCATCGGGTGGAGCTGGACGTCGAAGGCGACCGCACCGCCGTGCCCGAGCTGATCGGAGTCCCCCGCGGATCGCTCGTGCTGGTGAACGACGACGACCTGACGTACTGCAAGGCCCGGCTGGACCCCGAATCGCTGCGCACCGCCATCGACGGTATCGCCGACGTCACCGAATCGCTGCCCAGGACCCTGCTCTGGTCGGCGGTCTGGGAGATGACGCGCGACGCGCTGATGCGTGCCCGGGACTTCATCACCCTCGCCATCCGGGGGCTGGCCACCGAGGATCAGATCGGCGTCTTGCAGCGGGTGCTGTCGCAGATCCAGGTCGCAGTTGGTTCGTACGCCGAACCCGGCTGGGCCGCCGAACGAGGGTGGCCGTCGGTGACCGGTGCCCTGACCGATCTGGCCCTCTCGGCCGATCCGGGCAGCGACACCCAACTGGCCGCCGTGCAGGCACTGGCCGGCAGCCGGTTGCAGACGGCACAACTCGAGTTGATCGAGGGGTGGCGGTCGGGCAACGCGCCACTGTCCGGCCTGGCCATCGACACAGAGCTGTCCTGGACGCTGCTCGGCGCCCTGGTCGCGCACGGCGTGGCGGGCCCGAGCGACATCGACGCCGGCGCTGCCGCTGATCCGACGGCCTCAGGCGAGCGCCGGGCGACCCAGGTGCGGGCACTGATTCCGGACGCGGCGAACAAGGCCGCGGTGTGGGAGAGACTGATCGGCGACGACGGGATGGCGAACGCGTTGCAGAACGCCGCTATCGCAGGCTTCTCGCACCCCACCCAGTCAGAGTTGCTGGCGCCGTTCACCGATCGCTATTTTGTCGAAGTGGGCGAGGTCTGGGACAGGCGATCCATCGAGGTCGGCAAGCGAATCGCGACCGGCCTCTACCCACGGTGGGCTGTCGATCGGCGGACGGTGGATGCGGCCCTGGCCTGGGAGGCGGGAGAGCACCCCTCCGCGCTGCACCGGCTGGTGTCCGAGGGACGTGCAAGCACCGAACGGGCGCTGCGCGCCCGACAAGCGGACGCCGGCTGAGTCGGGGACATGTCGCCCGGGCGACTTGAACCCAGGGAGCTGAACTGGGCCCTGCCTGACCGCGGCGCGGATCAAGTACCCGGTCTTGGGACTGGTGTGACGCGAGTCAACGACTTCGTACGCGCCGGCGAAGTTGATCCGCGCCGGTCGAGGACTACCAGGTCGAACGCTCGGGCAGGGTGCCGGCCTGGTCGGCCAGGATGCGCACCCCGGTGACCAGCGCGCCGCTGATGTCGCCCTCCGAGCATGAGGCCACCACCGCCAGCACGGCCAACCGGGCGGCCCGATCGCTGACCCGCCGGTTGGCCTCGGCGCCGGTGACGATCTCCACGACGCGCTGGCCCGGCGACACGGCCAGCAGCACCGCAGTCGGCGCATCGGCGTCGAGCCCGGACAGCAGGCTGTCCGCGGTCGCCCGGGAGTTCCCGCCGAGATCACCCAGGTATACGGAGAACCGCAGACCGGTGAAGCGTTCGGCTTCGCGGATCACGTCGTCCAGCAACTCCAGGTGTGCGGTCGACAACGGCTGGGTCGCCTCCCCGGCGGGCCCCGTCTGCGGACTCCAGTTGGGCGGTACCGTCCCCTCGAGCGCGGTCGATGACGCCGACGTCGCCAATTCACCAGGTGCCACGTGCGCCTCCCCGCGTCGTACCGGCCGTGATCGCGCTACTCGTGTACGCAACCGGCTGGTCACCCGCCCACCAATGCGGTGGGTAGTTCCAGCTCTGTCCCGGGCGGTACCTTGCTCGGCGCTTGGCATGATGAGGCACCAGCACCAGTACCGCGATCAGGGCATAGATCAGCACAGGGATCCCGACGAACACGGCCAGGGTCTGGGCGATGGTCATGGCGATCACCGTAACGGACGCCCCGGCGCGCGGCCGGGCAACCCTGCTACCGGTCAGGACCGTTCGACGACTCGGTGGCCTTCGGGTGAGAACGCGTGCAGTCAGGACGAGCCCTGCGGGGCGGGGCTGCCCGGCTCGACCGTGGCGAAAGAGCGCACCACGATAACCCCGAGCACGGCAATCACCACGCCGACGGAGGTGAAGACGGTGGTGACCCCCCACCGCTGACCGACCAGCCCGCCCAATGCGGCGCCGATCGGGATCACCCCCCAGGCGACGACCCGGAAGGCGCTCGACACGCGCGCGATCATGTCGTGCGGGGTGCGGCGTTGCCTGCGGGTGGCGGACAGCACGTTCCACGTACCGCCGGCCAGCCCCATCACCGCGAACGCCACCCAGGCCACCGCGACCACCGGCACCAGCCCCAACAGCACCATGCCACCGCTGATGCCGAACAACGCGAACATCATCGCCCGGCCGCCACGGAACCGGGTGATCACCCGGCCGACCAAGGCCGCGGCCATCAGTGTGCCGAGGGCATAAGCCACCAGGAGGGTCGGGTACAGGGCATCTGACATCTGCAAGATCTGCGTTCCGTAGATGACCAGCACGGCGTCGGCTGCCGCGTTGGCGGTCGCCATCACCGCGACGGTGATCGCCAGGGTGCGCAGCACCGGATCGGCGAACAGCCGGCTCAACCCGGCCCGGACCCGTGCCCACACACCGCCACCGGCGGCCGACACGTCGCGCTGCTGGGTCCCACCCACTCGCACGCCTGGTTCGGCCGGACGCTCGGAACGAATACCCACCACCCGGACGGCGGCCACCAGGAAGCATCCCGCCGATGCCGCGAACGGGATCCAGAAGGCGAGGGCGAACAGGACTCCGGCGGCCAGCGGACCCGCCAGATCCAAGGCCAGCGTCTCCACGGTGACGAATCGGGCGTTGGCGCGCTCGAGCTGCTCGGGCGGGACGATGCGCAGCAGCAACGTCTGCGCCGAACCATCAGCGAAGGTCTCGGCAGCAGTGAGGGCGAACCCGATGGCGCACAGCAGCGGAATGCTCACAATGCCCGTCAGCACGGCTGCCACCACGGCCAGGGACAGCAGCACGCGAGCCAGGTGCGCGGCGGCCATGGCGGCGGCTGGATCGAGCCGGTCGACCCACGCTCCGGCGGGGATCGCGACCACCAACCACGGCAAGGTGGAGGCCGCCGCGACCACGGCCACCGCGGTCGGCGACGGGTCGATGGACACCGCTAGCAGCGGGAGCGCGACAACCCTGAGGCCGTCCCCCGTCAGCGAGCCGGCCCAGGCCACGACGAGTTGCCGGAAGCGGGGGGCAACGCTGGCATCGCGCCGGTGGTGTTCTCGATCCCCACGCGCGCTGCCCTTTCCGGACCGGATGAACCAGGTCGTCGTTGCGCCGCGCACACTCTCGGTACACGGTCCATGACACCCTGCCACAGGAATCTGTGCGTTTTCGGCACAGCGGAGCACGCCCCCAGCCGGCCGGGCTGATCATCGGCTCGGGACCGGCTGGCGTGGTGCGGACCCGGCCTGGTCCCCGTCACGATGATCACCCAAGGCAGCGGTCAGGCAGCAGCGGTCAGGGGTCAGGCAGCAGCGGTCAGGCTCGCGCCAGTGTCGGGTTCGACGCAGGGCGAGCGCCCGTCGGCCCGCGATTCCTGCTGTTCGACACTGGCCAAACCACACAATCCACGGCGCGTTCCAGCCAGTGAAACCCGCTTTTGGGTGATTGCAGACACTAACGGTGATAGGCCAAATGACTTAAACCATCCGTATGCCAAAATGACCTATCCGGCCAACGCCAGACGGGCAACAAGAATGTTAGCTCAGTGTCACTGCTTGCCTGCGCCGAACAGGTGCTCGCGGCACCGGCAATCTACTGTTGTAAGGGTCACCCCCAGCTGTAACACACAGTCATAGTCATTGTCGCCCAACAGCTTTGCCAACGCAAGAGACGGCACGGAGCCTCCCCCGAGGTCATCCACCGCGCGTCAGAGACCATCCGAACGAGCATCACCAACGGTCACCAGTCGTTACCTCTTCAGCCGGAGAGGCCCATCACCCAGAGGAGTCTCCATGACCACGAACACCGCCCACCAGACCACCCGTTCCTCCGCCGCCGGCCGCGGCTGCCGCATCGGCCGTGGCTGCCGCATCGGCTGACCGCGGACGACAGATCGCTCTGTGCCGATGGATCTCTGCCGATCTGTGCCGATCTGTGCCGATCTGCAGCGGGTCTGCAGCGGGTCTGCAGGTCATCTGCCACAGGGGGGGTCGACGAGCCCGGGCCGAGAGCGGGTGACCGGGCCACCCGTTCGAGCCGTACCGGCCCAACGGCACGACGACGCACAGACAACGCAGGGTGACGAACGGACATGACTCGCGCATCAGGACGATCCATCCCGAATCTGGCACCCTACCGGGTCAAGACCCGGTGACCGTCTCAGGCCGCTCCCAGCCAGGGCTTCCAGGCAGGATCAGCATCCTCGGACCACACACCGCCGAATACGCCGCGCCGTGGCGCCGCCGGCACGAACGGTAACGACCAGCCGAGTTCGTGCAACAGTCGATCGGCCTTGCGGGTGTTGCACCGGACACAGCACGCCACGCAATTCTCCCAGGAGTGATCACCGCCGCGGCTCTTGGGCACGACATGGTCGACCGTGTCCCCGCGTCCGGCGCAGTAGGCGCATCGACGAAGGTCGCGCCGCAAGATCCCGGCGCGCGTCACCGCGGGAGGTGTCTGATACGGCACCCGGACGTAGCGCCGCAGTCGGACCACCGCCGGTACGGCCACCACCAGCGAAGGCGACCGCACCGCGCTCGACCGCTCGGCGACACACTCGGCTTTGCCCGCGACCACCAAGATCAGCGCACGCCGCCCGGTCACCACGGCCAACGGCTCATGGCTGGCATTGAGCAGGAGAACCCGGACCAGTGTGACCACGCCTCCGCGGCCCGCGTCCGAATCCCGTCGACCGGAGTGCGAACGCGCCGGACGGACCGGTGTCGGCCCACGGCCGCCGGATGCTGCGATGTCCATGAACCACCTCCGGGGCGTTCCGCGGAGCCGAAATTTCCATCGATGCGACCTCCCGCTCGACCGGGGAAACCGCGAATCGGTCAACCAGGACGAGGCGTAGGCCTTGGATGAAGACTAACTCGGCGCGCGCGATCTCCGGACTACCAGGTCTGCGATATCAATCCGACTCCGAGCGGTGCGGCCGACCGGACACCGATCCGGGCCGCCGACGGTGTCCCATTTTCGCTCGCACCGGTGCCCGCGCCGCGAGGTCACAGCGTCGAGGAGTTCTCGCTACCGTGGCGTCGGTTGCGCTCGTCAATGGTCGCGCGGGCCGACACTGATTGCGCCGGCGCGTCCTGCCCGGCCGCAAAGCCCGCCCGCCCCGCCCGTACGCCCGCCCGCCCGCACGCACGGAAAGCTCGAGGAATGACGTTCCTGGATGTCAGCGCGCCGGCGTGCGCGTCGGACGCCGGCTCGGTGTGCCAGTGGATCTGGGACCACACCGGACTGGGTTTCGTGGCCCTGCACGCCGACGCGGCGCTCACCGGCGTGGTGCACATCCTGCTCATCCTGCTGATCTCGTTCGTTGCCCGTGCCCTCATCTACCGCGCCATCAACCACCTCACCAGGATGACGGCGCAGGGTGCGGCCCCGCCCATGTTGCGCCCGCTCAGGGCACCCGCGCGCAAGGCCCTGGACCGGGCGGTGTCCGCCGAGCGGCGGCGGCAACGGGCCCTGGCGATCGGTTCGCTGTTGAAGTCGGTGACGTCGTTCCTGATCTTCGGCATCGCGGTGGTGTTGGTCCTCTCCGAGTTCGGGATCAACGTCGCACCCCTGCTCGCCTCGGCCGGAATTGCCGGGGTGGCATTGGCTTTCGGCGCGCAGAGCTTGATCAAGGATTTCCTGTCGGGCATCTTCATGACCTTGGAGGACCAGTACGGTGTCGGTGACGTCGTCGACCTGGGATCCGCGTCGGGCACCGTCACGGCGGTCGGGCTGCGCACGACGACCGTCCGGTCCGGCGATGGGACCATCTGGCACGTGCGCAACGGAGAAGTCCTGCGGGTCGGCAACTCCAGCCAGGGCGAAGCGGTGCTGACGATCGACCTGCCGCTGCCGTACGACGCGGACGCGGCTCGGGCCGGAGACATCGCGCTGCGTCAGGCCGAACTCGTTGCTTCGTCCGCCGACTTCGCCGATCTCATCGTCGAGGCCCCGCAGATGCTGGGCATCGTGGACATCGCGCCAGGGGTCGTCACCATTCGCCTGACTGGCACCGTTCGGGCCGGTGATCAGGACGCGTACTCCCGCGCCGTGCGGGCAGCCGTCAAGACCGCGTTCGATGCCGCGCTGGCAGCCGACCCTGCCGCCGACTTCCGGCCGCCGGCACCGGCGGCAGGGGAGCCCGCCTGACGAGGGACAATGATCCGGTGAGTGCTCCCGCGACGTTCTACGACGAGATCGGCGGTCACCCGGTGTTCGCCGGGATCGTGTCCCGGTTCTATTCCGCCGTTGCCGATGACCCGGTGCTGCGCCCGCTGTATCCGGAGGCAGATCTGGGTCCAGCCGAAGTCCGCCTGCGGATGTTCCTCGAGCAGTACTGGGGCGGCCCCCGGACGTATTCCGACCAGCGCGGGCACCCGCGGCTGCGGATGCGGCACGCACCGTTCACGATCGGCAGCCGTGAACGCGACCATTGGCTCGCGGCGATGCGGGTCGGCGTCGACGGCGCAGATCTGGATCCCGCGCATCGGGAACGATTGTGGGCCTACCTGGAGATGGCCGCGGACAGCATGGTGAACACGCTGAGTTGACGAGCGGGTCCATCGGGGTGAACGTGTCCACACGAACGTGCCAGTGCGCCAACCACCGGCTTGTCGATGGTCTGATGAATCGTGCGACCGACTGCGCGGCTGGGTGCCCTGCTCTGCGCAGGTGCCATCGTGGTGACCGGGATCGCCGGATGCACGGTGGCGTCGGGCTCCGGGGTGATCCCGGGTGTCGTCGATTCGGCGCGCGGCGCCGCCGCGGACACACCCCTACCCGCACCGTCGACCGCGAACGCGCCGGTGGCGACGATTCCGCAGCTCGTCGGGTCCCCATCCACACCGCTTGCTGCGGCACCGTCGAGCGGATCACCCGCCGGTCCCACGAACCCGGAGACCGAGCCTTCCCCGATCACTCCGGCGCCCGCGGCCGACTCACCGGCTGTTCCGGTGCCGGCACCCGAAGCAGCCGCGCCGCCCGCCGCACCCGCGCCGGCCCCCGCTCCGCCGACCACCGTCGACCCGCCGTACAACACCGCCCTCGGATGGCACGGAACCGACAGGGTCGCCTACCTCAGCTTCGACGACGGCCCTGGTCCGTACACCGGCCGTGTTCTTGACGTACTCGCGGCGGCCGGCGTCAAGGCCACGTTCTGCGAGGTCGGACAGAAGGTGACCGAGAACCCGACGCTGGTGCAGCGGGTCGTCGCCGAGGGGCACACCCTGTGCAACCACTCCTGGGACCACCATTCGCCGTTCGACGCGTTGTCCGCGGCCGACATCGACTCCGAGATCAACCAGACACAGCAAGCGATGATGGGGGCCGTTGATGCCACGGCGCGTTATTTCCGAGCTCCGGAGGGCCGATTCGGCCCCGCGGACGGCCAGGTGTTGCTGGCCTGCCAGCGGGCCCGCACCATCCCGCTGGCCTGGGGAGTGGACTCGCTGGACTGGAAGAAACCGGGCGCGGCCGCGATCGTCGCGAACGTGCTGACCACCGTCACCCCTGGCGCGGTGATCCTCATGCACGACGGTGGTGGCGCGGATCGTGAACAGACCGTCGCTGCGCTTCCTGGGATCATTGCGGGGCTGCAGGCGGCGGGATACACCCTCGCGGCCTTGCCTGCCGATCCCGCGGGCTGAGCGCCCGACCGCTTGGGGTGATCACCCTCGAGAACCGAGCCCCGGTCTCAGTCGCCGCCGTGTTTGCATGCGGTTCCGCCCCTCACATCAGCAGCGGCAGCAGCGCATGCCGCCGCCGCACCACGGCGCCATACCTGGCATCGATCCGCGCCCACGCGTCGGTGGCGCTGACCCGGACCATCTCGTCGGGATGGGCGGGGGCAAAACCCATGCCGGACAACGCGAACAGCATGCGCAAGGTCAACGGAACCTGCATGCCCGAGCCGGCGACCGTCAGCACCTCTGTGTCCAGCAAGGCCGTCGAGGCGCCGCCTGCCGGTCCGGGGCGTTCCCTGGCACCCGCGGCGCCCTCTTCGGCCAGGTCGGCCACCACCGCCGCAGGCACCTCGTCGACCAGCACCCAGCCGGCGGCCGGCGGCAACTGGGAGCGCCACGCCGCGTCGGCGCTCGGTCCGGGGTCGACCTCCCGCTCGGCGGACACCGCGAGCCCGGAGAGCAGGTTGCCCGCATACACGGTGACGTCCGTCGGAGTCAGGGCACCGTGGATCGCGCGCGTCACCAACGCATCGAACGGCGTCCCGGCCCACAGCCGCACCCGCTCCGCATCCGCCCGCAACCGCACCAGCCCCATCGGGTCCCACCGGGCGACCCGCCCGGTGAACGCGGCAGCGTCATCGCGATCGGCGGCCTCGGCAGGCCGAAGCCGGGCCATCATGCCCCCGGGGCGCTGGACAGGAAACGAGACAGATAGGCCCGCTCCTTCTCATCCATCCGGCGCGGCCGGAACGTCGCGGGATCCACCGGGACGAGCACCGTGGAGGCCGTTGCCGCGGTCGCGCCGGCCACCGACACCACGTAGTCGATGGTGAATGACGCGTTGCCCAGCTTCGTCAGGCCCATCGAGATGCACACCGGCAGGTTGAAGCCGATCGCGCGCTGATACTGGATCTCCAGCTGGGCGACCACGATGCCCTCGGTGAGCCGTTCGATGCCGTGCCGGGCCGCCTCGGTGAACAGCCAGTCGACCCTGGCCTCTTCCAAAAGGGTGATCGTCCGGGCGTTGTTGACGTGCCCGAACGCGTCCAGGTCCGACCACCGCACCCGCACCGACGTCACATACCGTTGACCCACGCCACACTCCCGTTGCTGTTCCCGGCAGCAGTCTGCCCTACCCCCCGGTGGACCGGCGCAGGCGGGGACAGGGAGACCCGGAGCCCCGATCACCGCCCGGGGTGTCAGCGGATCATCGTCCGGATCTCCCGGGCGGCCACGGACAGCGCGGCCAGGTCACCGACCGACGCCGCTGCGATCTGACCGAGGGTGCGCCGTGCCCGGGCGAGCCGGGAGGCGTTCTCGTTCTCCCACTGGTCGATCTTGGCGAAGGCGTCCTGCTCTGGCGATGTCGTGGACAGCACGTCTGCCGACAGCAGCCGCAGCGACTGGTACAGGTCGTCGCGCAGCGCCTGGCGGGCCAGCGCGTGCCAGCGCTCGCCCCTTTCCAGGTCGGTGACCGCCGACAACATCCGGTCGAAGTCCAGATGCGCGGACAGCGCGAAATAGAGTTCGGCGCATTCGTGCAGGGCGCGTCCGGACTCGGCGGAGATGTCGACCACGTCGAGCAGGCTGAAGGTGTACAGCGAGTACGCCACCCGTTTGGCCAGCTCGCGCGGGGCGCCGAGATCCATCAGCGTCGCAGCGTCCGCGCCGACGTTCTGGTCCTCGATGCCGCAGACCAGTCGCGGCATCCGCGGAATCAGCGCAGCCACCGGCTCGGCGTACCGGTCGACCTCGGCCAGTACGTCCAGCGGCTGTGGTCGCCGGGTGAGCAGCCAGCGCGCCGATCGGTCCAGCAACCGGCGGGCGGAAAGGATCAAGGTGTCCTGGCATGTCGCCGACGCCTTGTTGTCCAACTGCGCGACGTCCGTCCACACCAGCTGAAGGTCGAAGACCCGGGTGCTGATCGTGTAGGCGCGGATGGCGTCGACGGAGGTTGCGGCGCGCTCCTCCTCCAGCCGGAACGCAAAGGAGATCCCGGCGCGATTCACCATTTCGTTGACCGTCTCGGTGGTGACGATCTCGCGCGCCAGCGGGTGCGCGGTGATGGCTCGGCGCGCGGGGTCCTGGCGCATCTGTTTCGGGAAGTACTCGGGCAGCCGAGCGGCGAACGCCGGCTCGTCCGGCAGCCCACTGGCCAGCATCGCCGCGGCCATGGCCGATTTCACGTAGGCCAGCAACAGGCTGAGCTCCGGATTGCTCAGACCCTCCCCAGCGGCGCGGCGGGCGCCGATCTGGGTGGGGGTCGGAAGGAACTCGAGCGCACGATCCAGCCGGCCGTCCTCGACCATGGCGTCGATCAGCCTGCCGTGCACCGACAGCATCGCCGGCGCGTGCAACCGTGAGGCCCCGAGAACCCTGTTCTGGCCGCGGTTGTCGTCCAGCACCAGGGACGCGACCTCGTCCGTCATCGACGTCAGCAACGCATGTCGCCCCGGTTCGTCGAGCTCGCCGGACTCCACCAGCGCCTGCAGCGCGATCTTGATGTTGACCTCATGGTCGGAGGTGTCGACGCCTGCCGAGTTGTCGATGGCGTCAGTGTTGATCCGGCCGCCCCGGCGGGCGAACTCGATGCGACCGAGCTGCGTGACGCCGAGGTTGCCGCCCTCGCCGACCACCTTCACCCGCAGCTCATCGCCGTTCACCCGCACCGCGTCGTTGGCCTTGTCACCGACCTGGGAGTTCAGCTCGGTGGACGCCTTGATGTAGGTGCCGATCCCGCCGTTCCACAGCAGATCGGCCGGGGCCAGCAGGATCGCCCGGATCAGCTCACTGGGCGACAAGGCCGTGACGTCCGCCGCCAGGCCCAGGGCCGCGCGCATCTGCGCGCTGATCGGCACCGACTTGGCCGTGCGCGGCCACACCCCGCCGCCGGCCGAGATCACGGTCGGGTCGTAATCGGCCCACGACGAACGGGGCAGCTCGAACAGCCGCATCCGTTCGACGAAGGACTCGCCGACCTCCGGATCCGGGTCGACGAACACATCCCGGTGGTCGAACGCGGCGAGCAATCGGATGTGTTGGGACAGCAGCATTCCGTTGCCGAACACGTCACCGGACATGTCGCCGACCCCGACGGCACTGAAGTCGTCGGCCTGGGTGTCGACGCCGAGCTCGCGGAAATGGTGCTTCACCGATTCCCACGCGCCCCGGGCGGTGATCCCCATCGCCTTGTGGTCGTAGCCGACGCTGCCACCGGAGGCGAAGGCATCGCCGAGCCAGAATCCGTAGTCCGCGGCCACGCCGTTGGCGATGTCGGAGAAGGTGGCGGTGCCCTTGTCCGCAGCCACCACCAGGTACGAGTCGTCGACGTCCCGCCGGACCACCCGCTCGGGCGGCACGATCTGGCCGGCAACGCGGTTGTCGGTCAGATCGAGCAGACCGGCGATGAACATCCGGTAGCAGGCGGTGCCCTCGGCCAGCAGTCGTTCGCGGTCGGACTGCGGGTCGCCGGTCGCGGCCGGCGCGCGCTTCAGCACGAACCCGCCCTTCGCGCCGACCGGGACGATCACCGCGTTCTTCACCTCCTGCGCCTTGACCAGCCCGAGGATCTCGGTACGGAAATCCTCCGGCCGTTCCGACCAGCGCAGACCGCCTCTGGCCACGTCACCGAACCGCAGGTGGACCCCCTCGAACCGCGGTGAGTACACCCAGATCTCATGCGCCGGAACGGGTTTGGGCACACCGGACACTCGGTGCGGATCGAGTTTGACGGACAGGAACTCACGTCGACCGCCCGCGGGGTCCAGCCGGTAGGCGTTGGTGCGCGAGGTGGCGGTGATCAGGCTGAGCAGCGTACGCAGGATGCGATCGGCGTCCAGGCTGGTCACCGCGTCCAGGGCAACGGTGATCGCTGCGGCCAGGTCGTCGGCCTCCGCCCGCCGGGCGTCCGGGTCGGTGTCCTCGTCCGCGGTCGCCGTCGCGGGCTCCCAGTCGGGATCGAACTGGATGCCGAACAGCAGGGCCAGGTCGGTGGTGAGCTGCGGGTGCGCATTGAGCACCTGCTCGACATAGCGCTGGGTGTAGGGCGTGCCGATCTGCCGCAGGTAATGCGCGTAGGACCGGAGCACGGCGACCTCGCGCCAGTTCAGTCCGGCCGCCAGCACCAGCTGGTTGAAGCCGTCGATCTCCGACCACCCGCTCCAGGCGGCGACGAAGGCGTCGGTGAAGCGCGATCGCAGCTCCGGCGAACCGGCTCCCCTGGAGACCTGCTCCTGGGGGAAACGCAGGCCGAAATCGTAGATGCGGGACTGGCTTCCGTCGGACAACCGGACCTCGAAGGGCCGTTCGTCCAGCACCTCGGCCCCGAGGTTCTGCAGCACCGGAAGCGCGCGCGACAGGGTGACCGCTCCCCCGCTGACGTACAGCTTGAGCCGCCAGTCCCCGACACCGTCGGGGACTGCCTGCGTCATCTTCAGCGCCAGGTCGTCCGGTCCCGCCAGCCCGTCCAGCAGGCGCAGGTCGGCGACCGCCTCCTCAACCTGGTAGCTCTCCTTGTATGCCTCGTCGAAGGCGTCGGCGTACCGAGACAGCGCCCCGGCGGTGTCCAGGTCCTCGTCGCCACCGACCACGGCCGCGACCAGCCGGTCCTCCCAGGTCCGGATCGTGCCGCGCAACTGCTTGGTCAGTGCGGCCAGGTCGGGCCGGATCACCTCGCTCGGATCGGTGTTGACCGTGAAATGCACTGCGGCCAGCAGGGAGTCGCCCACCCGCGCGGTGTACCTGATCGACGTCCCGTGGAAGGCGTCGACGAGGATCTGCTGCATGGCCAACCGGCTGCCGGTGGTGTACCGATCCCGCGGCAGGTAGACCATCACCGAGACGAACCGGCCGAACGGATCGGGCTGCAGGAATGCCCGTAGGCGGCGGCGACTGGCCAACTGCAGCACGCTGCCGACCACCTGCACGACCAGGTCGGGTTCGGCCCAGAACAGTTCCGCGCGGGGGTAGGTGGCGAGCAGGTCCATGGCCCGCTGCCCCGTATAGGTGTCCGGTGCCGCACCGAGCGCGACCAGCACCGACTGGACTGTCAGCCGCAGTACGGGCGTGGTGGTGACTTCGGCGTTCAGCGCGCGGGGGGTGAGCACGCCTTGGAATCGGTGCTCACGGATCACTGCACCGTCGGGCCCGAGGATGCGCACCCGAGCCTCGAACGGCGGGACGTCACGGGTCAGCACAGAGCCGGTCGAGGCCTGAGTGAGCAGCAGGTGTTTCGGCTTGTCCCCGGAGGCGGTGAGCAGCTGGCCGTCCGGGATGGCCTGACCGTTGTCGCGCAGGATGCCCAGCCCCGACCCGGCCACCGGGGTCAGCGGTTCGTCGGGTGTCCGACCGTGGCGTTCGTACCGGCGGTACCCGAGAAACGTCATGTTGCCCGAGATCAGCCAATACAGGAAGTCAGCGGTCTCGGAGAGCTCCTGCGCCGAGCGCGGAGAGAACGTGTTGCGGAGTTCGGCCGCCACGGCGGCCGCGGCGCCGGTGAGCGCTCCACCGTCGCCGACGACGGCCCGGACGTCCGCCAGGGCCTGACGCAGCACGTCCTCGACGGCCTCGGCGCGCTCCGCGTCGGACAGCCGATCGATCAACACGTGCATCCAGGATTCCCGGACGGTGAAGGGTGATTCGACACCGAGACCCGACTCGCCGGTCACCTCGAGCAGTTCGCCGGCCGAATCCCGCCGGCTGATCAGGATGGGGTGCAACACCCGATGCACGGTGAGGTTGACTCCGCTCAGTGCAGCGATGACGGACTCCACCAGGAACGGCATGTCGTCGTTGACGATGTCGATGACGGTGCGGGTGTCGGTCCAGCCCGACGCGCCGGCGGGTGCCGTCGGCGGGTTGAACGCCCGGATCTTGACCTCGCCCGCGCCGCGATGCTGTCCTACCCGCCAGTGCCTGTCGATGATGCTCAGCACATCCCGCGGCGAGCGGGGCTGATCCTCGGTCGGAACCTGGCGGAAGTAGGCGTCGATCAGCGTCGCGCGATCCGGCCGCTCGGCGGCAGCGGCGGCGACGGCCGCGCCGGGCTGGGGCTGAAGGGTGGACGAGGCGATCCCCATTTCGACGGCAGGGGTGGTGAGCTCGGTCTGCGTCATCGATCAGTCCAGATCATCTGGTTGGCCTCCACGCTGGCCGGCGCGACCCTTGCGCGACGTCCGGGACGAGCCTATGCCAACGGCCAAACCGCGGGTCGGGCCGACGAACCGGCCGCGCGGTGCCACGGCCGGCGCTGTGCGCCTGGTTGCGCGTCGGTTGCCGATCAGCAGCTGGTCAGCTCCTTCTCAGCTGCTCTCAGCTGCTCTCAGCTGCTCTCAGCTGCTGGTCAGCTCCTGGTCAGCTTGCGGTGGGTCACCCGATGCGGGCGGGCAGCATCCGCGCCCAGCCGCCCGATCTTGTTCTTCTCGTAGTCGGAGAAGTTGCCCTCGAAGAAGTACCAGCGTGACGGGTCGTCGTCGTCACCCTCCCAGGCCAGGATGTGGGTGCACGTCCGGTCCAGGAACCACCGGTCGTGGGAGATCACCACCGCGCAGCCGGGGAACTGCTCCAGCGCATGCTCCAGCGAGCCCAGCGTCTCCACGTCCAGGTCGTTGGTCGGCTCGTCGAGCAGGATGAGATTGCCGCCCTCCTTGAGCGTCAGCGCCAGGTTCAGCCGGTTGCGCTCCCCGCCGGACAGCACCCCGGACGGCTTCTGCTGGTCCGGACCCTTGAACCCGAACGCCGAAACGTACGCGCGGGAGGGCATTTCCACGTTCCCGACCTTGATGAAATCCAGCCCGTCGGACACCACCTGCCAGACGTTCTTCTTCGGATCCAGGCCGCCGCGATTCTGGTCGACGTAGGACAGCTTGACCGTCTCACCGATCTTCACGTTGCCCTTGTCCGGCCTCTCCAGGCCGACGATGGTCTTGAACAGCGTGGTCTTGCCCACCCCGTTCGGGCCGATGACGCCGACGATCCCGTTGCGCGGCAAGGTGAACGACAGGTCGTCGATGAGGATCCGGTCGCCGAAGCCCTTCTCCAGGTCGTCGACCTCCACCACGATGGACCCCAGCCGCGGGCCCGGCGGGATCTGGATCTCCTCGAAATCGAGCTTGCGGGTGCGCTCGGCCTCGGCCGCCATCTCGTCATAGCGCTGCAACCTGGCGCGCGACTTGGCCTGCCGGGCCTTGGCTCCGGAGCGCACCCACGCGAGTTCTTCCTTGAGCCGCTTGGCGAGCTTGGCGTCCCTGCGGCCCTCGACGGTCATCCGCTCGGACTTCTTCTCCAAGTAGGTGGAGTAGTTGCCCTCGTACGGGATGAGTCGGCCGCGGTCCACCTCGGCGATCCACTGGGCCACGTTGTCCAGGAAGTACCGGTCGTGGGTGACGGCCAGCACAGCGCCGGGATAGGAGGCCAGGAACTGCTCGAGCCACTGCACCGACTCGGCGTCCAGGTGGTTGGTGGGCTCGTCGAGCAGGAGCAGATCGGGCGCGGAGAGCAACAGCTCACACAGCGCAACCCGGCGGCGCTCTCCCCCGGACAGGATGGCGACCGACGCATCGCCGGGCGGGCAGCGTAATGCGTCCATGGCCTGGTCGATCTGGGCGTCCAGGTCCCAGGCGCCGGCGTGGTCGAGGTCCTCCTGGAGGGTGCCCATCTCCTCCATCAGCGCGTCCGAGTAGTCGGTGGCCATCAGCTCGGCGATCTCGTTGAAGCGCGCGAGCTTGGCGTTGATCCCGCCGAAGGCCAGCTGGATGTTCTCCAACACGGTCTTGGTCTCGTCCAGGTGCGGTTCCTGCATCAGGATACCGACCGAGAAACCGGGGGTGAGGAACGCCTCGCCGTTGCTCGGGGTATCCAGCCCGGCCATGATCTTCAGGATGGTGGACTTTCCCGCCCCGTTGGGCCCGACGACGCCGATCTTCGCCCCCGGATAGAACGACATCGTCACGTCGTCGAGGATGACCTTGTCGCCGACGGCCTTGCGGGCCTTCTTCATCGTGTAAATAAACTCGGGCACGCCGGGTCCTCTCGCAGTTTGATCTTGATCAACGGCCTTTGCTCACCCGACCGCATGAGGCGGATTCGGCGTTTCGCGGCCGTCTTACAGTCTGCCCGAACCGAACGGGTGGTTCAGCCGCTGGTGCGGGTACGCCGATCCGAACCGGCTTTGCCGCGCACCGGTACCGCAATCACACTGGGACGCCTGGGAAGGTAAAGAGAAGGGCAAGGAGTCGGGCAGTGTTGATCTTGTCACTGGCGCGCCGTGCGCGCGGTGACACAACTGCTGCCCGCCGGCCGGGTACGCCCCACCAGCAGGCACCGGGCCGGGCGAGCATACCGGCGCTGACGCCGATGCCCGCAGTACCGGAGGACGAGTACGACACGGCCGAGACCCTGCAGGCGATCCGGCGGGAGCGGTCCGAGCGGAGAGCGCGATACCGCGGCCGTTGGTGGTTCCCTTTCCTCATCGTCGGTGTGGTCGTGACCGGCTTCTGGGGTGCCTTGAAGGTGGACCAGCGGGTCGCCGAAGAACTGGTGTGGCCGACGCACGGAGCCCGGTTCGTCGAGGTCAGTTCGTCGCTGGAAGGCCCCCCGCGCCCGGGTGGCCGGCTGACGATCGTCGTCGGGGGGTTGAACGGCACGAGTGGCACCGGGGTCGCGTTGGCTCTGCTGCCCACGCTCGAGGCCGACAGCGCGCGGGTGTTCAGCCTGGTGTACGGCAGCGGCATCAACGACCAGGACATTCGGGACAAGTTCGACGCACTGGTCGCCGAGGTCAAGCCACGTGACGTGAGCTTCTTCGGCAGCAGCATGGGTGGCGACGTGGTGCTCAACATGGCTGCGCACGCCCAGCAGAGCCGCGACCAGTACGCACAGGAAGAGCTCGTCGGCACGGTGGGCGGTGGTGACGCCGGCCGACTGGCGTCCGCCGGATCGACGGAGCTCACTGACCCGGCCGAGATCCGCCCGTTGGGCGCCGAGACGGGCTCGCTCACCGATTTCCTTGTCCCCGCCGCGCTCACCGACACCTTGACCGGCCTGATGGGAGGCATCCCGACCGACGCGATCGACGGCAGCACCACGGGCTCGGGCAGCACGGCCGCCGGCGCCAGTTCGAACGGCTCCGTCAGCGATGGCAGGAACGCCGGCACCGACACCCGCACCGGCGCGGCCACCGGCACCGGTGGCCGCGCCGGTGGCCGCGCCGCCCAGCCCACGGTGACTCTGCCCCCGCCGCGCATCGGGACGATCTTCCTGGACTGCACGCCGCTGGGCACCGATGATGTCCGGGACGCCAGCCGAACCCAGGCCGACGCACTGACCGGCTTGACCGAGGCCATCGGCACCGACGGCGGCGCGGTGACCCGCCTGAGCGCCGAGATGCTGGGCCAACGAAACCAGTGGGCCAGCGGCCGTTTCCCCTTCCTGCAGATCCGCTACGACGACTTCGCGTTCAAGTTCGACCAGGTCATGCGCGAGAAGATCGGCGGGCCGGGCGTCTCGACGCAATTGCTCAAGGACCAGTACGGCGTGATCCGCCGGATCGACATCGACGACGTCGTCGGCGCGCTCGCACCCGGCACCCGCATCGTCTACTTCTTGCCTCAGACCCGCACCGATGATCACACGGTCCGGGTGGAGCAGGTGGAGACGGAACTACGGGCGCTGCAGACCGACGCCGGATTGGATGTGCGGTTCGTGGAGATCCCCGGCGGGCATCACGCCAGCGCGGAATCGGACGCGGAGTCCTACCGGCTGGGCATCGCGAGCGCGGAGCAGACCGGGCCCTGACCGATCGGAAACGGCAGCCGCCGCCCGGCTATCCGGCCGCGCTCAGCACCGGCTCTCGATCTTTGGGCTCGCGGTCCCAGGACGGCTCGGCGTCGAACGGGGGTTCCTCGGGTTCGCCGAGTGCGTCGGCGTGCCCAGGCCCGGCGGCCACAACGGCTAGGTCCGCCGACGTTCCGGCGCTGGGTTCGACCTGATCACGGACGTCGAACGTGTTCCGGCTGAATCGGGAACCCAGCTTCGCCACGTCCAACCCGACGAAGTCGCCCTTGACGTCGGTGAAGTACTCGATGTTGCCGTTCTTTTCGTACCTGCGCGTGCTGATCCTGCCCATCACCACGATCGGATCTCCCTTGCGCACGGTCGACAGCACCGAACTGGCCAGCGAGCGCCAGCACA
>JADGOY010000042.1 GCA_017882715.1 Nakamurella sp. | reverse complement strand
GTCTTGTCGATCTCACGCAGCAGGTCGTCGCCGGTCAGTGTGCGCCGCTCGTTGAAGGCGTCGAAACACGCCGCGATCACCACCTGCTCGATCTCCGCGCCCGAAAAACCTTCGGTGGCCGCGACCAGCGTGGACAGCAAGTCATCGGACACCTCGAGCGAGCCCAAGGCCGGACCCGCCTTCAACCGAGCCGTCAGGTGGAGCGCGAAAATGGCGGTCCGCTCCGCGTCGGTGGGCAGGTCGATGAAGAAGATCTCATCGAAACGGCCCTTGCGCATCATTTCCGGCGGCAGCAGCGAAATGGTGTTTGCCGTGGCGATGACAAACACCGCCGCCGTTTTCTCCTGCATCCAGCTCAGGAACGTCCCGAACACGCGCGCCGAGGTTCCGCTGTCCCCGGACCCAGACGCCCCGGAGGCGAATCCCTTTTCGATCTCGTCGATCCACATCACGCACGGCGCAATGGCTTCGGCCGTCCGCAGGGCGGTGCGCATGTTCTGTTCGCTCGCGCCCACCAGGCCGCCGAACACCTTGCCGATGTCCAGCCGGACCAACGGCAGCGACCACGCCGAGGCCATCGCCTTGGCCGTCATCGACTTCCCGCAGCCGGGCACGCCCGTCACCAGCACGCCCTTGGGCGCGGGCAGGCCGTATGCCCTCGCCTCATCCATCCAGGACCCGTCGCGTTTGCGCAGCCACGTCTTCAGATTCTCCAGCCCGCCGATGTCGTCCAGCCCGATCGAGGACGAGACGACCTCCAGTACGCCGGACTTCTGCACGATCTGCCTCTTCTCGTCCTGCACGAACACGATGTCGGCGTCGGTCAGCCGGCCGTCGTCGACCATCGCCCTGGCGAACGCGTTCTCGGCCTCGAAGAGGGTGAGCCCGAGCGCCGCCTTGGCCAGCCGCTCGGCGCCGTCCGGGCCGAGCGCGGCGGTCAAGGCCCCGGCCGCCGTGTTCCGGGTGATCATCCCGTCCAGCGTCGCCCGGATCTGCGCCTCGGTGGGCAACGGGAAATCCACCAGGGTGACCAGCGATTCCAGTTCGGGCGGGATACGCGGCGTCGGCGAGATGAGGATCAACGTCCGCGGCACCGGTCCGTCCTTGTAGTAGCCGACGGTGTCCTTGATCGCGCGTACCAGCTGGGTGTCCGGCGGCGACGAGTTCGAACCCAGCCAGGGATGCACGTCCAGCAGCACGACCACGCTCGGCATGGTCAACGCCGCGGCGGCGGCCAGCGCGGCGTGCGGAGTCCTGGTGTCCACGGAGCCGACCTGACCCAGCGCGGCAAACCCGTTCGCCGTCGACCAGGTGTAGACCTGCCGGGCGGGCGCCACGATGTTCCAGTTGCCGACGACAGTTGCGATCTCGGTCAGCGCCCGGGACTCCTCCGCGGTCTGGATCGACAGCAGCGGGAAGCGCGCCCGGATCAGCCGCCGCAGGGTCGTCGCGAAGTCCTCGCCCACATTCGCCACCACGGCAACTCCCTCGCCTGTGCCATTCGGTCCGACCGTACGTTGCCGGCCCGGCCACCGGTTACTGTACGAGAACGGTTGCGGGCCCGGCCGGCAGTCGGCTGCTCCCCCGCCGACGCGAGCTGGGATGCTGTCAGCCTGACATCAGTGCCGGGACGCGAGTGGCCAGACCAGCCCCGTGGTCCGCACAGCATTGGCGTACGGCAGTGGTGAACAGCATTGGCGTACGGCAGTGATGAACGGCAGAGATGAACGGCAGAGGTGAACCGGAGGAAAGATGGCCAGGCGCCCGCCCCCCAACATCGATCACCCGACGCTGGAGTACTTCGCCTATCGCGGCCCGCACCGCGTGGCCACCGGCAGGCTGGCCCCGGCGGGATTACCGGGCGTGGTCTTCGCGCCGACGTCCGGGCGCCGGCGGCCGATCGTGGCACTGGGTCACGGCTGGCTGCAGTCCGCCGACCGGTACGCCGACACCATGCGATACCTGGCCTCGTGGGGCATCATCGTCGTTGCCCCGAACACCCACCGCAGCATCTTCTCCTCCCACCAGGGCCTGGCGCTGGACCTGTCGCGTGCCTTACGCGCGGTCGCGACCGGTCAGCTGGGCGGCGGCAGGGTCCGCGGCGACCTTCGACGGATGGGCGTGATGGGCCATTCCACCGGCGGCGGGGCGGCGATGCTCGCAGCCTCGAAGGACAACGCGATCAAGGCGGTGGTCACCGTCACCGCCGCCGAGACCAGGCCATCCGCGATCGAGGCGGCCGGCCGGGTCCAGGTGCCCAGCCTGCACCTGATCGGCGCTGATGACACCTTCGCCATGTCCGACGGCGAGCGGATCGCGAAGTCGTGCACCGGCCCGGCCCAGCTACGGGTGGTCAAGGGATCCGGGCATCTCGGGCTGGCCGAGGGCAAGAACTGGACCAACACGCTGACCGGCACCGAGGGCGACAAGAAGGTTCAGCGGGCGGCTCGCATGCTGGCCTCGGCGTTCTTCATCCGGTATCTCACCGACGCCGATCAGCTGGCCGATGAGCTGGAGAACAAGGTCCGCGGCACCATGCTCGAGGACCTCACCGCAGACGAAGATGAATCAGACGCCGAGGACGAACAGATCGCGATCGGCTGACCGGCAGGTCGTCAGACACTCGCCACGACGTCTGCCACCCGCTCGGCGATCGACTGTGCCAGCGCGGGCGTTCCGGCTTCCACCATCACCCTGACCACCGGCTCGGTGCCGGACGGCCGCAGCAGTACCCGACCGGAGCCGGCCAGTTCGGCTTCCGCCCTCTCGACCGCCTCGGTCACCGAGGCGGACGAGGCCACCGTGCCCTTGTCGCCGACCCGCACGTTGATCAACACCTGCGGGAACCTGGTGACGATCTCGGCCAATTCGGCCAACGGCCGGCCGGCCGCGGCGACGGCCGCCATCAGGTGCAGCGCGGACAGCAGCCCATCACCGGTGGTGGCATGGTCGGAGAGGACAAAATGCCCTGACTGCTCGCCGCCCAGCGAGAAGCCGCCCTCCCGCATCTCCTCCAGGACATACCGGTCGCCCACCGCCGTGGTGCGAACCTTGATGCCGGCCTTGTCCATCGCCTGATGGAAACCGATGTTGGCCATGACGGTCGCCACGACGGTGTTCTGGGACAGCCGGCCGCGGTCGCGCAACGACGTCGCGAGGATCGCGAGGATGACGTCGCCGTTCACGTCGGAGCCGTCCGCAGCCACCGCCAGGCAGCGATCGGCGTCCCCGTCGTGGGCGATGCCGAGGTCCGCACCCTCGGCGACAACTGCCTTGCGGAGCCCGTCGAGGTACGTCGAGCCGACGCCTGCGTTGATGTTCAGCCCATCCGGGTTGCCGCCGATGACGACGACCTCGGCGCCCGCCCGCCGATAGACCTCCGGCGCGAGCTCGGACGCGGCGCCGTGCGCGCAGTCCACGACCACCTTCAGGCCCTTGATCGGGTTCGGGGTGGCGACGAGTAGATGATCGAGGTAGCGGCGGTCCGCGTCGGTGGCGTACCGGATCCGGCCGACTCCCTCACCCGTCGGCAGATCACCGGGATAGAGCATGGCCGCCTCGATGGCGTCCTCGACCGCGTCGTCCAGCTTCAGCCCGCCAGCGGCGAAGATCTTGATGCCGTTGTCCGGCATGGCATTGTGTGAGGCGGAGATCACCACGCCGAGGTCGGCGCCGAGGTCCTCGGTGAGGAACGCCACTGCGGGCGTGGGCAGCACCCCGAGCAGCAGCACGTCGACTCCGGCGGATGCCAGACCCGCCGCGACCGCAGCCTCCAGCATCTCGCCGCTGGCCCTGGGATCTCGTCCGACGACCGCAAGCGGGCGACCGGACGGCACTGCGTTGGCGACCGCAACCCTTGACGAGCCGGGAACTTCGACGCCGTCGAGCGACAGCTCCGAGGCGATCGGCCGCCTTTCCACCAGGACTTTTGCCGCTGCGGTCGCCAGGCTCAGCGCAAGGTGCGGCGTCAGGTCCGCGTTGGCCAGCCCCCGAACTCCGTCCGTGCCGAACAGTCTTACCCCCACAGCCGCCCCCTACACATCAGCGCTTCGAGTACTGCGGCGCCTTTCGCGCCTTCTTCAGCCCGTACTTCTTGCGCTCCGTCGCCCGCGCGTCACGGGTGAGAAACCCATTCTTCTTCAAGACCGGGCGATCGGCATCGTCAAGCTCGATCAGCGCACGCGCAATGGCCAGCCGCAGCGCGCCGGCCTGGCCGGTCACGCCCCCACCCTCCAGCCGGGCATGGACGTCGTAGATCTCGGCCTTCTCCAGCACGACCAGCGGTTCCTTGATCAGCTGCTGGTGCACCTTGTTCGGGAAATAGTTGTCCAGCGTCCGTCCGTTCAGGGTGAACACACCGGATCCCGGGACCATCCGCACCCGGACGATGGCCTCCTTGCGCCTGCCCACGGTCTGTACGGGCCGGTCCACGGCAACGGGGAGAACCGCGGAGGGCACGACCTCGGGCAGTTCTTCGACGACGACGACGACCTCGTCGTCACCATCGGTGATGTCGACGATGTCGACAACGTCAACGCTGCCGTCGGCTTCGTCGACGAGCAGCACCTCTCCGTCGACCGCGGGAAACTCGGAGTTCTGGCTCACTGACTGACTCTTCTCGCTGTTCCGGGTGTGGTTCTTGCTGGGCGGGTGGTCCGGCGCAGGTGGCGTGGCACCACCGTCACTGGGCAACCTGAAGGATCTCGAACGGCTGGGGCTGCTGCGCGGCGTGCGGGTGCTCCGGGCCGGCATACACCTTGAGCTTGCGGCCCAGCGACCGGCCCAGGGAGTTGTGCGGCAGCATGCCGATGACGGCCTTCTCGACCAGCTTCTCCGGCCTGGTGTCGAGCAGGTCACCGACGGTCTGCTTGCGCAGCCCACCCGGATACCCGGAGTGGCGGTAGAGGAACTTGTTGTCCCGCTTGTTGCCGGACACCGCCACCTTGCTGGCATTGATGATCACGACGAAGTCGCCGGTGTCGGCGTGCGGGGAATAGATGGCCTTGTGCTTGCCGCGCAGCAACTGCGCCGCCTGGCTGGCCAGCCGGCCGAGCACGACGTCGGTCGCGTCGATCACATGCCAGGCATGAGTCACATCGCCGGGCTTGGGGCTGTACGTGCGCACGGATCTGCCTCTTTGTTGTCGTCACTGTTGTTGTCGTCACTGTTGTTGCTGCGGTGGGTGGTACCTCAGGGGTCTTCGAACCCCCCGCCTGTCGTTGCCACGCGGTCAGATGCTCGCTGGGGCACGAGATCGAACCTCACTGCAATGCCGCTCTGGGCGTCATCGTCGCGCACACGCCAAAAAGGGCCGCGAGCAGCCGCGCGGCACACCGACTAACGACAGTACCTCGCGGGCGTGGACAAGGTCAAAAGCCAAAGGGTTTGTCCTTGTCCGGCGGGGCGCCCGCAAGGAGCAGGGAGCAGATCACCCCCACGGCGACGGCGGCCGCCACCGGGAGCGCGAGTGTCGCACCGAAGGTCACCACCAGCGCGATCTTCCCGGCTTGCGCGGTCTTGCATACAACGCCGATCTCGCCGAGCCGCAGTGACTTGATCGCGGCGAAGATCAGCACGGCACCCAGCGTCGGCATGGCCACCGCGGCGACGAGGCCGGAGGGGGCGACCAGGATCACCAGCATCCGCCGCCCGGCGAACACCGACGACCACCGGCCGCGAGCACCGGCGGACACGTTCAGGGCGGTCGATCCAACCGATCACCCACCGGCGCGCCGTGGAACAGCCCGGACGCGAGATTGCCCACGCCCTGTCCGACGAAGTCACCGTTGGTGTGACGGGGAGCCGTCCGGATTCGGCGCCGACTCGGCGACCCCCGCACCCTGCACCAGCGCGACCGCGGCGATGGCCAGCGCACCGGAGACGACGCCGAGGCCCAGGTCGGACAGATGCGGCAGCGCCAGCGGAGGCAGGCCGGTAGGAATGGCGGCCTCGTCACTGACGGTGGCCACCTTCGTGTTGCCCAGAACCGCCACGACCGCGGTCGGCACGACCACCGCGACCAACGAGCCGAACAAGGCGAACCTGGTGCGCGCCAACCCGAACAACACCAGCAACGCACTGAGACCGACAGCCGCTGCGGCCCAGTCGATCTGACCGGGATTACCAGACGGTAGGCAGCCGGACCGCGGTAGGTCATCATCCGGCCGGAAGGACGGCGCCAGCGAAGCCGGGACGGCGGTAGGGTCGGACCAACGGGAACGGGCCACACAGGGTGGCCTACGAGGCCGATGCCATGTGTGTCCCCAACGTTTCGGGGCGGCCCGTCAGGTTCTCGGGCGCGACAACGCGGCTCGATCCGCGACGGATGGACCGCCATGAACGAGCAGCTCCCGATCATCGCAGGGTTCGATGCCACGACGTTCACTCACGGGAGCCGCAGTCACGAGGTGTTCCGAGCCGGTTCCGGACCCGCAGTTGTGGTGATTCATGAGATCCCCGATCTCCATCCGGGCGTCATCGACTTTGGGCGACGACTGATCGACGCCGGCTACACCGTCTACCTGCCGTCGCTGTTCGGGCATCCTGGCGACCCGGCCACCGGCGGCGCCACCGTTCGATCGATCCTGCGAGTGTGCGTCGCTCGCGAGTTCAGCCTGCTCGCCGACCGCACCAGTCCGGTAGTGCATTGGCTGCGCGCTCTCGCCTCCAGCGCGCACGCCTCGTGCGGTGGCCCCGGGGTCGGCGCAGTCGGCATGTGTTTCACCGGGGGTTTCGCCCTGGCGATGGCGGTCGAGCCCGCCGTTCTCGCGCCCGTGCTGAGTCAGCCCGGGCTGCCGGCACCGCTGACCCGCCGCAAGCGGGCCGCGCTGGGGCTGGATCCCGGCGACCTCGCCCGGATCACCGAACGAACCCAGCACGGATTGTGCGTGCTCGGATTGCGATTCAGTAATGACAAGGGCTGCCCCGCCGAACGATTCGAGACATTGCGCCGCACCTTCGACGACCGCTTCAAGAGCATCGAGATCGATTCCTCGCCTGGCAACCCGTTCGGCATCTCCCCGAAGGCGCACTCCGTGCTCACCATCGAACTCGTCGATGAGCCCGGTCACCCCACGCGCGCCGCACTTGACCGCGTCCTCGCCTTCCTGGACGAGCGTTTGCACAGTTCATCGCCCGGCAACGGAACGCCTCCGGCACCACCGAGCCTCTAGACCGCCGCGCATTCGGCCGAACGCTCACCCACCGCAACGGGCCGGGCCCGTGACCTTTGGCCCTTGGCCACCTACAGCGGCCAGGCCACGCTGGTGTGAGCCGCCAAAGGAGCGAGGGTCTATGGCGATCGCAAAACCGCCGGCCGCCGACGAGTCGGTCAGCGGTCGGATCGACCGGGTGAGCCCGGCCGATTTGGTGATGCTGGCGATGGACACCGGACCGGTCCCCCAGCAACTGGGGGCCCTCATGCTGCTCGAGCCCGGGACGACCCTGGAGCGCCGGACGAGCCTGGACCCAGCGGCGCTGCAGCGGTTGATCGCGGACCGGGTGCGGGCCATTCCGCGGATGCGGCAGCGGTTGGTCTGGCCACCGGCCGGATGCGGACGGCCGTTGTGGATCGACGATCCCACCTACGACGCGGCTCAACAAATTCGTCAGCTGCGCTGTCCCGCCCCCGGTGACGACCGGGCACTGCTCGATCTTCTCGCAGCCGTCGTCACCGACCCGCTACCGATGACGAGGCCATTGTGGACCGCGGCGCTCGTCACCGACCTGGCAGACGGCGCGGTCGGACTGGTGGTCGTGCTGCACCACGCGTTGGCCGACGGCATAGGCGGGCTGGCCGTGCTGGCACATCTGGTCGATCAGTCCTGGGCCGACGCGACTCACCCGTCATCCGGCCGATCGTTTCCCGAGCCGGCGCCGTCGTGGTCAGTTCTGGCAGCCGACGCCCAGAACGAACGCAGGGCCGCACTGTCGCGACTGCTGTCTGTGCTCCGTGGCCTGCGCACGTCACTCTCGGGCGCCGGTGGCTGGCACGCACCGGCCGCGGCCCCCTGCTCGATCATCAGCCGCACCGGACCAAGGCGGCGGCTCGCGGTGGCCCGCGCCGACCTGGGCCAGCTGCGGGCGGCGGCGCAGCGACATGGCGGCACCGTCAACGATGCGCTGCTCGGCGCGGTGACCGGCGCCCTGCGCACCCTGCTCGAGCACCGCGGGGAACGGATGAACACGTTCCGAGTGACGATTCCGGTCACGGTCCGACGCCCGCTTGCCGGGTCGGCACAAGCGGCGGAACTGGGCAACGAGGTGGCGCCGCTGGTCGTCGGCCTTCCCGGTGACGGTGATCCCGGGACACGCCTCGAGCGGATCGCGGTAATCGTCCGCGCGGCTCGCGCGCAGCTCACCGGTCCGTCTCTGGTCGTTCTCATGGGCCCGGTGTTCCAGGCGTTCGCCGGCTTGCGGCTCTACCACCTCTACCTCAACCACCAGCGGCGCTTCCACACGCTGGTCAGCAACGTTCGTGGACCGCAGGGATCGGTCAGCCTCGCCGGTGCACCGGTCCGTCAGCTCATCCCGGTCTCCGTCGCCGAGGCCGGGAACGTCACGGTGAACTTCGTCGCGCTGTCCTATGCCGGCACCCTGACGATCACCATCGTCGCCGACCGCGACCTGGTACCGGACCTGCAGGACCTTGCGTCGTTCCTCCAGGCGGAGCTGGACGGGGAGATCGCCGGCCGTTGAGGCCGCCGCCGGCGTTGGAACAGAACTGTTGCAGCACAAGGTATTTCGGCCGCAGTGAAACCGTGTTCAGTTCCAGAGTGCCCCCGCGCCGGGCGCACGCCCACTCAGGGCGACACAATTTCGTCCACACCGGCCGTGTCGAATTCGGTCAGCCTGCCACCCATCTCCTCGGGATCACCCGGGAGAGAGGCGCCTTTGCACGGCCGCTCGGGCGACAGTGGGCAACTCCTCTATCATCGACGGCGAGGTCGGCAACACCGGCGTGGTGCCCATCTCCCTCACCGGCTCGAATGCGGGCGGATCACCCCAGGTCTGCGGCAATTGGACCCGGTCGGGGGCCCGCCGGTCCCACCCGCACCGCCATGGTGGTCCGGGTGCGCTCGCCGAGCTGATCCTCGGGCGGGTAGTCGACCGCCACCAAACAAAGACCGTGCGCCGGCGCCACGTGGATGTCCGCGGTCCGGTTGCCGGCGGCCAACAACGTGGCGGGCGCGTCGGGATCACCGCGGTGCTGCCCGACCGCGATCAACGCGCCGACCAGCGAGCGGACCATCGTGTGGCAGAACGCGTCGGCGGTGACGTCGACGACCACCTCGTCACCGACCTCGCGCACGGCCAATCGCTGCAGGTCACGGATGGTGGTGGCACCCTCGCGGGGCTTGCAGTACGCGGCGAAGTCGTGCAGCCCGATCAGCGCGGCCGCGGACCGCGCCATCGCAGCGGCGTCCAACGGCCGGCGCAGCGCAAGCACGAAGCGGCGATCAGCCGGCTCGACGCCCCAGTCTGCGGTGCCGATGCGGTAGGCGTAACTGCGGCTCAGCGCGGAGAACCGGGCGTCGAACCCCTCGGGCGCGGGGAGTGCCGAACGGACTCGCACATCCAACGGCAGGATGCCGGCCAACCGGCGCCGGAGCCCGGTGCAGGCCTCCAGCAGACCGGCGCCCGGGGTCGTACCGTCCCGGAGATTCGGCACGTCACCCGAGCCGTTGGGCGGACGGTCGCCGAATCGACTGAGTCTGTCGCTTGTTTCCTGCACAGCGGGCTCGATGTCCGGCGGATCGGCCGAGCTGTCAGGCCGCCGGTCGCCGGGCACGACGGCACGATGAGGCGTCGCGAGGTGCCGCGGAGTCAGTGCCCGCAGCCGATCGATCACCACGTCCAGGTGCGCGACCTGCCCGGTGGCATGGACTCCGGCGTCGGTTCGCCCTGCCACCACCAGCCGCGGGGCGTGGCACAGCACTGTCGTCAACGCGTCGCCCAGGACCCCGGCCACCGTCCGCCGGCCGGGCTGAATCGCCCAGCCGGAGAAGTCGGTGCCGTCGTAGGAGATGTCCAAGCGCAGCCGGACGACGTCGACGTCGGTAGGGCTGCTCACCCCTGGTGCACCTCCTCGGGCCATCCTTGCGCATCGAGTCGCCAGTCCCGGACTTCCGCCGCGGGCGGAACATCCGGAAGTGGCGGATCGATCCTTCGCGGCATCGCACAGTCCAACTGCAGGGCGGGGGCGGGCCGACGTCTCCGCCTGCCCGCACCCGCCCGCGCTACTGGGACTACTTGGTGTCGTCGGCACCCTCGGCCGCAGCCTCGGTCGCGGCCTCGACCGCCTGAGCCGAGCCGCCCTCCCGATCCGCGCCGTCCTCGGCGTCGGTCGCGCTGCCAGCGACCTCCCGCAGAACCTCGGCCTCTTCGACGACCTCGGGAGCACCTGCGGCCGCAGCCTCGGTCGCGGCCTCGACCGCCTGAGCCGAGCCGCCCTCCCGATCCGCGCCGTCCTCGGCGTCGGTCGCGCTGCCAGCAGCCGACGCCGCGGTGGCGCCGGTCGATGCCGCAACGCGTGCGCCGCGGTCACCGGCGCGCGGCGATGATGCTCGCCTGGTCACTCGCGAGGCAGCGGCTGACACCGTCTCCTCGTCGACCAGCTCGATGATCGCCATCGGCGCGTTGTCCCCCTTGCGGGGGGAGGTCTTGACGATCCGCGTATAGCCGCCCTCGCGGGTGGCGAACGACGGGCCGATCTCCGCGAAGAGCTTGTGCACCACGTCCTTGTCGCGGATGGTCTTGAGCACCTCGCGACGGGCGTGCAGGGTGCCACGCTTGGCCGAGGTGATCAGCTTCTCCGCGTAGGGGCGCAGCCGCTTGGCCTTCGCCTCCGTGGTGGTGATCTTGCCGTGCTCGAACAGGGACTGGGCCAGGTTGGCCAGGATCAGGCGCTCGTGCGCGGGCGAGCCGCCGAGACGGGGTCCCCTGGAGGGCGTGGGCATTGGATTTCCTTGTCTGTCGTCGTCCGGGTGGAGGATCCACCGCGGGTGAGGCGGCCGCCCGGGAGCGAACTCCCGGGCGCCGACGGTTTCCTATCCGTGTTCGGTCCCCGTCGAGACCCGGTCTCCCGGATCAAGATCAGGCACCGCCCACCCGACATCCGGGTGGACCGAGGCCCCAAGGCTCCCACTGGCGGAGCCAGTCATCCCGACGAAGTCGGGATGGCGAAGCGATGCGGAGCCATTCTTTCTATTGAGTTTTCCGGGTCCGGCGAAGCCGGTCCAAACCTTTGGCGGAGCCAGCGTGGCGGAGTTCGTGGCGGAGTCAGCGTGGCGGAGCCAGTGTTCAGATCTGTTCGGTCTCGGCGTAGTCGGTGTCGTCGGCGGTCTCGGAGGGAACCCCACCACCGACGGCGCCGTAGCCGCCGTCGTCGGTGTCGTCGTTCCAGTCGGTGTCGCCGTAGGCAAGCGCCGCGGCCGCTGGATCGAACCCGGCCGGCGAGTCCTTGAGCGACAGGCCCATCCCGGCGAGCTTGATCTTGACCTCGTCGATCGACTTCTGCCCGAAGTTGCGGATGTCCAGCAGGTCCGCCTCTGTCCGGGAGACCAGCTCGCCGACGGTGTGGATGCCTTCCCGCTTGAGACAGTTGTACGACCGGACCGTCAGGTCCATCTCCTCGATCGGCAGTGCGAACGCGGCGATGTGATCGGCCTCGGCGGGCGACGGCCCGATCTCGATGCCCTCGGCGTCCACGTTCAGCTCGCGGGCCAGGCCGAACAGCTCGACCAGGGTGGTGCCGGCCGAGGCCAGCGCATCCCGCGGGGTGATCGACGGCTTGGTCTCCACATCGAGCACCAGCCGGTCGAAGTCGGTGCGCTGCTCGACGCGGGTGGCCTCCACCCGGTAGGTGACCTTGAGCACGGGCGAGTAGATCGAGTCCACCGGGATGCGGCCGATCTCGGCGCCCACGACCTTGTTCGGCGAGGCCGGCACGTAGCCGCGGCCCCGCTCGACGACGAGCTCGATCTCGAGCTTGCCCTTCTTGGTCAGGGTGGCCAGCTGCAGGTCCGGGTTGTGCACGGTGACGCCGGCCGGCGGGGCGATGTCGCCGGCGGTGACATCACCCGGTCCCTGCTTGCGCAGGTACATGGTGACCGGCTCGTCATCCTCGGAGGAGACGACCAGATCCTTGAGGTTCAGGATCAGCTCGGTCACGTCCTCCTTGACCCCGGGGACGGTGGTGAACTCGTGCAGCACACCGTCGATGCGGATGCTGGTGACGCTCGCGCCGGGGATGGAGGACAGCAGGGTGCGCCGCAGCGAGTTGCCCAGGGTGTAGCCGAATCCGGGCTCGAGGGGCTCGATGACGAACCGCGAGCGGTTCTCCGAGACGATTTCTTCGGTGAGTGCGGGGCGCTGGGAAATCAGCACGGTGGTGTTTCCTTTCGCAGGTGACGACCGCTATATGACGTCACTTTCGGGATGGTGCAACGACCGGTCCAACGGCCGTGTTCCCCTGTACAGCCCGGATCAACTTCCACGGCGCGGATCAAGTCGCACCGAATGGTGCTGGTGTGACAGAAGTCAACGACTTCATCCGCGCCCGCGAAGATGATCCGCGCTGGTAAAGGGGACTACTTCGAGTAGAACTCCACGATCAGCTGCTCGGCGACCTGCGAGTCGATCTGCGCACGCACCGGCAGCGAGTGGATCAGGATCGTCAGCGACTCCGGTACGACCTTCATCCACGCGGGAATCGGCCGGTCGCCGAAGGTGGCGCGGGCCAGCTCGAACGGGAACAGCTCGTTCGACTGCTTGCGGATGGTGATGATGTCGTACTGCTCGACGCGGTAGGACGGAACGTCCACCCGCTGGCCGTTGACCAGGAAGTGACCGTGGGTCACCAGCTGGCGGGAGGCGCGGCGGGTCCGGGCCAGGCCGGAGCGGTAGACGACGTTGTCCAGCCGAGATTCGAGGATCTGCAGCAGGGTCTCACCGGTCTTGCCGGGTCGAGACGCGGCTTCGGCGTAGTAGCGGCGGAACTGCTTCTCCATGACGCCGTAGGTGAAGCGGGCCTTCTGCTTCTCCTGCAGCTGGGTCAGGTATTCCTTCTCCTTCGTTCGCGCGCGGCCGTGCTGGCCGGGCGGGAAGGGCCGGCGTTCGAAGGCCATGTCGCCGCCGACCAGATCGGTCTTGAGACGGCGGGACTTCTTGGTGACGGGTCCGGTATAGCGAGCCATGATTGTGCTTCCTCCCCGCTCAGACCCTGCGCCGCTTGGGCGGCCGGGTTCCGTTGTGGGCCTGCGGGGTGACGTCGGAGATCGCACCGACCTCGAGACCGGCGGCCTGCAATGAGCGGATCGCCGTCTCGCGACCCGAACCCGGGCCCTTGACGAACACATCCACCTTGCGCATGCCGTGCTCGATGGCCTGACGGGCGGCGTTCTCGGCCGCCATCTGGGCGGCGAACGGAGTGGACTTGCGCGAGCCCTTGAAGCCGACGTGGCCGGCAGAGGCCCAGGAGATCACCGCACCCGTGGGATCGGTGATCGAGACGATGGTGTTGTTGAAGGTGCTCTTGATGTGCGCGTGGCCGTGGGAGACGTTCTTCTTCTCCTTGCGGCGGACCTTCTTGACCGCGGCGGCACCCTGACGGGACTTGGGGGGCATCGAACTACCTGGCCTTCTTCTTGCCGGCGATCGTCTTCTTCGGGCCCTTGCGGGTCCGGGCGTTGGTCTTGGTGCGCTGGCCGCGAACCGGCAGGTGACGGCGGTGCCGCAGGCCCTGGTAGGAGCCGATTTCCATCTTCCGGCGGATGTCGGCCTGCACCTCGCGGCGCAGGTCGCCCTCGACCTTGAGGTCGGCGGTGTCGATCGCGTCGCGGAGGGCGAGCACGTCCTCGTCCGACAGGTCCTTGGAGCGCAGGTCCGGGCTGATGCCGGTGGCCGCGAGCAGTTCGAGGGAGCGGGTTCGCCCGATCCCGTAGATGTAGGTGAGCGCGATCTCCATCCGCTTGTCGCGGGGCAGATCGACGCCGACGAGTCGTGCCATCTGGCGCGGTACTCCTTTGTCGTGCCCACAGGTGTCGGTCGCGTCCCGTCCCGGATGTTTCCGGGCCCCGGCCTGTGGCCCGAGGGTATCCCGCCCCGTCCGGCAATTGCCGGAGCGGGTGGGATGGTGACGCGATGGTAGGGCGCCGCCGGGTGGTTCCGGAGGCGGAGTGCGGCGCTGCAAGATCGCAGGGCCCGGTGCCGGGCAGTGCAATCAACGGCGCCGCACACACGTCAGTGGCCTCAGCCCTGACGCTGCTTGTGCCGCACGTTCTCGCAGATGACCATCACGCGACCGTGCCGGCGGATCACCTTGCACTTGTCACAGATCTTCTTGACGCTCGGCTGTACCTTCATCGTTCCTTCTCCTGGTGCCATTGGCCGGTGGCATCCGACCAGCTGTGCGACCGCTGCCGGCCCGCGCTACGTGCCTTACTTGTAGCGGTAGACGATCCGACCGCGGGTCAGGTCATAGGGCGAGAGCTCCACGACCACGCGGTCCTCGGGCAGGATGCGGATGTAGTGCTGCCGCATCTTGCCGCTGATGTGAGCGAGTACCCGGTGGCCGTTCTCCAACTCCACCCGGAACATGGCATTAGGGAGCGGTTCGACCACCCGACCCTCGACCTCGATGGCGCCGTCTTTCTTGCCCATATCCTCCACAATCCGCTGAATAAGCTTGTCTACCGCAGCCTTGCATGTGCACGCTGTGACGGGCCCTCCCGGGCGCCCTCAACAGGCAGTCCGAGGAGCCTTTCGCCGTGCGACGGGCGCACAGGAATGCCGAGTTGTCGGCTCCGCTGGCTGAGTGCAGCACCAAACCAGCACGACTCGCGCGCCAACGTTTCACTCTACGCCGGTCCGACGGCGAGGCCAACTCGCCGTCGCGTTCCACGTGCGCCCCCAGACCGCGCGGATCATCTACCCCCGCGCGGCTCAACTCGTCGACGCCTGTCACACCAGCACCAAAAGGGCCATGGTTCATCCGCGCTCGCGAGTTTGATCCGCGCGATAACAGTCGCGGCGCATGTCCCGCGCCGTGTAGGACCATTCGCCGCGCGGGTGATGATTGACCCTCCGGACGAGGAAAGGGTGCCGTCATCTCCCCCGCCGTGTTCAACGCTGTCGCCGTAATCGCGCCCTCGTCGCCGACCGGGCTGACCGCGGCCGACAACGACGTCATCTTCGAGTACGGCTACGTCTGGCTCCCGTACGCGGTGGCCGCGCTGATCCTGTTCGCGCTCGGTGCCGTGGCGCTCGTCCGGTCGCGGCGCTCGTCACAGCGCACGGCCGAAGTCCTGTTCATCAGCGGCGGGGTGCTGGCGGTGCTTGCCGTCGTGATCCTCGGACTCGCCGACGGCGCCACCGATGGCAACGGCCTGACCACGATCGATCCCCCGGTGTGGTCCTTCATGATCGATCACCGGACGTCGGCGCTGACCAGCGTTGCCATCACGGTCACCACCCTCGGCAGCACAGTGTCGATGACGATCATCGCCGCGGCCACGGTCGTCATCCTGCTCGTCAAGCGCCGGCGAGGTGACGTCGCGCTGGTCGCCATCGTCGCGGCCGGCGCGGGGCTGCTGGTGACTGTCGGCAAGACCACGGTCGGTCGGGAACGCCCGCCCGTGGAATACCGACTGGTCACCGAGACGAACGAATCGTTCCCCTCCGGTCATTCGCTGGCCTCGGCGGCGATTCTCGGAGTGCTGCTGGTGGTGCTGCTGCCATCGATCCGCGGCGCCACCGGCCGGTTCGCCGTCATCGCGGCTGCCGGTGTGTTCGTGCTGGCCATCGGATTGTCGCGGCTGTACCTGGGCGTGCACTGGGCCACCGACGTGCTCGGGGGGTGGGTGACCGGTTTGGCGTGGCTGTTCTGCTGCCTCACCGTTCGCCGGGTCTGGCGTCGCCGAGCAACGACGCCGGTGGTGGATCGGGTCAGTTCCGCGGCGTCAGACCCGGAGGAACCGATGCTCTAGCAATTACTTCGTTCGCCATGACCGGCGAACTCGACGTCCGCGATGGCCGAGTCCGCCGGCCGCGAGCTCCTTTCACTCCGGCCGTGCTACCGGCCACCCGCGGACAGCGAGCCGGTGTCGCACAGGGGTTTGGTCAACGCCCGATCTGGGTACTTCTGCGGTGACGACGGGTACCCCGTGAGGTCATCGCAGATTGAGGAAAAGAGGACCGACCCATGGTGCTGGCAATTGTGTTGATCGTCCTGGCCATCCTGCTCGGATTGGGCGGCCTTGTCTTCACGGCGCTGAAGTGGCTGCTCATCGTCGCCGTGGTGCTGCTCATCGCGGGGGCTGTCGCCGGCTTCCTGTCCCGCGGCAAGACCAACAGCCTGCGGTAAGGAACGGCTTGAATCGGGCGGTCACCGGAGGCGGGCGGCGCAGCGCGAGAGTCGTTTTTGGGTGGCCGCACCCATCGCATTTTCCAGTGGCCGCACCCATCGCATTCACCTGCAGGGCCCGGACGACCCCAGGAGCGCCAACAACGGGCACTCCCTTCTCGACCAGCAAGGACGACCCGCAGCCAGGCTCTCCCCCGCCCGGGATACCCGATTCGCGGACGAGGATCCGGTGACGCCATCGGATGAACCCGGCGCGGTGGCCCGCTCTGCTGCCCATCCGCTCTGCTGCCCCAGATACACCGACGGATTCGGGCCACCGTGATTCGGCGACCAATTCGCCGAGTCCTGCGCTGAGCGCCGGCGCGGCCGCCGACGACCGGCCTTCACGTACCCGGCCACGTCGTCGAGCATCCCGGCACCGTGCTGGCCCGGCTGCAGCAACGACTCGGCGGCATCGCGGCATCAAAGTCGGCTCGGCGTTCTTCGGGTGGCTGACCGCGACGGGCATGGCTGTGCTGCCGATCGGCGTATTGGCCGCGGCCGGCGTGCGTTCGGCGTGGCAACCAGCCGGAGCGTCGATCAGGCGGTCCAGGAGTCGCAGAACGGCAGCGCCACCGCGCAGACCGTCGGTCTGGTCGGACCGATCACCCTGTTGTTTCCTGTTGGTTTCCAATTATTTCGGCGGCTACGTGGCCGGTCGGATGGCGCGTTTCCACGGTTTGCGCCAGGGCCTGGCCGTATGGCTGTGGGGCATTGTGATGGCGGTGATCATTGCCGGAATTGCGTTGATTGCTGGCTCGCAATACAGCGTGCCGGTTGACGGTTGCCGGCGAAGAACACCGACCGCCCCGCCGGTGTCGCGCTCAGCTGCCCGGCGACGGGGCCAACAGTCGCGGCGCCCCGTCCGGCGAGCATGGCGAAATATCCCTGGACGCATTCCAAGCCGGGTACCCAGACCGTCGGGGGCGATCGCGATCAGTGAGCCAACCCGGTCGGACTCAACGTGGTGAACGGCTACTCGTGCCCGAGGGAGTATCCCGCGACGGGGTAGTCATCGACGCCCAGATGCCCCTCCGCTCGGTGGCGCGCGTCGGCGCGAGTACGAGCCGCACCGCAGCGCAGAAACGGGCGACGCCGGTGCCGGCTCACGGGCCTTCTAGTGCGCTTGACGAGCCTGCTCACGCTCAGCAGCACGGGCCTTGCGGGCTCGCTCCTTCTCGGCCTGCTCGGCCTGCTCGGCCTACTCGGCCTACTCGGCCAACTCGCGGGCGGTTGTTGCACGGGTTGGGCGAATCCCACATCGGTGGCGGAGACCCGCGCGTCACCGGCACCGACCCTGTGCACGAACGGGTTCGACGTCTCTGTCCGGTCGATCGGCAACCGACGCGGCCAGCCGCTCGTCGGTCTGGTGGCGGACATGGCAACGCAAGCGGTGTCCTCCGTTGGTGCGGGACCGCCCGTGATCGCGGCTGCCCGCGGGCGGCCTGCTCGCCCTTCTCTGCCTGCCTGCTGGCCAGGTCGGCCACCCTGTCGGTCTGATCCTCGACGATGTGACCGACTGATCCTCGACGATGTGACCGACCGCCTCGGCCCTGCTCGCGGACGACACCGGACAACGAGGTCACCAGTTCCGCCCACCTGATGGCCGGCTCACGGTTCAGATCAACGCTCCGCTGCACGTACTCGAAGTAGCGGGTCACCGGCTCGGCCAGGTCGACGGTCGGCAGCTCGGCCACCAGATCAGCCTGATCGGTGATCGCCTTTGCGCTCCTCTTCCACACCTGAACGGGCCGCTCGGTGGCGGTCCGGGCCTGGTCAGCGGCTGCGTTGAATGAAAGTTCCGGTACTGGTCATGACACTCGTTTGGTGCTGCCACGCATTCCGCGGCAACGGGGATTGGTCGTCGTGGTGGCGGAATCCCACCACTCGTCAGCACGTCTGCCGCCACACCAGCTAATACGCCCGGGATTTGGCTGTCACCATGTCCCGAACGAAGATGCGTTTCATCCGTACGTGATCGGGAACCTCGCCGACGTGGACCCGCAGAATCGATAGTCGTCGTTACGCTGAGGCGGTGATGCGACTGAGCAGGACGATGATCGGCCTCGGCTCGATCGCCGCAATCGCCCTGATCGCATCAGCCGGCTGCACGCACCAGGAAAGCGGAACACCATTGGCAGGAAACACGCGCGCCGGTACGTCCAGTTCGTCCCAGCCCTTGACCGAGAGCTCGAGAACGTTTGCCCCATCGTCGAGTTCTATCGACAATTCCGACGAGACGAGCCCCGCCGACACCGGGGAGCAGACGAGCGCCATCGACACCGGGGCGGAGACCAGCGCAGAAACAGCGACCACGACGGCATCCAGCCTTCCGAAAACCACAGCAACGCAGAGCACCGCATCTGGGGCTTGGTCCGCCGGTCCGAACAAGGCAGGGGGCCCACCGGTTCCGCTGTTTCCTGCTTCCTTGCCCGCATGGCGTCTGAACGATTCGTGGGACGTCACCTCGCCGGCAGTTGTCGGCGATTGGACACCGGCGAGCGGTGCGGACAACGGGCTCTTTCCCAGCACCGTGAACGGCTGCCAACTGCAGCGATTCCTTGTTCGTTGGCGTGCCGTTGAGGACCAGGCGCGGATCGAAGCGCACTGGGCCAACGCAGCCGGGATTCCAGGTGCGTCGGTCACCGGTCACGCCGGCTGGTTCGACCTCGACGGTTGCACGACGCCGCAATTCCGGTTCGTCGCCAGCGACGGCGTCTCGACGCGGTCCGCAGTGGCCGTGGCGGTGCAGGAGTATTTCCCAGCGGGGTGAACGCCGCTGCGCAAGATCACCTCGGGCCGGTCCACCGCGCGGAGATCGGCCGGACTTGTGCAACGCGTTCCACAAGGGCAACGCGGCGAGCGCGCGGTCGAGGCGGACGTTGCTCGGTCAACCGAAACGGTGCTCTTACTCCAGCCAGAGCAAGGCACGAGCGCCCGGAGCATCGTGGTCCTGACCGTTCCCACACAGGCCGGCCACTGCGTGTGCACTCGCGCCACCTGTCAACAGCGCTCCGCCCGGAAATCCCGAGGACCTCAACTCGTGAAACCGCCCAGCTGAAACGCAGCACGTCGCCCCCGGACCGGCCCGTTCGACGCCGACACCAACGCGTCGTGGCTCCCGGCGCCCAGTTCAGCCGCCGCTTCGCCGCCCGACTCCCGCCCGGCGCTGGACAGGAAAGCCCGCAGGGTGACGGACATGTCGTGCGGGTCGTCGAAAGTTCAGCGGCTGCTGGGTCTGGCGGGGGTGGCTGTCTTGGTGCCGGTATTCGGTGTGCTGTGGGGAGCGACGTTTCTCGACGAGCCGGTGACCCTCGGCGCCATTCTCGGTCTGATCACGGTGCTCGGGAGTGTCGCGCTGGTCACCGATCTCGGCCGCAGGCGTGATGCTCCGTTGCCACCATCCAGCGCTCCTGACGAAAGCCCTGCCGCTGACGGGAATTCACGAGATGCCCGAGCGTAGTGAGATCGCTCTCAACGAGACTCTTCAAACGATCGTCGCAGCGGGCAGCCGCAAACGATCGCTGCTGGCTCGCACCATCACCCACTGCGCAAACGCCGAGCGTCACGCCGACTCCCAGCCACAATGCGTTGACGTTGAACGGTTCTCGCGAGGACCAGATAGGCAATCACGCCGAGGGTGAGCCGGGCGGCGATGGTCGCCGGCCACCACAGCCGGGTGATCGCGTGCCCGGGCGACGAGCAGTGCGACCCCGATGTGACTTTGCGGTCGCACCTGAATCGGCGGCTGCAGTGTCGGCATCGGCGGCGTCTCCAGCACACCTTGCCCTGCGCAATGGCCCGCGACATTTGCCGATTGAACGCCCAGTCCTGCCCGACCGAACAGCGTTCATCTGCGCTCGGTCGCGCTCGCCGGACACCTGATGGCACAACCTCGTGGGTTGCCTGATCGACCGCAGCTGGGCAGATTCCACTCGCCGATCGGCGATATCTCCGCGCAGAATCGGAGTCGTCCGGGTGGGCGTCGGTGGACGACGGGTCCGCTGGTTGGAACGACAGCCGGCCACCGGCGGCCGCTGACGGTCCGGACGATCGACACCCCGGACGGTGGCAGACGGCACATCGCGACGGCGGGCGATCCGGTCCCGGCGACCGCCGGGCGCTGGCGATCGTCCGGGAGCCATTTCTGGATCTGGGTGGTCTGTTCCGGTGGTCTGCCGGCGCAGTTGGCCGTCCGACTGCCGCCGAGATCGGCTGACCGGGCACCCTGCACGACGAGGCAGGACCTAAGTCTCTGGAGTCCCTCGCTGCCCGGTGTTTGCCTGGAACTGCGAACCGCTCCGGTGAAGGACACCAAATGACCGCAACGACGCCGCCGACCCGTCCGATCTCGAAGGACACGACAGCAGGCTCACCGTTCACGGACTGGGTGCGCGCCCATCGGCTGCTCGCGTTCGCGGTGCTGGCCTATGGGCTCTCCTGGGCCTACTGGTTGCCGCTCGTGCTGACCGGCCAGATCGTCCGGTTGGGCGGTGCCGTCTCGCAGTTCCCCGCCCTGCTCGGTCCGATGATCGCGGCCTTCGCCGTCACCGCAGTCATCGACGGCAAGCCGGGGATCCGGGACCTGCTGGCACGCATGTTCCGGTGGCGGGTCCCGGTGCGCTGGTGGCTGTTCGCCATCGGCAGTCCGCTGGCGCTGTTGGCCATCGCGGTCGCGGTCACCACTATCATCTCCGGTGCACCCGACATCGCCGACTTCGGCCGGATGGCCGGGCTGCCCGAACGGGGGGTGCTGTTCGTCTGGGTGATGTTCGTGGTGATCAACGGTCTCGGCGAGGAGACCGGCTGGCGCGGCTTCGCGATACCGGCGCTCCGCGAGCGGCACGGACTTGTCGCGGCCGGCCTGCTGCTGGTACCGATCTGGGCCGGCTGGCATCTGCCGCTGTTCTTCCTGCTGCAGAACTATCGCGACCTCGGCCCCGTCGGGGTCCCGGGTTTCCTGATCGGGCTGGCCTGCGGCTCCGTCCTGCTCGCCTGGCTGTATGAATCCGCGAGCAGCAGCATCCTGATCGTGGCCGTGTGGCACGGCACCTACAACGTCACGTCCGCCACGGCGGGCGCGAATGGCACCGTCGCCGCGATCGTCAGCACCGGGGTGATGATCATCGCCGTGGTCATCGCCTGGCTGTGCCGGGGCCGCGGGCCGGTTCGTCGAGCCGCGCGCGCCATACCCTGAGCGTCCGGTTTCATCGGCCGCGTCGGGGCGGGACGGGCGAGCCCGGTCATCACTGAACCTATTCCGGTTCGGCGATCACCGATGACGACGGCACGGTCCTGGCGGTTTTCGGGCAGACGGCCGACACCGGGACCGCCGAAGTGCTCGGCGAACGTCGGCGCGTATCCGCCGGGCGCGCCGTTGATCTGCCCCGGCACCGCCGTCGGCATCCTGATGGTCGAGCACAAGATCAACAGCGATGACGCCTTCGCGTTACTGACGACGGAAGGCCACACGCGGACGCCGCACGTTGCGGGATATCGCGCGAGAGGTCGCCGCCACCAGGGCGCTTCCCGGGCCGGCCCGGCGGATCACGCCCGGGCGTCGCGGCTGAGGTTCACAGATTCCAGCCGGCCGGGGGGCACCCAGTCAGCGGGCCGCTGCACCTGACGGCGCCGAGGGGTTGACCGTGGCCTGACGCGCGCCGGATCCGGGCTCAGGGGCGGGGGTCGGCCGGGTGGGCACATCGACCACCCTTGCCCGCAGGAACACCACGATCAGGGCTATCAGCAGCGCCGCCCTTCCCCAGACACCGATCAGCACCAGCTGCGGCGACAGCGCGTCATAAGACCCGCTCGGTGCCCCGCTGCCGATCAGATACTGCCACCGGAAGAAGCCGATGCCGATCGCGGCGTCAGCGACGAAGTAGGCAAGGATCCAACCCGCTCTGATGCGCAGCAGCACGAAGAACGGCAGCAGCCACAGGGCGAACTGCGGCGAATGCACCTTGTTGAACAGCAGGTACCCGCACACCATGGCCGCACAGACCGGCAGCCACGGGTAGACCTTCTCCCGCCGCTGCCGCAGCAACCCGAGCACGCAGACCAGCAGCAGGGCTGCCAGCGTGCTGACCGTGGCGGCCATCGCCAGGTCGTGTTGCACGGCAACGTTCGACGAATCGCTGTAGGGCCGGGCTCCCCAGAACCAGATGGTGTTGGTGGTCAGGTCGATCGGACGGCTCCACTGGAACTGGAACGAGGCCCACCAGCCCGTCCACCCCAGCATCATGAACGGCAGGTTGATCAGCCCGAAGACACCGACCGAGCCCGCCAGGAACGCCGCGGCCGTCAGCCACCGCGACCGAACGGGGTGGGTACCGCCCGCCGCCGGACGCCACCCGCCGGCCCCCAGCCACAACGCCACCGGCAGCGCGAACATCATCGGATAGATCTTGAACGCGCCGCCGACGCCCAGCGCGACGGCCGCCACCACCAGCGGGCCGCGCCGACCGATGGTGCCGGCGACATTCGAACCTCCCTGGGCCGCGGGCGCATCCGAACCGGATCGGGCCGGGCGGCTGCCCCGCAGCAACGCCCAGAACGCCACCACGGTCGCGCAGACCGCGAACAGGTCCCAGTTGTGAAACGCGTAGAGCACCAGCGGCGGCGCCAGGGCGAACCACCAGGATCGCAGCCCGGCCAGCCAGGCCAGCAGAGCCGCGGCCAGCAGACCCGCGACGGCCAGCGGCACGGCCGACCACAGCAGGAACTGACCGTCGTTGGACGAGGGCGCTGCAGCCACATAGATTGCCATCCCGGTGAGCACTGGGTACTCCACCGCCCCGCCGTACAGCTGCTCGGACACCGGGTTGTATCCGCCGGACAGGTATGGGAACACGTGCCGGTCGATGTCCCGGCCGATCCACAGCTGCTGGATGTCGGAATAGCAGACGTCCCGCGCCACCCGCACGGTGTAGTCCGGCCCGCTGCGCCCCTGGCTGTCGAATTCCGGCCCGACGCAGCGTGCTTTGTTGGCGTACCCGAGTCCGAGGGTGAGCGCGCACAGCAGGGTCGTGAGCAGGACGAAGGCAGTCCTCCGTCGGACCGGAGCGGGCACCTGCCGGCTCAGTCCAGCGAAACCGGGATGATCCCGAACTGGGCCAGACCCGCGGCACCCGCATCCATTGCCGTCAGCACGGACACTCCGTCTTCGGTGATCGCGATGGAGTGCTCGACGTGGGCCGCCCGGCTGCCGTCCCGGGTGACGACCGTCCAGCCGTCACCGAGTTCCTTGGTGGCCGGCCGACCCAGGGTGATCATCGGCTCCACGGCCAGCGCCATCCCCGGGATCAGCCTCGGACCCTTCCCGCGCTTTCCCTGGTTGGGCACGAACGGGGCCATGTGCATCGCGGTGCCGATGCCGTGGCCGCCGTACCCGGACACCGAGCCGTACCGGCGACCGTCGCCCCGCGCAGACTGCTCCACCGAGTTCTGGATCGCCCAGGAGACATCGCCCAGCCGGCCGTCCGGTCTGGCGGCCGCGATACCGGCCCACATCGCCACCTCGCAGGCGGCGATGAGGTCGACCTCTGCCATCGACGGGGCCTGGCCGACATGAACCGACACGGCCGAGTCGGCATGCCAGCCGTCCAGAATGCAACCGGCGTCGATGGACAGCAGGTCACCGGGCGCAAGCATGCTGGACGTCGACGGGATGCCGTGCACGATCTCGGAGTTGACGGACGCGCAGATCGTGGCCGGGAAGCCGGGGTCCGATCCACGCGCGCCGTAGTGCAGGAAGTTGCTCGTCGCACCGGCGTCGGCGATGACGGCGGCGACCGCGTCATTGACGTCCATGGTGCTGACGCCGGGCGCTACCACGGCCCGTCCCGCAACGATCGCGCGGGCCAGCACCAGGCCGGCAGCGCGCATCGCCTGCAGCTCGCCCCGGGTCTTGAGCTGGATCGAACTTTCAGTCATCGACAACCGTCACGCACTCGGACGCCGACCGCGACGATCAACGGTTCAGCGCGGACAGGGCCCGCCGCTGAACTTCGTCGACAGTGCCCACTCCGTCCACCGGGACGACCAGGTTCGCGTAGAAGTCCAGCAGCGGCTTGGTCTCGGTGTGGTACAGCTCCAGCCTGCGGGTGATCGCCTCCGCGGTGTCATCTGCCCGTCCGCGAGCCAGCATCCGCGCCATCAGCACGTGGTCCGGCACCTCGAGCAACAGCACGGAGTCGACCTTCTGGCCGCGCTCGGCCAGCAGTCCCTCGAGCCAGCGGGCCTGCGGCGCGGTGCGCGGGAACCCGTCGAGCAGGAAGCCCGGCTCGGCGTCCGGCTCGGCGAGCCGAGCTGCCACCATCGCGCTGGTCACCTCGTCGGAGACCAGTTCACCGGCGTCCATGTACCGCTTGGCCAGCACACCCAGATCGGTGCCGGCGCCAACGTTGGCCCGGAAGATGTCGCCGGTGGAGACGTGCGGCACCTTGAGGTTCTGCGCCAGCAACATGGCCTGGGTGCCCTTGCCGGCGCCCTGCGGCCCGACGATCAGAACTCTCATCAGCGCAGGAACCCTTCATAGTTGCGTTGCATCAGCTGGGTCTCGATCTGTTTCACCGTATCCAGGCCGACCCCGACCATGATCAGTACCGATGTGCCGCCGAACGGGAAGTTCTGGTTGTTGCCCTGACCGGTGAGCGATAGGAACAGGTTGGGCAGGATGGCCACGATGCCCAGGTAGATCGAGCCCGCCAGGGTGATGCGGGACAACACGAACTGCAGGTACTCGGCGGTCGGCCGGCCCGGGCGGATGCCGGGGATGAAGCCGCCGTATTTCCGGAGTTCCTCGGCCCGCTCCGTCGGGTTGAACGTGATGCCGACATAGAAGTAGGTGAAGAAGATGATCAACGCGAAGTACAGCAGGATGTGCACCCAGCTGGACTGGTCGACGACGTAGACGCTGAGGAACTGCCCCCACGCGCTGACCTCG
>JADGOY010000175.1 GCA_017882715.1 Nakamurella sp. | reverse complement strand
GAAGAAGGTGTGCAGGGTGGATCGAGCATCGTTGCGGGTTCTGCCGGGCGGCTCGGCGTCGTGGATGCCGGCGGGTCGAGCGACCCGGCCGGGTTCCAGTCGAGATGCGTGAATGACTATTGGGCGTCGTGCACGGCGCGTGGTTTCAGTGCGGTGACGATCGAGAACGACGCCGGGGTGCTCGACCGGGTCCTGGCCCTGTTGGGTTTGCCGGCGTGGGAGGCGACGGCCGAGGACGTGGACCGGGTCGTCGGCGGGCTCGCAGCAGATGGGTTGGCGTCGTCGACTCGACGGGGATATGTGCAGGCGTTCAAGGGGTTTCACCGGTTCCTGCAGTCGCGGAAGGCGGTGGAGATCGACGCGTTGTTCGGTGTCCGGTTGGTCTGCCCGGTGGATGAGTTCAACGCTGCCCGACATGTCGGCGACGACTCACCCGCGGTGTTGCCGCCACCGACGCCGGAGCGGGTGTCGGAGTTCTTCGAGTTCCTGAAGGTCCGGATCGCCACGGCCCGCAAGTACGCCTCGGCGGCTTCAACACGGGGGCCGCCCGCACGGGCGGTCCCTACCGCAACCGCCGAGATCGGTGGGGGCCGAAGGGTGAACAGCACGATGCGTTTGCGCGCCGCCCACCGACCGCGGAACGCTCCCTCCGGATACCCAACCTGGCCCGGTGTCGGTGGCTGGTGAGGCTCACCGGGAACTGGCGGCCGTCAGTTGGTCCGAGCTGAGGATGTCGTCACCGTAAAGGTCCTGCAGCCAGGTCGTCTGGTAGATGGTGTCCAGGTAGCGCTCGCCGAGGTCGGGGGCGATGGCCACCGCGGTGAGTTCACCGGCCTCATGCTGGGCCAGCCAGGTCGCCGCGCCGCTGGCCACCGTGCCGGTGGAGCCGCCGAACAGGAATCCGTTTCTGGCCAGGCGATGGCACACGCGGATGGTGTCCGCCTCCTCGACGAGGATCACCTCGTCCACGTAGGACCGGTCGAGCAGCGGCGGGCGGATGCTGGTGCCCAGGCCGGGAATCATCCGGCGGCCCGGCGCGTCACCGAAGGTCACCGAGCCGACGCTGTCCACTGCGATGATCCGCACCGGCCGGTGCCATTGCCGGAAGTAGCGGGCGCAGCCCATCAGGGTCCCGGTGGTGCCGGCTCCGATGAATAGCGCATCCAGTTGTGGGAACTGGCGGGCGATCGCCGGGGCGGTTGTGCGGTAGTGCGCCATCCCGTTGGCGGGATTGGTGTACTGGTTGAGCCACACGTACCTTTCGTCGGCGGCGCACAGCGCGCGGATGTAGGCGATCCGGGCGCCGAGGAAGCCGCCGACGGGATCCGGTTCGGTGATGACGTGTACCTGGCTGCCCAGCGCCTCCATCATCAGCCTGGTCGACAGGTTGCAGCGCGGGTCGGTCACGCACAGGAACCGGTAGCCCTTGCTCGCCGCGATCACGGCCAGCGCCACGCCCAGGTTTCCGGACGAGGACTCGACCAGGACCGACCCCGGCGTCAGGATCCCATCCCGCTCGGCGGCCTCCACCATTTCGCTCGCGGCCTTGAGCTTGATCGAGCCGGCGAAGTTGAAGCCCTCGCACTTCAGGAAGAGCGAGAGCCCGAGGATCGACCGAAGGTCGACGTAGAGCTGGTCCTCGTTGAAGCCGTGGGGAACGGACACGACTGGCATGCTGGTCTCCTAATTGTGCAGCGGGGCGCTCGGACGGTTATCCGTGCCGGCGCAGCTCGTGGAAGAAGTCGTCGACGACGTGCAACTCGCCGGAGCGGGCCACTTGGTCGTAGACGAATTTGCCGACCGCGAGGTCGAGCACGCCGAGGCCGAAGGGGGAGAACACCAGCGTCCGGTCCGTCGGCACGGTCACCCGCCCGGTGATGACGTCGTCCAGCGTGCCGTGCAGGAAGTTCCGGTTGCCGGTGAGCTGTTCGGCCAGGTGCGGCGAGGTGTTGGCCTGGAGGCAGTGTTCGACGTCGTCGACGATGTTGGTGGAGGCGAGCAGGATCTGCGGGGCAAGGTCGCGCAGCGATACGTGCAACACCAATGGGTGGTGGTCGAACGATGACGGGTCGTTGACGTGGGGGTGAGCGGCGACAGTGGCGAAGATGATCAGGTCGCTGGTGCGGATCAGCTGTTCGGCGCTGTCGTGCACGGTGATCCTGCCGGGGGTGCCCGACCGCTCCAGGTACCTGCCGAAGCCGGCCGCGCTGTCGGCGGACAGGTCGTGTACGCCGGTCTCGTCGAACGACCAGCCGGTTCCGGTGAGGTAGGTGTGGATGTACCGGGCGATCAGGCCCGCCCCGATGAACCCGACGCGCTTCGGGCGCCGCCGGCCGCGGCTGAGCCAGTCGGCCGCCAACGCCGCCGATGCGGCCGTCCGGGTGGCGCTGATGATGGAGCTTTCCAGGCAGGCGAACGGGTAGCCGGTGTCGTGGTCGTTGAGGATCAGCACTGCCGATGCTCTGGGGATGCCGGCCGCCACGTTCCCGGGGAAGCTGGAGATCCATTTCAGGCCGTCCACCCGGATCTGGCCGCCGATCGAGGCGGGCAGCGCGATGATCCGGGAGGACGGGCGGTCCGGGAAACGCAGGAAGTATGACGGCGGGTTCACCGAGTCACCGGCGCCGTGCAGCCGGTAGGTGGTCCCGACCAGTTCCACGATCTGCTTCTCGCGCCCCTGCAGGGCGTGCTGGACCTGGCCACCGGAGATCACCGCGAACGGTGGCACCGTGAGCGGCTCGGATGGCGCGGGCTCCGTCGCGGCGGACCGGGTGGTGGTCATCGGGCGGTCACCCCGGCTGTTGGCCTGTCGGGCGGTGGCATCGGGTGGGCCATCGCGACGAGTACGTCGCGTGGTCCGGTGAAGGGCTCCCTGCTGTGCGCGGTGCGGATGTTGTCGACGAGCATCAGATCACCGCTCTGCCATGGTTCGCGTGCGGTGTTGGCGTCATAGACCTGGTTGAGCAGCTGGACGACGTCCTCGCCGATCGGGTCGCCGTCGCCGTAGCGGGTGTTGAACGGCAGCCCGTCGGCGCCGTAGACGTCGACCAGGTACTCGCGGACCTCGGGGGCCATCGTCCATTCGTTGAGGAATGCGATCTGGTTGAACCAGCAGCGCTGGCCGGTGACCGGGTGACGCACTATGGCGCTGCGGCGTTGCCTGGTGTGTAGTCCACCGTCGGGTTGCCATTCGAACGCGATCGCGTTGGCCCGGCAGTAGGTCTCGATGGCGCCGCGATTATCGGTGCCGAAGGCTTCGGTGAGGGACGCCCCGATCTCGTCGTTGTAGCTGCGGGTGAGCAGCCAGCCCTCTCGCTCGAATCGCTCGACCAGCTCGGTGGGCAGCGCGTCGAGTACGGCGGGCGAGTCGGCCACCGCGGTCGCGCCGCCGGTGGTGGGGGCGCGCAGGCACGCGAACAGCACGAGGCTGGGCGGTTGGAGCAGGTAGCTCAGTTCGTGGTGCATGCACATCGGCTGGTTTGCCGGCCACTTCGCCGAGGAGTACACGCCGTCGGAGTAGACCTGCCGGGCCGCGAAGGCCTCCTTTTCGGTCATCAGAGCGGTGGCCAGCCGTTGGAAGACGGCACCGGTCTCGGCCGCATCGCGCAGCCCGAGGCCGCGGACCAGGACGGAGCCGTGGCCGGTGACGGTGGTGCGCAGCGCGTCCCGGTGCTCGGCCGCCCAGCCGGGCGCGTCGCCGGTCGCGTCGGCCCGCAGCATGGGCGGCCTGCCGGGATGCAGATCCATGTCGAGCAGTGACGCCGGGGATGAGGACGACATCGCAAGTCCTTTCAGGTGTTGTGAGTTACTGCCGACGGGGAAGCGAACAATTCGACTGCGCGGAGGACTGCCTGCGCGGCCTCGTTGGGACGGGTGCGCAGGAAGTAGTGGCCACCGTCGGCCAACTCGTGCAGGTCGACGTGTTCGGCCAGGAGCTGCCAGTCGCGGTGCCGCCGCGGGAACTCCGCGGTGCTCGAGTCGTCGGCGGCAACGACCACGGTGACCGGGGTCGACAGCCTCACCGCTGGCGGGGTGTCCAGGGCGTCGGTGAAATAGCGGTGTGCGGACACGCAGTCGTGCCGGTAGGCGGCACCGACATGTCCGGCGCGCTGCGCGTCCAGCTCACCAAGCTCGGTGTAGCCGCTGTCTGCGATCAGCCGCGCGGCGATCTCGGTGTTGCTCCGTCGGGTCAGCTCGGTGCTGGCGGCGCGTCGATCGGTGGCGTCGCCGAGCAGCTGTGCGGCGAGGAAGAGCCGCTGGACGTCCACCCCGCGGGACTGGAGTTCGCGGGCCGTCTGCACCGCGAATGCGGTGCCCGAGGAGTGGCCCCACAGCAGCACCCTGGTCAGGCCGCGCCGGGTGATCTCGGCGGTCACCTGCTCGACCACCTGTGCCATCGACGCGAACGGCTCGCTGTCCGAGGCCAGGTCGTGACCGGGCAGCTCGACGGCGTAGACCGCCAGCCCGCTGCCGCGCAATGCGCTGGCCATCGGCTGGAAGTTCACCGCGTTGCCGCCGGCGTAGGGGAAACACACCAGGGAACTGGCCCGAGCATCGCTCGATTCCGACAGTAACTGCAGCAGCCCGGAGCGCCGCTCGCACCTGCCGTCGACCAGCCCGGCCAAATCGGCGAGGATGGGGTAGTGGATGACGTCGGTGAGGGACACCGCACGGTCCAGGGTGATCGCCAGCTTCACCGCCGACAGCGATGTGCCGCCGCGGTCGAAGAAGAAGTGGTCGCGTCGGCCGATCCGGTCCTGCGGGGTGCCGAGCACCGTCGCCCACGCTGCCGCTAGCCGCTGCTCGGTGGGCGTGCTCGGTGGGTGGTAGTCCTGCTCGGCGACGTCGAGCTCCCCGGCGAGCGCGGTCAGCGTCTTCCTGTCGATTTTGCCGTTGGCGGTCAGGGGCAGAGTCTCCTGCCAGTGGAAGGCCGACGGAACCATGTATTCGGGCAGCGACTGAGCCAGTCGGTCCCGCAGGACGTCGGCGTCGAGTGGCCGGTGGCCGGAGTAGAGCGCCACTAGGTGCTTGCTGTGGTCGGCATGCTCGGCGACCACCACGGCAGCGTCGCGGACACCGGGCACCCGCAGCAGGGTGTTGTCGATCTCGCCGATCTCGATGCGGAAGCCGCGGATCTTGACCTGGTTGTCCCGGCGGCCGAGGAAGTCCAGCTTTCCCTCGGGTTGCCAGCGGCCGTAGTCGCCGCCCTGGTAGAGCCGGTGACCGTCGCGGTGCGGATCAGCCATGAAGGCCAGCCGGGTGCGCTCGGGGTCGTTGACGTACCCGCGGCCGACGCAGACGCCGGAGAAGACGATCGCACCGGGGGCGCCGAGCGGCACAGGTGACAGGTGCTCGTCGACGATGTAGATGTGGACGTTGTTGACGGGGCGACCGAGCGGGACTCGTCCCCGATCGGGCGCCCTGTGCATGACTTCGTGGTTGGTGTCGTCCGAGGTCTCGGTCAGCCCGTAGGCGTTGACCAGTTTGATCCCCGGCTCGACCGCGAACCAACGCTGCGTGAGTTCCCACTTCAGCGCCTCGCCGGTGACCGACACGCACCGCAGGTACGGCAGCTCGCGGGGGTGCTGCTCCAAATAGGACAGCACGGCTTCGAGGTAGGACGGCACGACCTGGAGCACCGCGACCCGGCCGTCAACGATCTTGTCGACGAACCGCTGGACGTCCAGGATCACCTGCTGCTCGACCAGCAGGGTCCTTCCACCGACCAGGAGCGCGGACACCAGTTGCCACAGCGAGATGTCGAAGCACTGGGGTGCGGTTTGGGCGACGACCTGCCCCTCGCCGATATCGAGGTCGTCGATCTTGGCGTACAGGTGGTTGAGCATGCCAGCGTGCTCGCACATCGCGCCCTTGGGCTCACCGGTCGAGCCGGAGGTGAAGTAGATGTAGGCGAGCTGATCCGGTGCGACCCTGACGCCGAGATCACACTCGGCGTGCTCCTGCTCGTGGGCCGCGTCGACGAACAACGTCTGGATTCCGAACAGCGACTCCAGGGCCTGGTCGAGCGTGGTAGTGCTACCGGGTTCGGTCACCACGAGCCGGCAGTCGGCGCGGGAGAGCGTAGTCGCGATGCGATCGGCCGGGAAATGCGGTTCGATGGGCAGGTACACACCACCGGCCTTGAAGACCGCGAGGACGGCGGCCATCCAGTCCAGGTTGCGCTCGGTCACCACAGCGACGACACCCTCGCGGCGTAACCCGCGCGCCAGCAGGGCTCGTCCCAGCCGGTTGGCACGGACGTTGAGCTCCCGGTAGGTCCACTGCCGGTCGCCGTGCACGGCCGCGACAGCGTAGGGGTGTGCCCCCACCCGCTGCTCGAACAACTCGTGGAACCGACGGTCCGGAAGCTCCCGGCGCGGTCCGGCAAGCCCTTCGAGCTGGAAGTGCAGTTCTTCGGCGGACAACAGGCTCTGCCGCCCGTGCTCGGCATCCGGATCAGCCGCGATCAGTGCGAGCGCGGTGAGGTGGTAGCCGGCGATCCTGGCGGCCCAGTCCGCGTCCAGCACGTCGGTGCGGTACCGCAGCCGCAGCACGAGTCGACCGCCGTGGTGCCAGATTCCCGCGCACAGCACGGTGTCCTCGGCCTGGTCGCCGCCATTGCCGCCGGGATCGAACACGGTCTCGAACGACGGTCCGGTCAGGCCCAGCTCGCTCTTGAGATCATCGACCGGAAAGTTCTTGTGCAACAAGAGTTCTGACTCGACTCGATGGGTGTCCAGCAGCAACGTCCGCCACGAGATGGGGTCGGTCGTCAGCCGACAGGGCAACGGTCGACCGCCCTGCGCGGCGACAAAACCGGTCACGACCTCACGCTCGCCGGACAACGCGGCGAGCACCTTGGCGTGCGCGGCCAGCAGCACCGAACCGAGTGGCAGCGCGAGCTCGTCCGCCAGCCGGCGCAACGCCGCCACCAGATCGTCGGGGATCGTCGCCTCGTGCTCGACGACACCCGCCACCGGATCGAGGGTCCACCGCGGGATCGCGGTGAACCCGCCGGCGAGAAGCTGGGCGCGCCAGAACTCCCGGCCTGCATCCGCCTGCATTCTCATCGAGTTTTCCCTCCATTCACCGTTCGCCACGGTCTTACTTGGCGGTTACTTGGCGCCGACCAGGGCCGCGCCGCAGTCGTCGTTGCTCGGCACACCTGTGGGCGGGCGGTGCCGGCCGCCTCGTTGAGCCCGCCGATCGAGATCCTCCCGGTGTCCGTTGCGCGCCACCGCGGCGACGGCATGCGTTCGGGGAGTGTCTGTCTCATCGGCCCGATGGCGGCCGCGTCGGCGGCTGACCGGCAGCGCGGGAACCGGTCTTGCGCTGCCGGCCTGATGACCGGCAGTCTCCGCTGCCGGGTTTCCCCCCCACCGTGCGAACGGTGGGACTTCCTCGCCCTTCATGAGGAACGAGTCGGCGGCGAGCACCGCGCCGTCGCCCATCGTCACGCCGTAGTGGACGAAGGCGCCGACCCCCAGGGTGCAGCCGGCACCGATCGTGACCCGGTCGGACTTGAAGGTGCCGTCCTCCTGCGAGTGGCACTGGATCTTGCTGCCTGCATTGAGCGCGGCGTCGTCGCCGACGGTGACGAGCGTCCGCTCCGTCAAATAGCAGCCGTCGTCGAAGACCCTGCTGCCGAGCCGGACACCCAGCAGCCGCCAGATCACGTTCTTGAACGGGGTGCCGTTGAAGACCTGGAGATACGCGTCGGATGGCACCTTCCAGAGGCGTTCGTGCCACCAGAAATACGGGTCGTAGTTGGAGCACAATCTCGGCTTCAGTGCGCGGAAGGCCGTGAAGCAGCGCTCCACCAGCACGTAGTAGACCGCGGTGACCACGACACTGAGCGCGAAGAATGCGCCGATCACGGCATGCGCGAACGCATCGGAAAAATCGAAGGCGGCCATGCCGAGCACCGTGAGCAGGAACACGTGCAGCCACCGTACGAGCAGGAGAACACCCATGGTCCGGATGTTGTACCGGTTCTTTCCGGCCAGGCCGCGGCGCAGCTCGTCGCCGCTCCGGAGATGGTCGAACCGGCTGTCACGCTCCACCGATCGCGGAATCTCGAAGCACGGCGAGCCCAGCAGGCCCACCCCTTCGCGAACCTTCCCGTCGAGCGGGACCATCACCTTCGTGGCGAGC
>JADGOY010000174.1 GCA_017882715.1 Nakamurella sp. | reverse complement strand
GCCAAGGTCCAACAGAACACCTCCGGACGGCTCACCAGCGAGAAACGCACCCAAGACCGCTACACCATCCGCGGCTACCTCTCCACCGCCGCCAAACACAGCCACAACATGATGCCCGCGATGCGCCAAGCGATCACCGGCCAACCCTGGATGCCACCCCGCCCCCACCTGACCACGGCGGCCCCACCCATACCGACGAGCAAAGCCCGACCGGTCATCACCCCACGTCATCACCCCACGTCATCAGCACATGCCGCCGCGTGCCGGGGCTGAATGTTTACCGTTAGGGTGGAGCCCCCCAGGCCCCCAGCATGCCGACGCGGACCGCTTCCTCTACTTCAAAAGGTCACACGTTCCGATCCCTACCTTGCACCTGGGGACAGCTTCGGGAGCTCGCGGCCAGTATCTGGCGTGCGGAAGGCGCGTCCGTAAGGGTAGATCAATATGCACCAGGAATTCGGAGGTTGTTCCGCTGGTGCCGAATGGTTTATTTGCGAAACGGAGGAGATTCACATGTCCGTGCCCCTGCGGATCGCCGTTGTCGGCGCCGGGCCGGCCGGTATCTATGCAGCCGACATCCTGACCACCAAGGTCGCCGGCATCACCGTGGATGTCTTCGATCGATTGCCGACACCGTACGGACTGATCCGGTACGGAGTGGCCCCTGATCACCCGCGGATCAAGAACATCGTCATGGCGTTGCACCGGGTGATGCAGAACGAACAGATTTCGTTCACGGGTAACGTGCACGTCGGGGTCGACATAAAGCTGGAGGAGTTGAAACAGTTCTACGACGCGGTCATCGTGGCCACCGGAGCCGAACGTGACCGTTCTCTCGGTATTCCCGGTGAGTACCTGCCGCGGTCCCACGGGGCTGCCGATTTCGTCGCGTTCTACGACTCCCACCCCGACCGGAATCAGACCTGGGACCTGTCGACGGCTTCCTCTGTTGCGGTGATCGGGGTAGGCAATGTCGGCCTGGACGTGGCGCGGATGCTTGCCAGGACCGGAGACGAGTTGCTGTTGACCGACATCCCGGCACATGTGCATGCGGCGTTGGCGGCCTCGGCCGTCACCGACGTGCACATGTTCGCCAGGCGCGGCCCGGCGCAGGCCAAGTTCACCCCCGTCGAACTGCGGGAGCTGGACCACTCGCCGAACGTCCGCGTTCTGGTGGCGCCCGAGGGGATGGAGTTCGACGCCGAGTCGCAGGCCGCGCTGGGTCGGCACAAGGCCCTGCGCATGGTGGTCGACGTCCTGAGCGAGTGGGCTCTGCGTGAACCGGAGCCGGGACCGCAGCGGCGCATCCACCTGCATTTCCTGGAGAACCCGGTAGAGATCCTCGGCACGCCCGACGAGGGCGTGACAGGGTTGCGCACGGAGCGGCAGGAGCTCACCGGCGACGGTACCGTCCGCGGTACCGGGGAATTCAACGAATGGGACGTGCAGGCCGTGTACCGGGCCGTGGGGTACCGATCTGAGGCGATCGAGGACCTGCCGTTCGACCCGACCAGGCTGGTGCTGCCGAACGCCGGCGGGCGGGTGCTCGACCTCGACGGCCACCCTATCCCGGGGGTGTATGCGACCGGGTGGGTCAAACGCGGCCCCGTTGGCCTGATCGGGCACACCAAGTCCGACGCGGCAGAAACGGTCGCGAACCTGTTCCAAGACGCTCCTGGATTAGCCCGCGCGCCGCGCCGCGAGCGGAGCGGCCTGTTGGCTCTGCTTGCCGACAAGGGCTTGCCGGTCACCGACTTCCCTGGATGGGAAAGGCTTGACACGCACGAGAGGTCGCTCGGTGAACCGCACGGGCGCCAACGGATCAAGGTCGGCAACCGCTCCACCATGACCGCCATCGCCCGACTGCGCTCGGCCGCCGCGGACTCGGCCGCATGACGGCCCCCGGCGGTCACCTGTGTTGCCGCATACGCTGTGGGGGCCGGCCTTATCGGCCAGCAGCCGCCGCATCTGGGCGCCGTTCCAGACCTCGCGTTGGGGGCCGGAGCCTGTAAATGGTAGTCGGCGGAGAACAACGTGGCCGTCAGGGTCGCCAGCCAGATCGCGGAGACGCCGATGCCAGACGCCCAGCTGTCCAGCCGCCCAACCAACCGGAGTGCGCGTTCGCAATCTATGGCCGCTGCGGCGGTCGTAGATGGGTCGATGGTGCGTGGGGACCGCACGTCCGGCATCGTCACCACCTCCGGTTCCGGATTCTGGTCCAGGTGCGGCGCGACGGGCAGAGGCAAAGGTCCGCCAGACCGCTCGGCCATTGGACACGATGCGGTCCCATCGGGTCGAGCGGGTGGACGCGATCAGAATCCCTGGTCTCCGGAGGCTGGCGCTGAGCGCGGAGCCGCCGACCGACTGCCGTTGGGCGGTTCTATTGTGATTTGCCCAGATCGCAATGCCAGCGGCGCGTATGGCGGCGGCTCGTTCAGCACCTGACTGCCGGGCAACCGAAGAAAAACGGCCTCGGGTGTATTTATCCGGGAATCCGAGCCTCAGTATCATGTTATCCATCGATCGCGTGATGGTGACGCCCGGGTCAGCGGACTGCGGAGGTACGGGCATGATTCATGCCGTGGACGTGAGCGATCTCGTGACGGCGGCCGACCGCGGTGATCAAGAAGCATGGAACGGATTGGTCGAGCGATACATGCCATTGGTGTTCTCGGTTGTCCGTCGTTACCGGCTCAGCGACAAAGATGCCGAGGACGTCAGCCAGACCGTTTGGCTCCGGCTGGTCGAGCACCTGAACGCAATCAAGGAGCCCCGCGCATTGCCCGCTTGGATCAGCACCACAACGAGGAACGAAGCGCTGGCGGCGCTCAGAGCCAGGCGAAGAACGTTGCCCGTCGATCTCGAATCCTCCTGGTTCCAGGTCATGGTCGACGAACCACCGGTCGATGAGGGCGTGCTGCGCGTCGAGCGGGCGCAGGCCCTGCGCGACGGTCTGAACGAGTTGAGTGCTGAACAACGGACGTTGCTGTTGCTGTTGGTCAGTGACCCTCCCTCCAGCTACGAGGACATCAGCCGGCAACTGGGAATGCCGATCGGCAGCATCGGGCCGACCCGCGCACGCTGCTTGAAGAAGCTGCGCGCCACCCCATCAATGCAGGCACTGTTCGGATCTGGGTCAGCCCAGGAGTCGGGGAAGGGAGACTGACATGACGCCAGCTGGATGGGCCGATGATGACGACGATTTGGTGGCCGAAGTCAAGGAGGCGCTGAAAGGTTCCGGCCAGGAGGTGCCATCGCGAATGCTCGAGGCCGCGAGAGCGGCTTTCGCGTGGCGCACGGTGGACGCCGAGCTGGAGCGACTCCAGCTTTCCTCAGATTCGTTTCGCGATGACCTCACCCTGGTCAGGGGCTCGGCCGGTCCGCAACCACGACTGCTGGTGTTCGAGGGCAACGGGATCGGAGTGCAGGTCGAGGTGAGCAGCAAGACGGTGATCGGCCAGCTGTATCCCACTCGTTCGGGCCTGATCAGTGTCATTTGCGCCTCCGGTGAGATTTCGGAGGCCCGAACCGACGAGATGGGATGTTTCATCGCCAATCGGCCGAAAAGCAGCGGGCCGATGCGGCTGCGATGCGACACCGAGGAAACCAGCTTTCTGACCGACTGGTTCACGACTTAACAAACCGAATTGTCTGCGACCACGGGCTCCTGTCATTCTACGACATCTGGCGATTCGCCGCGCCGCAAATTTTCCGGACAACCCTCGACACGTCGACGGCTCGACGGGGCCCTATTAAATTGGTGGCCTCAACCCGTCGGGACCGGGCATTATCCATTCGTCAAACCACGTGAGGAAGCGGGAAGCAGCATGGCCGAGCCACCATCGTCCCTCCAAGGCAATACACCGGTGCGAATTCCTGATCTCCACGTGCGGGTTCCCGAGGAAAGGGCACCGAAGAAGGTGTTGGTCTTCGGGACCACCATGGACTACCACGGCGACGGTGTGCCGCTGCCCGCGCTGCGTCGGCTTGCCAGCCGATTGACCGAACCCGATACGTGTGAACCCACTGGAGAGGGAAGTGTCGTTGGCCTGGTGGACACTGCGATGTGCGCGCATCCGTGGCTGGAGGGCGGGTATCTCGCGGCACCAGACGAATTCCTGGGCTTCGACCCGGACGAGGATGGCGACGAGCGCATCTTGCACCACATGGAAGGCCACTCGACGTTCATCGCGGGGCTCATCCTGCAGCAGGCACCCGGTGCGGCGGTGTGGGTCGAGCGTTCCCTGGACGAATCCGGCAAGGCAACCGCTGAGTCCGTCGAGCGCGCTGCCTGGACCTTGGCGAAACGCGGCGTGCATATCCTGAACCTTTCCCTGGGGAGCTTCGACGACACCCCCGCTGTGGTCGATACCCTACGAACGATGACCAATGAACTCCTTGGCACATTTCCTGAATTGGTTATCGTTGCATCGGCGGGTAACAAGCCCCCAGGAAGCGAGTCGCACGAGTTCTACCCCGCTGCCGTCCGAGACGACAGGGTCGTCGCGGTCGGATCGGTCAACTGCGACGACAGCACCGAATGGGCGGCGTGGAGCAACCGCGGTTCTTGGGTTGATCTGGCTGCCAACGGCAGGAATGTACTGAGCACCTATATCGACCGTGCGGTCCGGACTGAGGATGGCTCGACGGTCGAATTCGAAGGATGGGCCAGATGGTCGGGCACGTCCTTCGCCGCCGCGATCGTGTCCGGTGCGATCGCCCGCGAGCTGACCCGGGGGTCAGGGCAGTCCGCCATTGCCGTCGTCCAGGCACTACGGAACCAGCAGGACCCGCGGACAATCCCGGACAACGTCCCTATCGTCAAACGTCGCAGCTGGGACAAGCAGATCGAAAGGAAGGCGAAGCCGTATCCGGCGACCCGTCGTCACGCGCGTGAACGTCCCCCGGCCAGCAACGGCGAGGATCGAAATGGCGCGGGGTAGGTTAGGGGTAGGTAAGGTAATCCGGCATGACCGCTGGCCGCGCCTACCCCGCACCGAAGCACAGGAAGCCGGCGGCGACCGCGATATTCCGGGACTCCTGGGAATAGGCGCGTTCTTGTGCCTTCGCGAGCGCTTCGGCCGGCCGGAGGCCGGTGAAACCGGCATGCAGATCGAGCATCAGCGATTCGGTCTCGGCGTCCGGGATATCGACCACGCTCGCCACCAGCGTCCGGACACCGATGCGCAGCAGCTCCGATGCCAACCCGAGGACCTCTCCTCCCGGCAGGCTGGCGGTCCGCCCGGACTGACAGGCAGACAAGATGACCTGGCGTGGTTCCCGACGGAGCCGCTCCAGGTCGTAGACCGTCACCGGTCCGTCGGCCGCGGTAATCGCAGAGAACATCGGATTGTCGTCTCGGAATTGGCCGTGCGCCGCGATATGCACGAGCTCGGCTCCGTCCATGGCCTGCAAGAGCGACTCGGAAGTGGCGTCGGCGTGCAGTAGAACCGTCGGGTCGGAGTACATGGCGGCGAGCGCTCTCACCTCGGACACTGCGTGGGCCAGACCCGGGCCGGCGGCGAGCACGACACGACCCCTGGCGGCGCGTTCGGCGCGGACCGCCGAACGCGCCCAGATCGTCGCACTGGGTGCGATCGTCACCGCCCGACCTCTGCAGGACGGCAGCAGTGACCAAGGCAGGCTCTGCAGCGGCTGGGCCGGCACGATGACGAGCGGGCGATCGCCGAGGGTGACGCCGAATGGCGCGAGGAGAAAGTCCTCGAGGTCGGCCGAAGCTTCGTGCAATGCCATCAACGCAGCCTCAGTGGCTTTCGAAGGGTTCTGATGGCGAGCCAGGCGGCGCAAAGTAAACGGCAACAGCTGCAGCTGGCGGCGAATCTTCCGCACATCACCGAGGTCATGAAGCCGTTTGCGGCCATCGACAACAGTGACGGCGTGCATCGCGTCCTCGGTGCTCACGTACTCGACAAGCGCTCGCCCGGCCAAGGCGACCGCGAGTTCATCGCCGTTGAGCGGTTGCGTCGCTGCGCTGCGCGTCGACGACCGAACCCGGCGGGACCGATCCCGGACGGCTCGCTCCAGGGTCAGCTGTCGCCTGATCAACTCGGGTTGGTCGGCGCGACCATGCTCCACGGCCTCACGCCGCAGAGTGATGACCTGTCGCAACTCTGCCATCTCCCGCGCGAGTTCGGTGTCGTCGGGCGGCCGCGTGGGCGGTGTCAGCAGGTGGGCGGCGCGGGTCCGCTCCGCCCACGACAAGACGAGAGCCGGACGTCCATCCTGGATTGCGCTGCGCAGTCCCAGTTCCGTCAGCGCGGAGACGCGTCGGGACGCCAGGGCTTGCAGGTCCGTCGCGCCAAGCGAGGAGCGGTACTTGGCGGCGAGCGCGAGACCGCACGCCGCCGCGCGCCGAGCCCCCGAGCGATCCCGGGCGAGCAAGCGGAGCAAGGCTTCCGCGTGCCATGCCTGCATCCGACTCCAAATCAGGCCTGACCGTCGATCGGCGGCTATAGGAGACAGAACCGCGCGGGCAAGATCCGGCCGGTTCTCCTCGATCGCCAAGCCTGCCGCACTGAGCGCCGCGTCCACCGCGGCCGAGCGAAATCCCGCCGTCAGCAGGCGCCGGCTCGCTCGTCTGACCGCGCCCGACGTCACGGATTGCCGGGGTTCCACCAGTCGGGCCTGGATGACGACCCAGCGGGCGAGGGAGGACCATGCAGTACGACGTTGCCGGGTGAAGGCGCTGGCGGCCTCGGCGGATTCCGCCAACGCGGTTTCCTTGTCTCCATCGGCCAAAGCCGCTTGGGCCAGGCGCACCCGAGCTTCAGCTAGTTCACCCATTTCGCCCCGATCGGCCGCAACCGCAACCGCATGTTCGGCGGCCGTGCGGGCCTCACTGACCAGACCCGCTGCCAGCAGCAGCTCGCAGCGGTCCCGCCACAACTCCAACGGCACATCGCGGTGATCGGCGTAGCCGATCTCCGCCCGGTCGAAACGAGACAAGGCCAGTGGCACATCTCCACGCAACGCGGCAATGCAACCGAGATTATGCAGGGTGATCGCTCGATGCAGCCCTTTGCCGAGTTCTTCAAACAGAATCGCTGCCTCGCCGAGATCCCGATCAGCTTTCTCCAACGCTCCGCGATGGACTTGGATGACGCCGCGATTGCCGAACAGTTCGGCCAGCGTTTGTTTGTCGCCAGTACGGCGGATCGCGGGCAGCGCTCTCTGGTAGGCCTCCAGAGCCTCATCCAGCCGACCGATGCTCTTCAGCACCAACGCCTGCATCATGAGAAGGCGGCCTTTGTCAGCGCCTTTCAGGAAAGGTCTTGCGGCATCGATTTCCCGGAGGGCAGCGACTGGCTTACCCTGTCGGCTCAGCACATACGCCAGGTCGCTCCGAATCTGCGCAACGCAGACCTGGTCGTCGCCGAGCCTAGCGAAGCGCATCGCCTCCTGGAAGTGCGCGACGGCGGCGCCGGCGGCGGACAGGTGTCCCGAGACCAGGCCAAGGACCCGGAGAGCCATAGCCACGCCGACCCAGTCCTTGTCCTGGCGTCCCTTTTCCACGGCTTCTCGAGCCAAGGACTGTGCAGCGGCGGGCTCGGCCAGATAGATCCGAAGCGCGGCGCGCGCGGACGCCCTCGAACTCTCCATGGCAGGCTCTTTGCTTGATCGCGAAGGGCATCAATTTCAGTCGACTGCTGGCGGGTCCGGGTTAGCGTATCGCGATGCTTCCCCGTCGAGTTCAGCGATCCTCCCGGACGGCCTCCCTGTTTCGCGTCCAACTTCGTGAGAAGGGTGTCGGGAATACCCAACCGGCCAGATCGATCCGTGCAAGATCATCAATCGGGGAGGGTGCGCAGTATGAATGTGGATCAACGCAGACCGTGCTCATCACGGGACGGCGGGCTGGTCAGGTTGGAGATCATGATCGCCCCGCCTCGGCGGCCGGGTCCAAGGTGAGCTGGGTAGGACCGCCGGTTGCGGCGGTTCCGTTTCTCTGGCTGTGCGACCGAGGTCCACTCGGTGATCCCGGCCACCGCCGGGTTTGACTGGCGGGCTCGGTCAGCCCGGGCTCGTCCGGGTCCGGGCCGGTGCGAGGGTCGGTTCCGGGCGCAGGACGGGGCGTAGCGCGTCCAGGACTGATGCGTCGGCGATGGTGGAGGGAATCACCGGGTCCTGTCCGTCGGC
>JADGOY010000400.1 GCA_017882715.1 Nakamurella sp. | reverse complement strand
TCCGCACCTCACCCACAAACGCGTGCCCGGCCCGACGCTCACCCTCATCCGACGAGACGGTTCAACCCCGTCGATGAAACGCGGTGAGCCCCCACTCGGTCGGCACGATGCCGTCGAGCAACCTCGTTGGAGTAGGTGAGGGAGATACCCGACGCCGCGGGATCGCGCAGCACCACAACCGTGTCAAGCGCGGAGATAAGTGGCGGGGTTTCGCGGAACTGAATGGCGGGGTCCATGCAACGCCGGAAGGTGTATGTGCAGAAGGTATATGTGCAGGTCACGGAGTTGTGCCTGTTGGCGAAGGGACTGCGGGCGAACTCGATCCCGCCAGAAAGCCCCGCGAAACGCCCGTCCAATAGATCCGCGCTTTACACGCCCGACGGCGGGTGTCGAATTGGCCCGAGGCTTCCCCCGCTGACACACCCCGGCTACACCGCCGATCGGTTGGCGGTTGGCGATGGGTGCCACCCGGCCCGCGACGATCCATACCGGGAACACGCGGGGTCGATAGCAGTCGCGGCCGTGTCGCGTGCGTCATCCGCGCCGACGAGAAGCTCGGCTCGCCCGACAGGAGCGTTACGCTGCCGAAGCGGCATAGGCGTGGCGACCACGACCGTGGGTCTGGCTTCTGCTGCGGGACGTCCGGATGCCGTGCTGAGGGCAGGTTGGCCATGTATCAGTCGCTAGGCGATCGGGCTCGGGGCGCGAGGTCGCGGTGACGGCGGTGGTTCCCGGCGTTGTCACGCTGCGCACGTACCAGCGTCGTTGGCTGGCCAAGGATCTGGTCGCCGGTCTGGTACTGACCGCGTTGCTGGTGCCGCAGGGCATGGCCTACGCGGAGCTGGCCGGCCTGCCCGCCGTCACGGGTTTGTACACCTCGATCCTGTGCCTGATCGGCTACGCGGTGTTCGGGCCGTCCCGGATCCTCGTGCTGGGTCCGGACTCGGCGTTGGGCCCGATGATCGCGGCCACCATCCTTCCGCTGGCCGGCGCCAACGGGGACCCGGCGCGGGCGGTGGCGTTGGCCTCGATGCTGGCGATCCTCGTTGGCGCGATCATGATCCTGGCCGGCGTGGCGAAGCTCGGCCTGATCGCCGACCTGCTGTCCAAGCCCACCCGGATCGGCTACATGAACGGTCTGGCGGTGACGATCGTGCTCGGGCAGTTGCCGAAGCTGTTCGGGTTCTCCGTGGACGGGGACGGCCTGATCGCCGAACTGGTCGGGTTCGTTCAGGGAGTCGCGAATGGGGAGACGGTCACCGCCGCACTCGCGATCGGGGTGGCGGGTCTGGTCGCCATCCTGGTGCTGCAACGGTGGCTGCCGAAGATTCCCGCCGTCCTGGTAGCCGTGGTGCTGTCGATCGTCGCCGCGGCGGTGTTCGACCTGGCGGCCCGCGGTGTGAAGTTGGTGGGTGTGCTCCCGCAAGGATTTCCGCCCTTCACGATTCCTGACGTGTCGCTGTCCGATCTGCCTTTGCTTGTCGGGGGAGCGCTCGGGATTGCCCTGGTCGCGTTGACCGACACCATCTCCACGGCGTCGGCGTTCGCGGCGCGCAGGGGGGAGGAGGTGCGCGCGAACCAGGAGATGATCGGTATCGGCGCCGCGAACGTCGCGGCCGGCCTGTTCCAGGGCTTCCCGGTCAGCACCAGCGGCTCGCGGACCGCGGTGGCGGAGCAGTCCGGGGCGAAAACCCAACTGACCGGCCTCGTCGGCGCCGTGTTGATCACGCTGATGCTGCTGTTGCTACCGGGCCTGCTCCAGGACCTGCCGCAACCAACCCTGGCGGCGGTGGTCATCGCGGCCGCGTTGTCCCTGGCGGACATCAAGGGCACGGCGCGGCTGTATCGCCAGCGTCGCGTCGAGTTCTCGATCTCCATCGCCGCTTTCCTCGGCGTCGCTCTGCTCGGGGTTCTTCCGGGCATCGCCGTCGCGGTGGCCTTGTCCATCCTCAATGTGTTCCGGCGGGCGTGGTGGCCCTATCAGACGCGGCTCGGTCTGGTGGACGGAATGCACGGGTACCACGATGTGACGAGCTACCCGCAGGCCCAGCAACTCGATGGGCTGGTGCTGTACCGATTCGACGCACCGCTGTTCTTCGCCAATGCCCGGACGTTCCGCGACGAGGTCCGCAAACTCGCGGACGGCAACCCGCGCCCGCGATGGATCGTCGTGGCCGCCGAACCGATCACCGACATCGACACCACCGCCGCCGACGTGCTCGAGGAGCTCAACACGGCGCTGACGAACCGGGGAGTGTCGCTGGTCTTCGCCGAACTGAAGGACCCAGTGCGCACCAAGCTCGAACACTACGAACTGGACGAGCCTTTTCCCCGGGACCGCTTTTTCCCCACCCTGGGCGGGGCAGTTCAAGCGTTCCGGACTGAGTCCGGGGGTCAATGGCATTCTCCGAGCAGCAATGCGTGAGCCGTCGACCGACGCCACCGCGCCCGGCGCAGAACTGCGGCGATCAGGAGCCGAGGCATCTCGGTGTCGACGCGCTGGTCGACCTGTTCGGGTGCGGGAACACCGCGATTTCCGGACCAAATGCTCAGGTGTCGACCGCGACGGCGGGGTCATCATTCGTTCATGGCGTCCCATCGAGTGCAGACTGTCGACCGAGCGGGAAA